>JBEKKN010000148.1:0-6127 GCA_050010675.1 Verrucomicrobiota bacterium | reverse complement strand
GGCTTTTGAGAGCAAAAAGGGCCGAAGGAGCTTTTCGGCTTCGCTGGACTGGCCGGCTTGACGATACAGTTTGGCGCGCAAGAGCAGTGCCGGCGCATAAGCACCATCCAACCGTAAGGCACGGTCGGTCAACTCGACGGCCTCGGTCAATCGTCGGAGACGTTCATAAACTTCGGCCAGTCTGGCGAGGATTTCGGGTGAATTGGCCTTTGCTTCCAGCGCACGCTGGAAATAGCGTTCGGCCATCGCATGATTGCCGAAATCACGGCTCAATTTTCCCGCAATCGCCAGCGTTTCTGTCTTTTGGGGCGTCAGGCGCACGGCCTTCTCAAAACAACGTTCAGCCGCCGCGTAGTCATACCGGTTCCCATAAAAATTGCCCAGGTCCAGCAAGATGCCGGAATTGGCAGGGTCCAAGCGGCTGGCGCGTTCCAAAATCCCGATGCTTTGCTGGAAATCACAGCGTTTCCAGGATTCCGCCGCGGCTTGAAGCATTCGGGACAAGGAGCCTTGGGAAACCAATGACTGGCGTTTCAACTTCATGTTGGCCACCCAATCATAAATGCCCCGGCGCTGGGCGCAAGCCGTCTCTGGATCGTGGAACTGTCTGGCGGGGCAGAGCCAGTTTGGTGGGGCGAGGCTGCTGACGAGCCGGGGTGGCGTGGGTAAAATACGCTGCGGCTCGCGGGTACGCTCGCCCCACCGGGACCAATGTTTCGATTGGTGGGGCGAGGCTACTGACGAGCCAGGTTTTGCAAAGTGTGTTCGGCTCGCGGGTACGCTCGCCCCACCGAGACTTGTGCTTCGAACGGTGGGGCGAGGCTACTGACGAGCCAGGTTTTGCAAAGTGTGTCCGGCTCGCGATGACGCTCGCCCCACCGAGACTTGTGCTTCGAACGGTGGGGTGAGGCTACTGACGAGCCGGGGTGGTGTGGACAAAGTGCGCTCGGCTCGCGAGGATCACCGCAGGGCGGGACAAGCTGCTCGCCCCCACCGGGCGTCGCAAAATATACCGTCGCCAATGGCGCTGGTTTAGTTCACGGGGGTCTTGGCCGCTTCGATCAATTCCCAAAACTTGGGATTTTCCTGGAGGGCTTCGTCCTCGGCGGTTTTGAGCCCGGTCCGGAAATAGAAATCCTTGAGCGTGTGCCGGCTCACAATCCGGTGCACCAGCACGCCCAGATCGTGACGCTCAAAATAGACGCGGTAGTCGCCCACGCGAAACCGGTGCAGGATGCGCCCGCCGCGTTCCAGCTTGCCGAATTCGTCCAGTTCCGTACCGCGCACCTGCTGGGGCAGGCCGCGAAAATCGCCAAGGATCTGCAACTGCAGTTCCTTGGTCATCCGCGCCAGTTCGGCGGCGCTGATCGGTGTGAAGATGATTTGGAATGTGTTCATTGAACACGTTGAGGGTTGAGGGTTGAGAGTTGAGAGTCAAGTCTTGGTTGAGGGTTGAGGGATTTCGGAAAGTTGAGGGTCGCCAGTTGAGGGATGACGGTTTAGAAGTTTTTGGCACTGACCCTTAACCCACAACCATTAATCTTCATCCACAAATATGTTTAACTTTGAAAAATTGGAAGTCTGGCAGGAAGCCATTAACTTTGTCGATCTGGTTTATGACGTTACGCGGGCTTTTCCTGAAGCTGAACGATTCGGTTTGACGAATCAATTGCGCCGGGCCGCCGTTTCAATCTCGTCAAACCTCGCCGAAGGAAGCTCACGGTCGTCGCGGCCGGATTTTGCGCGTTTCGTTGAGATTGCAACGGGTTCATTATTCGAGGTCATTTCCCAGGCAAACATTTCACAACGGCAGGGATTTCTGGCCAAGGCTGATTTCGACCGGTTATATTCCGTCTGCGAAAAGCAAAGCAAGATGTTGAGCGGATTGAGAAAGTCACTCCTGGGACATGCTTGCTGACCCTCAACCCTCAACCCTCAACCACTGAGAGTGGTAGCGCGTACGGGAGTCGAACCCGTCTTTCCGGATTGAGAATCCAGCGTCCTAACCGATAGACGAACACGCCAGCTGAACCATGTTACCTTTCCGGTCGATGACCTGTCAATGTCGGCGCGGACCCGGGTAATGGTAAAAGTTGGTGGGGCGAGGCTACCGACGAGCCGGGGTGGCGTTGGTAAAATACGCTGCGGCTCGCGAGGAGGCTCTCCCCACCGAAACCAACGCTTCGCTTTGGTGGGGCGAGGCTACTGACGAGCCGCGTCTGGCAAAGAGCACCCGGCTCGCGGGTACGTTCAACCCACCGAAAGATGCAAAACGTATCAGCCTCCTGCCTGGGTGAGGCGTCTGACTATTTGAGATGTCTGCAAAACTCCCAGCCATCGTAGCGGCGAGTCGGCAGACCGCCGCATTTTTCAATGAAATTACAGATCCGGCTCTCTGCCGAGGAGCCGCTACGCAAGTTTTGCAGAGATTTCAATTTTATGATTTACGATATCAGATTTATGCGCGCAATGGGGTGGCGGATCGTAAATCGTAAATCAGATATCGTAAATCGGCGCGGCCGTTACTCAATATCTTCGCCCAGTTCGACGTTCCAGTAGGCGAGGTCAATGAAGTGCTTCCAACTGTCGTGCCGGTGCAGGCTGAAGTTGATCTGCACGAACGGCCGCCACTTGGGCCGCTTGGGTTTGCGGATGAGATGCAGCGCGGCTTCCTGCGGCGTGCGATTGGCTTTCTGGGTATTGCACTCGATG
Organism: Verrucomicrobiota bacterium; assembly: GCA_050010675.1. GTDB lineage: Bacteria > Verrucomicrobiota > Verrucomicrobiia > Limisphaerales > UBA11358 > UBA11358. Next base: position 3,415 of record JBEKKN010000148.1, on the reverse strand, counting down.
CAGGAACAAACAATGTTTTCCCACGTCGTCGGCCCTCCCCGGTCGCGCGGGATGACGTGGTCCAGGTTCAAATCCTTCCGGTCGCACACGCGGCCGCAGTATTGGCAGGTGTTCTTGTCACGCTCGAAGATGTTGTGACGCGTGAACTTGACCTCCTTCTTCGGCAGCCGGTCGTAAATCAGCAGCAGGATGATGCGCGGCACGCGGACGCGGAAGGAAATGGCGCGCACGGATTCCTCGTGCGGCGCGTTTTCCGAGAGATCGCGCCACTGATCGAAATTAAACGTGTGAAACGAACCGTCGTCGCCGTCCAGGACCACCTGGGCGTGGCCTTGAAACAACAACGCGAGCGCGCGCCGGGCGGTGCAGACGTTGACCGCCTGCCAGAGCCGGTTCAAGACCAGCACATGCTGGTTAAGCGCAGTATTCATGGCGCGTTTTAAGTGGGGCAACGATAACAGAGCCGGCCCGTCAGGTCAATCGGCGAGTCACTGGGCCCATGATACAATTTTGGTGGGGCGAGGCTACTGACGAGCCGGGGTGGTGTGGGCAAAGTGCGCTCGGCTCGCGAGGACGCTCGCCCCACCGGGACCAATGTTTCGATTGGTGGGGCGAGGCTACTGACGAGCCGGGGTGGTGTGGGCAAAGTGCGCCCGGCTCGCGGGGACGCTCGCCCCACCGGGAGTGTACTTCGTATTGGTGGGGCGAGGCTACCGACGAGCCGTCATGCGAACTATTTTCCGCTCCAAATCAAATCGAACACCCGGCCTTTGAACGGCCAGTCCTCGATCCGTTTGATCAATCCTTTGCGAACGGGATTTTCCTGCACGTAAATCCACTTTTCCGAATAATTTTCGCCATCGCGCAGCCGATGATGCCAGCCGCGAGACTGAAATTTCCATTCCCACGGGGTGGGTGCCGGTGGGGCGAGCGTCCCCGCGAGCCGTTTCTGCTTCAGGGCGAATTCCCGTTTCCAATAGGAAATCCATGTTTCAATGGTGAAGTGCCAATCCCTTGGCGCACAAAATAAGTGGAGATGATCCGGCATCAGCAAATAATCGCCAACAAGCCACGCGGTTGCTTCCGACCAGGTCTGGTGAAGAAGATGATGTGCTTTTTCATTTGCCAACCAAGGTTTACGCTCTTCGGTGGTGACGGTCAGCAAAACGATGTTGGATTGGCCCAATTGAAGGTGGACGCCTGATGAAGGGTTTTGTCGTTGAGGAAATGGATTGTCCTGAGGAAGGTTCACGAGCAGGAAATTATTGGTTGAGTGAGGCGTTTGAAAGTTTGAATTTCCCCTTAGCCCCGGCTCGCGGGGACGCTCGCCCCACCGGGACCAATGCTTCGCTTTGGTGGGGCGAGGCTGCTGACGAGCCGGGTGGTGTGGACAAAGTGCGCCCGGCTCGCGAGGACGCTCGCCCCACCGGGACCAATGTTTCGATTGGTGGGGCGAGGCTGCTGACGAGCCGTGATCCGAAGTCACCCCACCAAAAATTGCGCATCGTCCCACCACCACCGGCGTTGCCAAATCGCATCCGCTTCGAGTATTTTGCCAGCATGAAACGCCTGGCGGTATTTGTCGTTTTGATTTTGGGCCTGTTGCCATCGGCACGCGCGCAGGAGAATCCCGACGACCAATACCTCATCATTTACGCCCTCATGCAGCAGGCGGACGCGTTTGACAATTCGGGGGAGCCGCGCCGGGCCTTGAACGACTACGTCGAGGCGCAGAACAACCTGCAAAAATTCCATACGGCATTTCCGGACTGGAGCCCCAAGATTATCAATTTCCGGCTGGATTATCTGGCGGAAAAAATTGCCGAAACGACCGCCAAGCTCCCACCCGTCCCGCAGGCGGGGACGCCAGCGCCCGTGGTCCCGGCGCCGGCGACTCCCGGGGCGCCGCCCCCGGCCGCAGCGGCGGCCAACGCCGAACTGGAATCGCAACTCGGTGCGCTGCACGAGCAGATCAAACGGCTGCAAACCGACAACGAAACGTTGCAGGCCAAATTAAAGGAAGCCCTGGCGGTGCAGCCGGCGACGGTGTCACCGGCCGAATTTGCCCAGGTCCAGGAGCAACTCCGGTTTTTGATGAAGGAAAATGATTTGTTGAAGGTGAGCCTGGGGCAGGGCCACGGCAACGCGGCGACGGGGGTGGACGCCAAAACCTTCGAACTTTTGAAACAGGCGCTGGCCGAGGCGAACCAAAAGCTGGCCGTTCAGACGGCGCGGGCCGACCAGCTGGCCCTGGAAAATCAGACGTTGCAAACCCGCCTGCAATCATTGCTGACGAGCGCCGACGCCGCGGAGGCCTTGCGCCAGGAAAATGAATTGCTCAAGAAACAGCTGGCCAGCCTCAAGTCCGCCCCAGCGGTCGTCGTGCCCGCCGGCATCCCGGCGGCCGAACTGGCCCGGGCGCAGGTGCAGATTGCCGCCCTGCAATCGGCGGCGGAAGTGAACTCGCTGGAAAAAATCGCGTTGGAAGATCGGGTGAAAACGTTGCAGGGCGCGGCGGCGAACCCGGCGCCGGCGGCGGGGCCCAGTTCGGCGGAATACGCGGCGCACATCCGCGAGCTGGAACAGGAACGCGACGATTTGCTGGCCCGGTTGGGCGACGCGAACCAGAAGCTCTACGGTTCCAAGGGCCAGAATGCGGCGGCGCAGATTGACGCGCTGGCGCAGCAGGTGGACACGTTGCGCGCACGGATTGCGGTGGATGAAGCCCAGACGATTCCCTATACCCCGGAGGAACTGGCGCTGTTCAAGCAGTCGTCACCCCAATTGACCGCCAATCCCAATGCGGAGAAGAAATCCGTCCGGGACCTGCCCGCCGGTGCGGCTTCGCTGGTGGCCGAGGCGCAGAATTATTTTTCCACCCGGGAATACGGCAAGGCCGAGGCGGATTATCAGCAAATTTTAAAGCAGGACCAGAACAACGGACTGGCCCTGGCCAACCTGGCCCAGATCGAGCTGGAGGAAAACAAGCTGGATGACGCGGACAAGAACATCCAGGCGGCGCTGGCGCAGAGTCCGAACGACGCCTACAACCTGACGGTCCTTGGCCGGATCCGGTTCAGCGAGGCGCGCTATGACGACGCGCTGGACGCGTTGAGCCGCGCGTCGAAACTCGACCCGCAAAATCCGGACATTGAAAATTATCTGGGAGTGACGCTGGCGCAAAAAGGGTTACGCGCCCAGGCGGAAACGGCGTTGCGCCGGGCGGTGCAGCTGGATCCCGGCTACGGCGCCGCGCACAACAATCTGGCGGTGATTTATCTCACCCAGCAGCCGCCCATGGTCGAACTGGCGCGCTGGCATTATGAGAAGGCGCTCGCCGCCGGCCAGCCCCACAACCCGGCCCTCGAGAAAATGCTGACCGACAAGGGCGCACCCGTTTCACCATGACGATGAC
>JBEKKN010000147.1:0-2577 GCA_050010675.1 Verrucomicrobiota bacterium | reverse complement strand
CCAACAGTTCTGGGACCGCGCGCATCATCTTATTTTGCCGGCCATCGTGCTCGCCGCATCGGACCTGGCTGGCATCATGCGCCGGATGCGCTCCTGCTTGCTCGACACACTGCGCGCCGAATACGTCACCGCCGCGCGCGCCCGCGGCCTCGGCGAGGGCTGGGTGGTGTATAAACACGCGCTCCGCAACGCCATTAATCCGCTGTTGACCATCTTTGGCTATTCGCTGGCCGCGCTGTTGAGCGGCGCGTTTATAGTGGAAAACATCATGGCCTGGCCCGGCCTCGGGCGCCTGACCATGGAGGCGTTCTTTGCCAAGGATTCCTATCTGGTCGTGGATTGCGTGGTCATGGCCACGGCACTATTGGTGATTGGAAATTTCATTGCAGACATTTTGCTCGCGTGGAGCGACCCGCGCATCCGACTCAAATAAATGAACAAAACCGCGCCAACGCAAATCGCTTCCGCGCAACAGCCGCTGTCGCCGTGGCAATTGTTCTGGCGACGGTTGAAACAACGGCGCATTGCGATGTTCGGCGGCGTGATTTTGATTTTCCTTTATCTTGTGGCGTTGTTCGCGGGTTTGGTTGCGCCCTACAGTTACGATCGCCTGGATACTAATTACTCCTTCCATCCGCCGATTTGGCCGCGGCTGCAAGGTTCTCATCTGGTGGTGCCGCGTTACGAACAAGGCGGCGACGTCTTCGCTTATCACATTGTTGAAAACGACTCGAAGCCGCTTCTTTTTTTTGTTCACGGCGACAAATACCAATTGTTCGGCCTGATTCCAGCCACGGTTCATTTGTTCGGCACCGGCGACAAGAATTACCCGGTTTTTCTGCTCGGCGCGGACCAGTTCGGGCGCGACGTTTTCTCGCGATTGCTTTACGGCTCGCAAATTTCCCTCTCTATCGGCATCATCGGCATTATTCTGTCGTTTGCCTTCGGCATGATCATCGGAGGTATTTCAGGCTATTTTGTCGGCCCAACGGACACGGCCATCATGCGTCTGTGCGAATTGATCATGTCCATCCCCGCGCTCTATCTCATCATCTCGCTGCGCGCCGCGTTTCCGGCGGACATGAGTTCGGCGAAGGTCTATGCCATGATTATTATCATCTTGAGTTTCATCGGCTGGGCCAGCATGGCCCGGGTCATTCGCGGGATGACCCTGTCGTTGCGCGAACAGCAATTCGTTCTCGCCGCCCGCGCCCTGGGTCAGACGCATCTCAAGGTCATCGTGCGCCATATTTTGCCGAACACGTTCTCCTATGTCATCGTGGCGGCGACTTTGAGCGTGCCGTATTACATCCTCGGCGAGGTGGTGCTGAGCTTTCTGGGCGTGGGCATCCAGGAGCCGAATGCCAGCTGGGGCAACATGCTGACCGCCGCGCAAAACACCGAGTATCTGCGGAATTATCCGTGGTTGCTGGCGCCGGGCGCGGCAATATTTATCACCGTTCTCGCTTTCAACTTCCTCGGCGATGGCTTAAGAGACGCCGCGGACACGAAGTCGCTATGAAGACGGAGGTCAGAGATCGGAGGTCAGCGGTCAGACTCGCGAGCGCGTTTGCGGCGGGTGCGGATTCTGACTTCTGACCTCTGAAATCTGATTTCTGAAAATGAACCTGCTCGAAATCAAAAATTTGAAGATGGACTTCGGCAAAAATGCCGATGCGCTTCGGGCGGTTGATGGCGTGTCATTCACCATCGGCGCGGGCGAAACGGTCTGTCTCGTGGGTGAAAGCGGCTGCGGCAAGACTGTCACGGCCCTGTCCATCACCCGGCTGGTGCCGACGCCGCCCGCCAATTACGTCGGTGGGGAGATTTTGCTGAACGGCCGGGACGTTTTGAAAATGTCGAGCGGCGAGTTGCGTTCCATTCGCGGCGGCGTGGTCAGCTACGTGTTTCAGGAGCCGGGCGCTTCGCTGAACCCCGTGTTCCGCATTGGCAACCAGATCAAGGAATCACTCAAGCTGCATCGTCCGGAAAAGGCGACCAACGAGGAGGTCATCCGGCTGTTGAAACTCGTCGGTATTCCCGCGCCGGAATCGCGCATCAAAAATTATCCGTTTGAGATGTCCGGCGGCATGCAGCAGCGGGTGATGATTGCCATGGCGCTGGCGAGCGAACCGAAACTGCTCGTGGCAGACGAACCGACCACCGCGCTCGATGTGACGATCCAGGCGCAGATTCTCGAATTGTTGAGCGAGCTCAAGCAGCGGCTCGGCATGGCCATTCTGCTCATCACCCATAACCTGGGTATCGTCGGCGACATGGCGGACCGCGTGGCCGTGATGTATGCCGGGCAGATTGTCGAGCTGTCGCCGGCGAAGGAGTTATTGCGCCGCCCGTTGCATCCTTACACGAAGGCGTTGATGGCCAGCGTGCCGAAACTCCATGGCACCGCCGACCGCCTTTCGGCCATTCCCGGCAACGTGCCGCGCATCGGCAATTTCCCGCCCGGCTGCCGTTTCGCGCCGCGTTGCCCGATCGCCAAACCGGAATGTTCCGACGCATTACCCGAACTGGTCGAGGTCGAGGCCGGGCGTTTTGTGAGGTGCCCGTTTTGGAAAT
>JBEKKN010000146.1:0-2675 GCA_050010675.1 Verrucomicrobiota bacterium | reverse complement strand
CCAGTGACACGCCGATGGTTTTCAACTGCTCCCACAATTGCGGTTGAAAGATTTTGTCGGTGACGTACTTGCTCAGGTTGGTCGCCAGGTTCGGATTGGCGGCCTGACGGGCGAACATGCCGGTCATGATCGCACCGCACATTCCACCGATGCCGTGAACGCTCCACGCATCCAGCGCGTCATCCATGCCGAGCCAGCCTTTGACCTTGTAGCAGAAGAACCACGGGATGGTACCGGCGGCGATGCCAATCCACATGGCACCGGACGGCAGCACATAACCGCAAGCCGGGGTGATCAGCACCAGGCCCGCCACGGCGCCGGAGCAGAATCCGAGCACACTGGGCTTGCCTTTGACAATCCACTCCCACATCGGCCAGACGAAGGAGCCGACTGCGGTGGCAAGGGTCGTGGTCGTAAAGGCATTTGCCGAGATGATGTCACCCGCGACGGCGCTGCCGGAGTTGAAACCGTACCAGCCGACCCACAGCATGGACGCACCGATATAGGTCAATACGATGCTATGCGGGGTGAAGTTTTCCTTGCCGAAGCCAATGCGCTTGCCAAGGATGATGCACAACACCAAGCCCGACCAACCGGAAGACATATGCACCACCGTGCCACCGGCAAAGTCGAGGCCTTTAATGGTTGCGGCCGAGTTCCAACAGCCATTCATCATGCCGTTGACGCCCCAGACCATGTGACCTTGCGTATTATACACGAGCAGGATCCAAAGGGTCATGAACACGAAGATGGCCGAGAATTTCATGCGTTCCGCAATGGAACCGATGATGAGCGCCGGGGTAATGATGGCGAACATCAATTGGAACATGGAATACACGTTTTCCGACACCCAATAGGAGTAGCCCGGATTCGGCGCGGAAGTGACGCCCTTAAACATCCAGCAAACGGTTGGATTGCCGACGATGCCCTTAATCCAGTCATGTGTCATGCCCAGCGGGCCCGTAGGGGTGCCATCGCCACCAAAGATCATTCCGTAACTACAGATATACCAAAGGATCGTCGTCAAACCTGTAATCAGGAAGCATTGAGCAAGCACGGAGAGCACGTTCTTTTTGCGGACGAGACCGCCGTAGAACAGCGCCAGACCGGGCAAGGTCATGAACAATACCAACGCCGTGCTGGCCAGCAGCCAGGCGTTATGGCCTGCTCCTGGGTATGATACATAATTACCCTGGCTGTTAATCAGGTTGGTGTTGATGATGGAAGCACCCAGCCCAAAATTCACCGTCCAGTTGCCGTTGGTATCCTTGTAAGGAGCGGTTGGATCAGTGTTGGCAAAATACGCTTCAACCGATTCCAGACGCTGTTCGGAGGTTGGCGCGTTGGTGGTCCAAGCCGCGACGGGCGCGTTGGTGTCCGCCATCGCTGGCGCGTTCGTGGATGCCATGGTGTTCGTTTGTGCGCGCAGTGAAGCGACGCCGAACGCGGTGGTTGCAATTAAAGCGAGGGTCAGTAAATATCGTTTCATGGTTTTTATTCGAGTGAGGTTCAAGTTGTTCGTCGGTTAAACGGCGGCGTCGCCCTTTTCTTCAGTGCGAATGCGCACGGCTTGTTCGATGCTGGCCACGAAGACCTTGCCGTCGCCGATCTTCCCGGTCTTGGCCGCCTTGACAATCGCCCCGACCGCGGCGTCGGTCTGGTTGTCGGCCACCACGAGTTCGATTTTTATCTTGGGCAGAAAATCCACGGTGTATTCGCTGCCGCGATAGATTTCGGTGTGGCCCTTCTGACGGCCAAACCCTTTGACCTCGCTTACGGTCATGCCTTCAATGCCGATTTCGCCGAGGGCGTCCTTGACTTCTTCGAGTTTGAACGGTTTGATGATCGCTTCAATTTTCTTCATATTTTTTTCATAGTATGTTTGAGTTGCGCCTGTCCCAGCCAACCCGTGCGCCCGTTTTGTCCGGCGTCACCCAGCCTCCGCCCGCACGTCACGAGCGGTGTATAGTATGCCTCTGTGCTCAACTGTGATTGGCTCACGCGCGTTTAGCAACGGCGATGCCAGCACGAAAACTTTTCCGGGCGGAACTCAAATAACCGCCGGTTTTACAAGGGATTTTAATTGGATATTTAAATTTTCACCGCCTCCCCAAAGGCGGTTATTTCTGTTTCCTTTTGCGCACGGAACAAAATTATCGCCAGCGGGAAAATTGTGAATAACCCGGCTAATCATTTGCTCGGGCGTCGGAAAAATATTCACCCGGTTTATGAAATAAAAGCGGGCACGCCTCCCCGGACATCAAGTAAAAGTTGCGGTTTGTCCAGGCAGGTCGCCGGGGAAGCGATTTGAAGAAATGGTCGGAGCGACAGGATTTGAACCTGCAAAAAGCGCCGATTTCTTCAGGAAATCCAAACAGTGACACACAAAGAGACTCACAAATTCCGGTCGCCCCATTGCACGACCTGTCCCAAGTAGTCACTGCTTGGGCATTTCAGAACCAATTTCCGAAAACACACTCTCCTTTCGTATGGGCTTCACTCCGATCGACAGCCAGCAAACTTTTTGGAGCAACGAAGTTAAACTCAACATCATCCCATCCGGCAAATGAAACCCAAACTGCTACTCTGCCTCGCGCTCGTTTTGAGCGGACTTACCGGCTGTTGCACGGCCACTGGCAATTTGCGAAGCCGTACGTTTTAGGGTGGGAGAGTGA
>JBEKKN010000145.1:0-2742 GCA_050010675.1 Verrucomicrobiota bacterium | reverse complement strand
TTGAGCCGTTCGCGCCGATGGCTGCTGGTTCCGTTGGGATTTCTTTTTTCCATGGCCTTCAATATCTGCCGCATGTCGCTGCTGACATTGATCGCCGCAAAAAAAGGCGTTGCCGCCATTTCTGAATATCACGATCCGGCGGGCATTACGATCGCCATCCTTTGCACGCTGGCATTGTGGGGATTGGCCGTTCTATTAACAGGTCCAAGGTCCAAAGTTCACGGTCCGACGTCCACAGTCCGAAATCCTCCGGCATTCAACCTTCAACCCTCCACGCTCAACCGTCTTGGGATATGTCTCCTGACCTGGATGCTGGTGGTGGAGGCCGGCGTCCAACTCTGGTATCACAGCCGTGAGGCGCACCTGAAACCGGGTCCGGCCTGGACCCTGGCTTTTCCCCGGGACAATCCAACGTTGAAGGACCTGCCGATAGATGCCACGACGCGAAACCTGCTGCGTTTCGACACGGGCAAACAAGCCGAGTGGACCGAGTCTGATGGAACGCAGTGGCAGGGTTTTTACTTCAGTTGGTCGCCGGGCCGGGTGGCGGGTTACCTCGCCAAACGGCACACGCCGGAGATTTGTCTGACGGCATCCGGGCTGACGCTCCTTTCGGGCCCGAAATTAACCATGATAAACGTCCATGGGGTGGAGTTGCCAATCCGCAGTTATGTATTCCAGACCGGGGACGGTGTCATCCAGGTCTTCCATTGCCGCTGGGAAGCCGGCGCGGGAAAAGATACCTATGTGGACCATGAGTCGGCACGATATAATCTGATTCGTGCGATTTGGACTGGTCGCGGTGACCAGGGGCAGAAGGTGTTGGAGTTTGTGATTTCGGGCATGGATGATCCGGAACAGGCAAACCAAGCCCTGGCCCGTGAATTGGAAAAGTTGATCAAGGTGGAAAAGGTGGCAACATCCCTCCCAAGCAAATGAGACCCAGGAAAGTATTTGTGAGCGGATGTTTTGACCTGTTGCACAGCGGCCACATCCGTTTTCTGGAAAAGGCTGCCAGGTACGGCGAAGTGTATGTGGCTTTGGGCGCGGACCGGACGATCATGGGCTTGAAAGGACGCGCGCCGGTCGCCACGGAAAGAGAACGTAAATACATGATGGAAGCCGTCCGCCATGTGAAACAATGCGTGATCAATCGGGGCAGCGGTGTCATGGACTTTGTTGACGAACTTAAACGGATCAGGCCGGACATTTTCATCGTCAATGAAGACGGCGATACGGCGGCCAAGGCCGAACTTTGCCGGCAATTGGGGATAAAATATCTGGTCTTGAAACGTGATCAGAACGGGAACCTGCCGGTGCGCTCGACGACCAGCTTGCGCACGGAATGCCGTATTCCGTACCGGCTCGATCTGGCGGGCGGCTGGCTCGACCAGCCCTTTATTTCCAGGCACGGCCGCGGCCCGGTACTGACCATTGGCATCGAGCCGACCATGGAGTTCAACGGAAGAAGCGGCATGGCCTCAAGCACGCGCCAGCGGGCCATTGAATTGTGGCAGACAAACATTCCGGTGGGAGACCGGCAGCGGCTCGCACGGATACTCTTCTCGTATGATAACCCGCCGGGAACCAAGGAATTTTCGGGATCTCAGGACGCCATTGGAATCGTATTTCCGGGATTGAACCGGCTGGATTATCACAGCGATTTCTGGCCGAAGCGGATCGTTTCGGTGGATGACGAGGCGACCTTGCGGTGGCTGGAGGCGCATTTATGCATGGTTCCTTTGGGGCCCCGCAAGCCGGGCTTCGCCGTGTACAGGGGCCAGCGTGTCACCCACGGCCGCGTCCACGCCCTGGCACAAGCGGCGATTGGCTGTTGGACGGCCATTAAAAATTTCAACCTGGACCGGTTTGGACGGTCCCTGCGGGATTCGTTCGAGGCACAGGTCAGCCTTTTTCCAGGCATGATGACGAGGGATGTGAGGACGACGATTTCGCGCTACGCGAACACGGCCTGCGGCTGGAAATTATCCGGAGCCGGCGGTGGAGGTTATCTGGTTTTGGTGAGCCGGGAGCCGATTCCGGGCACAATCCAATTGAAGATTCGACGGGGAATAGAGTAACCCACGAGGTTGACCAGTACGAAGCCTCGGGGTGCCCATGAAAATTCTTCTTCTCAATCAGACTTTTTATCCGGATGTGGTATCCAGTGGGCAGCATTTGACGGACCTTGCCCTGCAATTAGCCGGGCGCGGGCACGAGGTTACGGTGGTGACCGGCCGCCGGGCCTATGATAATCCGGAGAAGATTTTCGCAAAAACCGAGACTTGGCGCGGAATTCAGATTATCCGCGTTGGTTCCGCCGGGCTTGGAAAAGGTGCGAAATGGAAACGGGCGTTGGATTTTGCCAGCTTCATGTTGTTTTGTGTCCTGCGGCTTTCGTTTTTGCCCCGTCAGGACGTGGTGGTGGCGATGACATCGCCGCCGCTGGTTTCATTTGTCGGCGCCTGGTTTGCCCGGCTGCGACGGGCCCGGTTCTATTATTGGATCATGGACTTGAATCCCGACGAAGCCCTGGCCGCAGGCTGGCTCCGGCCGGGTTCCCTGGCCGCACGCTGGCTGGAACATTGTTCCCGGTTCAGCCTGCGACAGGCTGCCAAAGTGGTTGTGCTTGACCGCTTCATGCAACAGCGCATCCTGGACAAGGGGATTGATGCCCGCGGGATTGTCGTCATCCCTCCGTGGTCGCACGACGCCGAGGTCCGGTTTGATGCCGCCGGGCGG
>JBEKKN010000144.1:0-2782 GCA_050010675.1 Verrucomicrobiota bacterium | reverse complement strand
CCGCGCCGGTTGTGAACGAGTTCGCACCGCAGGGTGCCGGCATCCAGCCGGCGCGCCACCCGGTCGCTGAACCCGGTGAGAATGCATTTCTGCAACGCCTCGTCCTTGATTTCGCGCGGCGCCGTGTCGAGTTTCTCATTTTTGGCGATGCGAAGAAATTGGTCGAACAGTGGCCCGACCTGGCGCGCGGTGACGGCATGAATGCCGAGTTTACGGCAGGCCTCAAGACGGAATTCGTTCTTTGCCGCGTACGTCCACGCCCGCATCAGAATCCAGAAATCGGACGAGGCCTTGTCGCCGAACAAATCCTCGCGGCCGGACACCACTTCGTGCCCGACGTTGCGGAGCAGCAAATCACGGCCTTGCGTGAGCGCGGCGACGAGGCAGGCTTGATGGACGCAGCCGTGCTCCTGTGCCGCCAGCAACATGCGCGAGTAACGCGGGTGGACGGGGAACGCCAGCATCTTGCGACCGATGGGAGTGATTTGTAATCCTTTCGGGAGGGATGGCGTGTCGCCGTCCCTGATATTTGGGCCGGTAACATGCCGACCCTCCCCAGCCCGCGGCGGCGCGATCGGAACATCGCGTCCTACCTCCCGGCGGTCGCAGACCGCCGCTACAGATTTTAGCGCCCCCAAATCCATTAACAACTCCTCGGCGTGCGTCAGCGAGATTTCGTCCGGTTTCTCCAGCCAGCGGAAGGTTCTCAAATCCCCCACCCCGGCGGCTTTGAGGGTCAACACGACTTCGGCCAGGTCGAGCCGTTTGATCTCCGGCAATTCCTGCGGGGCGCGTTCATCGTGTTCCGGCCGCGACCAGAGCCGCACGCAGATACCCGGCGCCGTCCTGCCCGCGCGACCGGCGCGTTGATCGGCGCTGGCCTGGCTGATTTTTTCAATCAACAAGGTGTTGATGCCGCGGTTCGCATCGTAACGCGGAATGCGCGCCAGCCCGCTGTCAATAACCAGCCGCACCCCGTCAATGGTGATGGACGTCTCGGCGACATTGGTGGCCACAACGACCTTGGGCTGGTCGTAGCGTGCGACGGCGGCGTCCTGGTCGCGCGGCGGCAATTCACCGTGCAACGGCAGAAGCAGGTAGCCCTTTGACTCCGAGGTATGGCGGATGGCCTCCAGGGTCTGGCTGATTTCAAAGCCGCCCGGCATGAACACGAGCACGTCACCGTGTCCACCGGACCGGACGTGACTGGCAAACGCCTCCGCCGCCAGTTCCCAGACGGGCGGCGCGCCCGCACCCAACCGGCGCGGCAGATATTCGATTTCGACCGGAAATGTGCGGCCTTCGGATGAAAGCACGGAACAACGGAATTCAGCGGTCGGAGGCCGGAGGTCGGGTTTCGGTTGCGATTCGGATTTCTGGCTTCTGACTTCTGACTTCTGACTTCTGACTTCGCCAAGGTATTCCTCCAATTCAACCGCGTTCAACGTGGCCGACATCACGGCCAGCTTCAGGTCGGGGCGCTGTTGTTCCTGCAAATCGAGCGCGCGGGCCAGCGTGACGTCCCCGTACAGATGGCGCTCGTGAAATTCGTCAAAAATGAGGACGGCCACGCCTTTCAATCCGGGGTCGTCGAGCATTTGCCGCAGCAAAACGCCTTCGGTTACAAACCGGATTTTGGTCCGCGGCGACGTGACGTTTTCGAAGCGAATCTGGTAACCGACCTCTTCGCCGAGCTTCACGTTCAGTTCCTGCGCAACGCGGGCCGCGAGCAATCGTGCGGCGAGCCGGCGCGGCTGAAGCACCACCACCTGGCCGGTGCGCAGGAAATCGTGCCGGAGCAACATCTGGGGCACCTGGGTGGATTTACCGGAGCCGGTGGGTGCGGATAAAACCAACCGCCCGCCGGATTTCAACCGGGCGACAAGATCGCGTTCGATGTCGTAGATGGGCAGACGGTCGGCCATGTGCCTCCCATCGTAACGGGTCGGATGAGCCTTGCGCCAAGAAAAATCAGGCCGCGGGTGTGTCCTTGGCAGCGCGATAGTTAATCACCCTGACCTTTTCCAGTGTGACGAGGCCGCCGCCGACCATTTCGTCGAGCACGGGCAGGAAGGCGTTGATTTTTTCCTCGGCATCGACGATTTCGATGACCAGCGGCAGGTCCATCGAAAGGCGCAGGATTTTGGCGGTGTGCAGTCGGCTGGCTTTGCCAAACCCCATCGGCCCGCGCAGGACAGTCGCACCAGCCAGATGCATTTCGCGCGCCTTGAGGACGATGGCTTCGTAGAGCGGCTTGTGCTGCCAGCGATCGCTTTCGCCGATGAAAATCCGCAGCAACAGGGCTTCGTTTGGAATTTGCATGTCAATTGCCTTTCATTGAACTGAACATTGCGCCGAGCCAGTAGCCTAGCCCGACGGCCAGCAGACAGAGAATCACCGATAAAATCACATTGCCGCCGGCATAAAGCCATTCGCGGTCGCGCAAGAGATTCAGGGTCTGCAGGCTGAACGAGGAAAACGTGGTGTATCCGCCGCAGATGCCAATCATGAGAAATTGCGTCACGAAGGCGCGCGACGGCGAATCCAGCCGGCCTTCGGGCAGCGCGAGCGCCGCTATGACCCCGATGACGAACGAGCCGGTGACGTTGATGGTCATCGTTCCCCAGGGGAACGTTTCGCCGAAACTGCGCGACACGATGCCGTTGATCCAGAAGCGGCCCACACTGCCAAGCGCGCCGCCGATTGCCACCCAGAGATATGCGATGTTCATAGTTCCTGCTCATCCCGCGGGGCGGGACTCGTAGGAGTCATCAGCGCTGAA
>JBEKKN010000143.1:0-2839 GCA_050010675.1 Verrucomicrobiota bacterium | reverse complement strand
TTCACCGGAACGGGCAACCCGGTGACAACCTGGCTGCCATTCGGCTGCAACTGGCTGAAGGGTATCTGGCTGAAAATGGAAATAAAGCCGTATTCCGACGCCATCTGGTCCTCCGACTTGACGCCGATGTAATAGACCTGGTTGGCCTGGGAATTGGTATCCACGACAAATTCCGTGCCGCCGCGGCTCAGGGACGCGCCCATAAAGGTTGGCCCCGCCGTCGTCGCGCCCACCTGCGTCCCGACAACTGCATTGGAAATGGCGACCGGATTCAGGTTCGTCAGCGTCGGGTCGGTGCTGACGTACAGGTCAATGTCAGCCTCAGGCCGCGTGGCGTTGGCCACCGAACCGCCAAAGACACCCATGCGCGGAACGGAAAGTGTATCGGGTATGAACGTGATGAAGGCCGCGTTGGTATAGGCGGAGTTGGTGCTGCCAAAGGTATTCGTGATCACGTAGAAATGCCATTGGTTGGTCATGCCCACGGTCACCTGCCAGTTCGACCCGAAAGCCTCCGGCGCCGCGGCCGCGAACGGAAGCGTGTTGGTGCCCAGCAGCGGCGTGTTCGCGCCCACCGTCTGGTTCAACAGGGGATTATTGTTGTTGGTGGCCGACAGATAAGTGATGTCCTGGTCACCGGTGGGATTGGACACAGACGAAGCCGGCGTGGTTGTGACCTTCATCACGCTGGGGAGCTGCCCGTTGCCGCAGGAAATCACCAGCGCGTAATCCTGCACGACGTTGTTCGTCTGGGCGGTGACGGCGTTGACGTTGACGCGGTAGCCCATGACCGTGACGGAAAAATTCGTCCCCGCGCCCGTCGGCAGATAGACGTTTTGAATGTTGTTGATGGAATCAATCACCGGCGCGGTGTTGGTGCTCCGGGCGGAGTTGAAGGTGCTGGAGGCCGGAATATCATTGCCGTAATAGATGACCAAATTGGTCGGATTGCTGAGATTGGTAACGACCACCACCAGGTTGTTGACGAGCTTGATGGCGGCGGCAGGGTCGCCGGGCGGGTCCGTCCACGCCAGCGTCACGCGCAACGGCTGCGCATTGGTGGTGGCGACAAGGAAAGTCTGGCTGTCGCCGGTGGCCAGCGCGTTGGTTGAATTCTGGTCCTGAATAAAATCCGAACAGGCCTGGCCCAATTGATTGGTCATTCCCGGCGGCAATGAATTCGGCAGATTGATCAGACCCCAGCCCTCCAAATTGATCGAGTTTTGCGCATTAAAATCGTAAAAGCCCCCCGCGCGCGCGCCGTTGATGACCATGGCCTTGAGCAAGGCCGGGCTGGGCCGGGCCCCACCATAGGCATTCGCGTAATACTGCTGCAACAACGCCAGCATGCCCGAGACCATCGGCGTGGACATGCTCGTCCCACTCTCGTAGCGGTAATACGGTCCCGGCCCGGTGCTGCCCGGGTCGGGCGTGCCGATGGAATTGTTGAGATTGCTCAACACCAGAAAATAATTACCGGTGCCGTTGGTGGTGAGGATGTCGGTCTGCAGGTCAAAGACGATCGATCCGGGTGTGTTGTTGCTGATGGCATAATTAAAGCCGCCCAGGAAACCTTCGGTGCTGAGAATTTGCGCGAGGGTGGGAGCACCGGGGTCACCGGGAATCACCACTGGATTGAGTGTGCTGAGGAATGGGTAGGTGCTGGCATTCATCAAACCCATGAGGATGGGGATGGGCGTACTGGGATACAGAAACGGCGAATTCGCGTTCGGAAAGAGTGCTATGGACAACTCCACTGCGTTGGTCGGAACACTCGGGAACGGGCGTTTATAAATCGAACCCGGCGAAACCGAGACGCCGGTAAACGTCTGCACCTGATCGTTCGTCGGGCTCTGGTAGAAATACGAGTTGATGTCCCATTGCTCGGAACGGGTGGAAATGATGAAGGTGCCCGGCGCCACGACGTCCGGTTTGAAACGTCCAAACGTGCCTTCCGTGCCGATGCCTACGTTGCCGCGGCTCGAAAAGCCGGCCACGCGATAACTGGTGGAGGTCTCCGGTTGCCACGGCGCGCTGATCTGACCCGTGGCATTGGTGACGGAATTCGTGATATTGCGATCCTCCTGGATGGCGCCAACCGTAATGACATTCTTGGCCGTGGCCGGCGATTCAATCGAATCGGGAATGCCGCCGCCGAAATCGCTGCCGTCGCTGCCGTTGCCGGCATTGCCCGCGGCAAACACAAACAACACCGGCTGCGAACCGGTCACCGCCGGCAGGGCGTCGCGCACCGCCGCGTCATAACTGGCCGCGGCCAGATCGTACGCGCTGTTTCCCTCATAGACCCAGCTGTTGTTGGAAATGAGCGCATTGGTGAGCGCCGGGACCTCCTGGAGATACTGGTCGGGAAAGACGCCACCGTCATTGGTGTCCACGCCGCCTTCAATATCGGCTGCCGAATACAACGTGGCGCCCGGCGCCATCCCGCGGAACTGGCCGGCAGACCCTTTGCCGCCCACCAAGGTTGAACCCGGCGCATTGGTCACGGTCGGGGACTCCAAACCGTCACCGGCGATGATGCCCGCCACGTGCGTGCCGTGGCCGTTGGTATCCACCAGACTTTGCGGCGCGTCACCAATGACGCCGATAGCGCGGCCGTACGCAGCGCTGGCGGTTAAATCCGGGTGTTGGGCATCAATGCCGGTATCGTTCACCTCCACAATTATCTTGGAACCGGTGAGGTTCATATAATTGGTCGCCGTGAGGCTGTTGGCGGCCACGCCATTGGTCGCCCGCGCCAAATCATTCGCGACGGCACGCCGATAGAACGGTTCCACAATTTGGACTCCCGGCAAAACCGCGAGCGCCGTCCAGTTTC
>JBEKKN010000142.1:0-2995 GCA_050010675.1 Verrucomicrobiota bacterium | reverse complement strand
CTTTCAAGCTTTCGATTTGCATGGGTTATTTGTTTAGCAGAAAACCTTAACATCAGTCAACATTATGTTCCACAGTTTCAGGGGCGAGTGCCTGGCGCACCTTGCCCAGCAATTCACGGCTGGTGTAGGGCTTTTGCAGGAACAACAGCCCGATTTGCTGGTCCGCCGGCAAAACACAACCGCTCGCGCATAAAATGCGGATCTTCGGCGAGAGCTGGCGGATCCGTTCAACCAGTTCGCGGCCGCCCATGGTGGGCATCACCAGGTCCGTCACCACCAGATGGACGTTCGCGTCATCGCGCGACAGCATCGCCAGCGCCTTCTGGGCGCTGTTGGCGGTCAGCACATGATAACCGGAATCGGCCAGAATCGTCTCCGCCATCGTCAATAAAATGTCCTCGTCGTCCACCACCAGAATGGTCTCCGTGCCGTTCAGGTTCTCATCCGTGTCCGTGCTGGCCTTGACGAATTGCTTTTCCGCCGGCAGATAAACGCGCGCGGACGTGCCCGTGCCCGGCTGGCTCGACACCGCCACGCCGCCCCCGTGATTGGTGACGATGCCGTAAACCAGCGCCAGTCCCAGGCCGCGGTGGTTGCTGCCCTTGGTGGTGAAGAAAGGCTCAAAAACCCGCGGCAGCACGTCGGCGTCAATGCCCTTGCCGTTGTCCACAATTTCCACGCACACGTACGTGCCGGCACTGAGGTGCACATTGCGATCCTGCGTGGCCTCGGTCAACTCGATGTTCCGCGTCTGCACGGCGACCTGTCCCGTGCCGTCGAGGGACTCCACCGCGTTTTCCAGAATTTTCGTCATCGCCTGCTGCACCTTTGCCTCGTCGAAACGCACGGCAAACAATTCCCGCTCAAACTGGGTGTGCCAGATGATCTGGCCGGCGTTGGCGTTGCGAAAAAATTCAACGCAACGCTGGGTGACGTCGTTCAGGTTGCCCGGCGGCACGCGCCGGTTCTGTTGTTTTTCCTGCTGGCTGAACACGGCGAGTTCGTTCGCAATTTCCGCCGCGCGGGATGCCGATTTTTCCACCTCCATCAATGAATGCCGCCACGGATGTCCAGGCTCGGCCTTGCTCAGCAAAAATGACGTGTGGCCCAGAATGCTCGTCAATGCGTTGTTGAAATCCAGCGAGATCGTGCGCGCCAGTTGCAGGGCGCAGTCCAATTTCTGCTTGAGCGCCAGGGCCGCGTCCTGCTCGACCTTGTTTTCAACCGCGGGCGATCCCGGCGCGGCTGCCGCCCCTGGGTTGGAGGTGGTACTGGCCGGGGCCGGAGGCAGGGTGAGCGGCAACAATTGCAGGACAAACCATTTCCGGCCATCCTTGGCGAAGGTGCAGATGGAAACGCTGCAGGCGGCGACCGGGCCGTTCGGCACGCGGAATTTCAAATTCATCATCGGCATGGGGGCGTGGTCCCACCGCGTGAGAAAATCCACTGCCGTCGTCCCATTCTCCGGCGGCCAGATCGTCGATAAGAGCGGCGCATCGCCCGACAACGCCCCGCCAAAGGCGGTCGTCGCCGCCGAATTCGCGCGCATCACCACGCCATTGCCGTCCACCAGCAACGCCGGCCACGGGGCGCTCTCCAGACCGAATATGATTTCCGGCTTCATCCCGCTGCGAAAACCTCAGACTACGTTGCCCGTCAAAAATTTCAAGGCATGTTCACCAATGCCGACGGCAAAAAGCTTTCGCCCGGCCCAACCCTGATACCGATCAGGGCGCGGTCGTTCCCCACCGCCGCCGCGCCTTATCAGTTTCGCCATATAATCTCATGAATTTTTTCAGCAATTCCACTGCCAACCCTTTCACCCGTTCCGCGGCTTCCAGCACGTCTGCATGCAATAAGGGGCTCCGGCCCCGGCCCGCCGCCCGATTGGTGATGCAGGATACCGCCGCCACCCTCAATCCGCATTGCCTCGCCACCATCGCCTCCGGCACCGTGCTCATGCCCACCGCATCCGCGCCCAGGCGCGCAAACGCGCGGATTTCCGCCGGCGTTTCGTAACTCGGCCCGCTCACGGCCAGATATACACCGTGGCGGAGCTTCAGGTTGGCACCCTTTCCGGCACGCAACAAAAGCGCGCTCAACCCCGCGTCATAAACCTGCGTCATGTCCACAAACCGGGTTCGGCCGGGCACCACCGGGCCGCGTAACGGATTCACGCCCATCCCATTGATGTGGTCGGTCAAAACCATGAAATCGCCGGGCCGGAATTTTCGGTTGATGCCGCCCGCCGCGTTGGTCAGGAGCAAATCCCGGATGCCCAACGCGGCCAGTGTCCGGATGGGAAAGGCCACCTGCTCCATTGCATACCCTTCGTAAAAATGCGCGCGCCCCCTCAACACCAAAACCGGCGTGCCGCCGAATTTGCCGAAATTCAATTCGCCCGCATGACCACCGACGCCCGGAACCGGAAAGCCGGGAATTTTGGCACAGGATATTTTCCGGTCCACGTCCAACGCGGCCAGGACGTGATGAAATCCGCTGCCCAGCACGATGGCGAGTGCCGGGCGCAACGATGAAAGTTTCTTGAGTTGCGCGGCTGCAGTTTGGGGCAGGATGACCGGATCCATTCACAAACCTCTCATAAAAACAACGGTGACAGCCAGACAAACAGCGAAGATGAATAAGATGCCGATTGCGGCCGCAAAATGGCCCGAAAGCAGACTCGCGCCAACGGCCGCAATGACCAGTTGAAACAGCAAAAGCGAAATAATTTCGTAGCGACTCCAATCTTCGAGGTGCGTGACTTTATAAATAAGTCCAACCATGAGTGCCGGGATGATCAGCCCACGGGCACCCAGCGGAATGAAAGTTACAACCACCCAAACGCTCGCGCCTTCAATCAGCGAAGCAACAGCGGCTATCAACGCTTCTCTGCCGGGGCTTTGCAAAGTGAGGTCCTCTTCAATCAAAGCGAAAAAAATATTCAACAGCAGCAGCGCAATGCCTAGCGTCAGGAAAGCCAGCGCCCAAAATA
>JBEKKN010000141.1:0-3014 GCA_050010675.1 Verrucomicrobiota bacterium | reverse complement strand
CAGGCCAGCGATGGCAGCCTCTATGGCACCACTTATCAAGGCGGAACAAACGGGGGATACGGCACGATTTTTAAGCTGACGACCAACGGGACCTTTACCTCCATGTATTCGTTCACTGGAACCAATGACGGTGCCAATCCCTATGCCGGACTGTTGCAAGGTTCAGATGGCAATTTTTATGGAACGACATTTTTTGGCGGCACCAACGGTTACGGAACGGTGTTCAGGTACGCAACCAACGGCACATTCACGACCTTGGTGTCATTTGGCAACACGAATGGCGCCTATCCCCAGGCGGCCGTCATTCAGGCTTCGGACGGCAATTTCTACGGGACCACTTCGGCCGGTGGCACTTATACCAATGGCGCTGGTTTGGGCTACGGCACGGTTTTCGAGATGACCACCAATGGAACGCTTACGACCCTCATATCGTTTAATGGCACGAATGGTGCGTCACCGCAGGCCGGACTGGTGCAAAGTACGGATGGCAATTTCTACGGCACCACGGCCAACGGCGGCACGAATGGTTACGGGACCGTTTTCCGGCTTAGTAGCATCGTCCCGCCGCCAAGATTCCTGATGGTGACACGGGCCGGTGCGATGCTGACGCTGACCTGGAGCGCGACGGTGAGTCAAGGTTACCAGTTGCTGTACAAAACCAATTTGACCCAAGGTGTTTGGAGCAACTTCAACAGCTCGGTGACCGCCACCAACCCCATAATGACCACGGTGGATACCATCGGACCCGATAGGCAACGGTTTTATCGAATTCTGCAGACACCCTGACAGGCGGGTTACACGTGGAAGGCAAAGCGGTCCGCCCAATACCGCGCCGACATCTGCCGGGCAGGCCCCAGCGCGACTGTTGTGGCCACACAAAAACGTGCAAAGGCTCCCTACCAAGCGAATGAATGGATCCGCTACACGAGCCAAGGCGGTCCGGGAGAGGTGGGGCGTGGTCACGGCGCAGGGCATCCCGGTTTCTTCCTTGACGGGCAGCCGGCGCCGGTAATGGCGCGGATTTAATGGGCGGAACCCCTTCCATCTTCAACCGTACTAATGGCGTGCCATTGACTTTGTTCGATACCCCGCTACCATGTTGCACGGATGGCACCTCCGAGGGGCGAAGGTCGGTTTGAAAAGCAGGTCTGTGGCGGAAATTACCGATGGAATATTTGTTATGTTCGAAACGTCAAAGAGCAAATCCCAAAGACCGTGGCAAATCTTCATGGTGGAAGACCACCCGACATTTCGCGAGGGTTTGGCCCAGATTTTGAACGGGGAAAAGGACCTGACGGTATGCGGTGAAGCGGCGACGGCCAGGGAGGCGCTGCAACGCATCAACCAACTCAAGCCGGACCTTGTCCTGGTGGACCTCACACTACCCGGCACCAGCGGCCTGGAATTGATCAAAAAACTTCGAAAGACCAATCGGACGGTAAAGCTACTTGTTCTTTCCATGCACGACGAGGCGCTCTACGTGAACCGGGTGCTCCGGGCCGGCGGCGATGGTTTCATCATGAAACAGGAAAGTCCGGAGGAAATTGTAAACGCCATCCGTGACATCCTGGCCGGACATATCTACGTCAGCGAAGAGGTGCTGGCCGATAACCCGAAAATTTCCACCCAACCCGCCGGCGCGAAGGCGATCCTCCGCCCGTTGGACCGGCTTACGGATGACGAACTGCAGGTGCTCGAGTTATTGGGCCAGGGAATGAGTGATCCGGAAATTGCGCGCCAGCTCGGTTTGCGCGCGGGGCAATTGGCGGCAGCCGGGAGGCGGATCCGGAAAAGTTTGAATTTGAACAACACGAACGCCTTGATCCGTTACGCGGTCTGCTGGGTGGAAAGCGGCCGCGGCTGACGCCCGCAGCCGGTTCCCGCTGGAAGCAAAAGGTCAGGGGGCGCCCTTGCAAGGTGCGTGAACGGTGATGATCGTGCCTTTGCCCGGCGCCGATGCCACGGTGCAGGTTCCTCCGATTGCAGCCGCCCGTTCGCGCATGTTGGTCAGGCCCAGTCCGCTCCTTTTCTCTTTATTCACCCGGGCTCTCCCGGGATTAAAGCCGCGACCATCATCCTGTATCTTCATACAGATCGAATTACCCTGAAAACCAATGTGCAATTTGACGGTTTTGGCATGCGCATGTTTCTCAATATTATTGATGGCCTCTTGAACGATGCGAAAGAGATTCAGTTCAACCTTGGGAGACAACCGCCGCCTCCCGAGGACCGCGATCCGGCATTTCGTCTGCAAATCTGTCCGCGACTGGAATTCCCTGCAAAAATTGCGGCATGCCGCGGACAAACCCAGGTTGTCCAGGTCGCTGGGGTGAAGGTTGTGGGCAATGCGGCGGTTTTCCTCCAGGGCCTTGACCAGGAGTTGGTCGCATCGGGCGAGGATTTCCCTCGCCGCGGGTTTGAGTTCGGGCAGGCTGTCCAGCACCTTGTGCAACCTCATCTTGGCCGAGGCAATGATCTGGTTGATACCGTCGTGCAGTTCGCGTGCAACCCGCAGTCGTTCCGCTTCCTGGGCTTCGATGATGCGCTGCGGCAACAACCGCATTTCCTCCTCCGCGCGTTTGCGCTGCGTGATATCGCGAATATAAACGGTGAACGTCGGCTGTCCCCGCAACTGGATCCGGGTGATGGTAAATTCCGCGGCAAATCGGCTCCCATCAGCGCGCAGCGCGGCCATTTCGATCCGGCTGCCGACCACCGGGCCCTCTTCGCCGGCAAAGGAATTGGCCAGACCCTTCTGAAACCACGCCCGCAGGGATGGCGGAATAATCTCCCGGACGTCCTCGCCAATCAACTTGGCGCGGTTGTGGGTCAAAATCGTTTCCGCCGCGGCATTCAACTCGATGATCCGGCCGGCATGATCAATGGTGATGATTCCGTCCAGGGCCACCCGCATGATGGCGCTCTTGCGGGCTTCGTTTTCGCGGAGTGCATCCTCGGCCTGTTTCCGGTTGGTGACGTCTTCGGCGATGCCGACGACGCGGTATACCTTGCCG
>JBEKKN010000140.1:0-3067 GCA_050010675.1 Verrucomicrobiota bacterium | reverse complement strand
CTTGATGAATGATGCCTGCAAATTGATTGAACTGCATCTGGCTGAATACCGGCGGCAGAGTCAGGTGATGGCGGATGATTTTGCCGGCACAGTGGACGGCCAGAACAAGGAGTTGAAAAAAACTGTCGAAATTCACATTCAGGCAACCCGGCAGGCGGCGGAACAAATCCAAGTGCAGCTTGCCGACGCGGAGGCGGTCGCCCGGCGGGTCAAATCTTTGATGGAGGGCGCGACATCTGAATGGCAGGTCATCAAAGCTTCCACCACCCTTCAATGCGAACGGTTGGGACAGGTTTCCGATGATTTGCAAGACCGGTTCGCGTGGCGGGTGATGCTGCGGTCGGTCGCTTGGTTCTTGCTGGCTCTCGGCTATGGAATTTGCATCGGCCATTATTGGATCCATTGAGCTTTGCTCATGGCGCAGTCGCGCTGACAATGACGCGCGCCAATCCAGATTCAATTGTGTGTCGCCGGTCGTCGCGTCAAGGTAGTCAGTCCTCATGGCCGGACTGCTCCACCGTTGACCCGCCGGCCGGCTCCTGGGCTTTTTGCGTTTAGGATTTCACGCGTGGAGAATTGCTTCCGATAAGAATGGCCAACCATTGGTCCATAACGGTTTTCTTTCATTCAACTCACGGCGACGACGGAGGCATTGGCAGAATCGTTGAAGCGGGCTGCTTCCGTTGCGAGCGGATTGAGTGTCGGCACTCCGTCCACCAGAAACAGGTAACGATGATGACCGTGCGTTAACCTTGCTTCTATGATTCGTTTGGTGTCGTTCATGGTTATTCAGTCAAAAATGGTTCGGCGTGGCAAATCTCTCTGGCATACTCGGCAATGGTACCGTCGCTGGAGAAACGGCCGGACGCGGCGATGTTCAGGATCACCTGGCGTGCCCACGCCGGTTGGTCGGCATACAATTCCCCCAACCGTTGATAGGCCCGGGCGTAACTGGCGAGGTCGGCCAGATGCCGGAAGTGGTCGCCGTGTTGCAGCAGCGCATCGAGGATGTCCGCGTATCTCGTCCACGTAACCCGTCGGGTTATTGTCTGCCTTTGGTGTCCGGCTACGCCCGGAAGGCAAAGGTGGAACTGCCCTCACTCGGTGAATACGAACGGCAGGCCAGAGTCCCAAGAATTGGCTTGTAGGAATTCAGCCCGGGTGCTTTACTTAGTATCGAAAGTGTTGGGCCAATTCAGGTCGATGGCGTTGCTGCACTTTTGGCCGGGCCAGTGCAGGTGCGGAGCCTGTGTCCACCGAGGGGCTTGCCGCTTTCAGGTTGCAGGAATTGGTGGGAGATTTCCGGCCAAAACCGTTTCCAAGGGACTACGCACGCTCAAACTTTCGGTGTGGAGGTAGCCCATGGTGGTTTCGAGCGAACTATGGCCCATCGCCAGTTGGATGGCACGTGGACTGACCCCATTTTCCATGCTGTGAGTTGCATAACCATGCCGGAGTTCGTGCGGGAGAACCGAGATTCCGAGTTTGCGCCGGGCCTCTTTGACGGCACGCTGGACATTGGCCTCGTGCATCCGGTAGCGGACTTCACAATGGGTACGAGGATGGAAACAGGTGGTGAGTGAGGGAAATAGCCAGGCCCAGGGCCACGCGAACTGGTAATCGGGATATTTGATGGCGAGTTGATGTGGGAGCATGACGGGGATTTTGTTTTGCCGATCCCGCCGCCAGATGGCTAGGGCAAACGTCATTTGCTGGGCGAGTTCGGGCACCAACACCTTAGGCAGGGCAACGACGCGATCCTTGCCGCCCTTGGCCCCGACGAGAAACAGGGTGAGTTGATCCAGATTGAGGTCTTTGATGCGTAAATTTAACGGTTCGCAAACGCGCAACCCGCAGCCATAAATAAGGCGGGCAATCAAGTTGGTGGGATAACCGGCCAGGTCTCGAATGGATTGGAGTAGGGCTTGAGTTTCGGGAATGGTGGGTGCATGACGCAGGCGAGCTGGTCGCTTAGCGCGGAGGGCATCCACGCCTTGAAGTGGTTGGCGCAGGACTTCTTTGTAAAAGAAGAGAACCGCGTTGAGGGCCTGATTTTGGCTGCTGGCGGACAAATCTCGATGGCGGGCGAGATCGGTTAGGAAGCGTTCCAACTTTTGCTCGCTGGAAAGAACCGCTGGCATGGTGTTGAGGGCGGTCACATAATGGCGCAACCAATAGACATAGGTGGATTCGGTGGCGAGGGCCAAGTGTTGTCGGCGCAGGACGCCCCGCAGCCGTTCGATAGCGTTGGTTAGATTCATAATCGTAGCGAGTTTAGCAGCCCGGTGGGACAAAGGCTGTCCAACCTAGGAAATTGAATCAACGAACCGTCAGTCGCTGATCCAAATGAGTTCTGTTGGTTATGAAACACTTGCGCAAATTCGGGTTGGGAGTTAGGGTGAATTGAATCAACGAACCGCCAGTCGTTGATCCAGGCTTGGTTTTGTTGATAATGAACATCTTAGAACTTTTGAATTTGAGAAAATGAACAAATTGAATCAACGAACCACCAGTCGTTGAATAACAGTTAGACCACTTCGTATGCACGCTTTTTTGGCCAAGCGGATCGAGATACCATGGCTGAAACCACAGCCGGTAATTGTGTGGTTGGCATTGGTAGTCATAAGTTACATGGCATGGCGGTCGTCTGTCGTCGAAGTGAATGGGATATATCCAGATTGGGATGATGATGTGGGAAATCTTCTGGGCTTCTTTATACGCGAAGTTTTGATTTGTGCATGGAGTGCATGGATTGTTTCACTCATATTTAAGAGCCGTCGGTTCCTTTTCTGGTTCAGATTCGGCGTGTGCTTTGCGTTGTGTTTTGGTCTGGTTCGGTTGCTGTTTGTCGGAGAGATTATCAAATTATTCAGATTATGAGTCATCCGTGGTCTAACAATTCGCTGCAGGCAACGCGGGATGGCGCCTTCAGTTCCGCTTCGCGGTTCACGTCCTTTGGTCCCGCGTGCCTGAGCTCTGGACGTTAGGCGGCTTCGTGCGTCAAGTAGTGAAAATAGTGCTCATTATTTTTGTTTCGCTTATTTCGGTGAGAGCGTTTGGCGATTCC
>JBEKKN010000139.1:0-4669 GCA_050010675.1 Verrucomicrobiota bacterium | reverse complement strand
AAAGTTCCAATGTTAACAAGGCGCGTGTGGCGCTGCGAATTGAAATTGAACGCGCACGGCGCGCGCACTTTTTCGATTTGAACAATCGCCACTAATACTCGTCGTCATTGTCGAATGGCTGGTCATGTTCATACTCATACCCAATCACCGGCGGTGATGCTGGTGGCGGGCGGTGTGGCTGTATGATAATGCCAATGCCAGCACGGACGTTCGGTTGATTAGGGAATTTCCGCCTCAAACCACCGCTGAAAATCCACGCCAAAAGAGCCAGCAAAAGATAGATAGCTCCAATAAAAAAATAGAGCGCGTGTTCGTGAATGAATCCGTCAAGGTGTTTCAAGACCGACGCTTCCAGTTCGAGTGCTTTTATTTGCCAAGGTTGCATGATGGCCTCCTATGCGGCAACGGCGGGTGCCGCTGGTTCGGTGTTCCGGTTTCCAATGATGGCCTTCTGTTGCCGCTCGTATTCACTGAGGGACGGCATTTCCACCGGCGCTTTGCGGGAATATGCCCGCGCCATCGCCCGGCTATTGTGGCCGAGATTCACCTGGGCAAACCGTTCAGGATAGCCCGCCGTCTTTGCCCGTTCCGCCCACGCATAACGGTAGCTGTGCAACGAGACGCCTTTGATGCCAAGTCCAGTGCAACGTTGTTTGAACTCCGTGGCACGGTCGCCGGAACGGACGGTTCGCAGATACGGAAACAGCGGGCCGCTTCCAGGCAGGTCGCGCAAGATTTCCTCCATGTCTTCATCCATGCGCATGATGGCAATCGAGCCGGTCTTCCGGCGCGCATAGCTGATGACGTGGTGTTCCCAATCAACGTCCTCGGCGTTCAAGCCAGCCAGGTCGGATTGCGATGCGCCCAAGTGCCAGGCCAGTTTATAGAACGCCTTGCGTTCGGGATTGTTTTCGCGGGCGACGATGGCCAGATGTTCCGCCAGCGTGATACCACGCTTCTCTTTGAACTCGACGGCTGGCCACTGGCGTTTCGGCACGAGCGGCCACGGCAGCCAATTCATGTCCACGCAGAAATTATGCAGGCGGCGCAGATAGACGTTGGTGGAAACCGTTCCCATTTGCAGAACCTTCAGGATCGTTTCACCTTTGGTTTCAATGATGACCTGCGGCAGCAATGTGATAAACGCCTTGTCCTTGGCGGCAGTTTTCCAGCGGTGTTGGTTGGCTCCCTGTTTGGTGTTGGTCAACGCTTCAATGGCGTGCTGCCACGTCCGCGTTGTGATGCCGTTGTCGCTGCCCGCCAGATACGCTTTGGCAATCTGGAGATTCAACACCGGCTGACGTTCGGAATTATTTTTGGCTTCGATGACCTGCCGGGCATCGTCTGCATTGGTGGTTCCCAGACTGGTGCGTTTGCCGGTCTTGGTGTCCACGCAGTAGTAGGCTCCGCCACGGATTCCACGGCAGATGAGACGGTAACGTGTTTTCATATTTTTCACGCAACCGCGAGAATAACTCAGGCCGAATCCGATTGGAGGCGAGGGTCGGAATCGAACCGACGGATGAGGCTTTTGCAGAGCCCTGCCTTACCACTTGGCTACCCCGCCACTCCGAATCGCCAAACTAATTTCAATTTGCAGCCGGAGCAAGTTCAATCGACATAACCCAGCTGGTGACGGTGCCCCCATAATGACCTCGGTTTGAAAATCCCCGCCGGCGTTATGATGCCCGTGATCAATTCCGGCGGCGTCACATCAAATCCCGGATTGCGGGCGCCGCTCGCCGGGTTCGCCACGCGAACATATGTGTGACGAGAGACGCGTGATGGGTGACGGGAAGTAAATGCAGAGTGGGGATCCCCGGGGATTCCCCAGGCCCCGAGAACTTCTGCTGCTTCGCGCTCCTCAATCGGAATGTCGAATCCGCGCTTCAATTTCCAGTCAATGGTCGAAAGCGGAATCGCCACGTAAAAAGGAATTCCGTGCCGCTTCGCCAAAACCGCCTTGGTGTAGGTGCCAATCTTGTTCGCCACCTCACCGGTGCGTCCGAGGACGCGGTCGCTGCCGACAATGACCAGGTCAATCTCGCCGCGCTGCATCAAATGACCGGCCGCATTGTCGGCGATGATCCGGTGCGGGATTCCCTGCTGCGACAGTTCCCACGCCGTGAGGGTCGCCCCCTGCGAACGCGGACGGGTTTCGTCGCAGAAGACATGAAATTTTTTGCCCTGCGCCTGCGCAGCATACATCAGCGCGGTGGCCGTGCCCACGTCCACAAACGCCAGCCAACCGGCGTTGCAATGGGTGAGCAGGTTCATGCCACTGCGAATCAGCCGGGCACCATGGCGGCCGATGGCTTCACAATGCGCCACGTCTTCACCGGCAAATTCCTCGGCGGCGGCCAGCGCGAGCTGTTGCTGTTCCGCGACAGTTTTGCCGTGGCGCATCGCGGCCCATACGCCGTTCATCGCATTGACGGGATCCACCGCGGTGGGCCGCGCGGCCTTGAGCGTTTGGTAAACGGTGTCAAGGTGACGGCGAAATTTCCGTAAATCGTGTCCCCGAAACGCCCGTGCGCCCTGGGCGAGGCCATAGGCCGCCGTTGCGCCGATGGCGCCCGCGCCGCGCACGATCATGTCATGAATGGCAGCAGCGGTTTCGTGAAAATTCCTCGTGGCAATGGCTTTGAATTCGTGCGGGAGCAGGCGTTGTTCAATGAGGAGAACGGCGTTCCGCGCGGGATCGAAAGCGACGGTGCGATAATGCCGGGTACGTCCGCGGACGGTGACGTTCATATGTTTGCCAAAGCGTTTAACCGTTTGGCCGTCAAATCAAGCACGTTTGAAAACGGTTTACGCCGTGACGGTGGCCCGATTCAACGGACGCCAACCTTCATCCGCCGGATTTTGGCTTGAATATCACGGTAACCCGGTTGCGACCGGAGCTTGCGGAGATCAGGATCTTTGGCGAGCCAGTCGAAATCGCGATAACCGAAGTTCAGCGCCTTCTCCAAGGCGAGGACGGCCCGGTCGAAGTGCTCGGTGAGGGTGTAACTGCAGGCCAGATTGTAATAAACGAGCGGGTTGCGCGGTTCGAGCCGGGCCAGGCGTTCATCCACCTTCAGCCCTTCAAGATAACGGCCGCGCTTCGTGAAATGGTCGCCCAACAACTGCAGCGCATCCACATAATCGGGATCACGACGAACCAGTCCCTCCAGGAATTGAATCTTGGTGTCGAGATCACGCTGACCGGCGCGGCTCAATTTCTTTCTGGCACTACTTTTGACCGGCATACAACCCAACCAGTTTTTCGCAGTCATCGTCCCAAGTCAAGCGGCCGGATGTAAAAATTTTATGGCGTCTTCCGGGGCACACCGTCAGAATCGACCGCGGTACTGCCAAAAATGAAATGTTTTGTCACCGGGGCTTCCGGCTTCATCGGCTCGAACCTGATTCGCGAACTGCTCTCGCGCGGGCATCGCGTCAAGGCGTTGCTGCGACCCGGAAGTGACGGGCGCTCGCTCGCCGGCCTGGAGTTCGAACGCGTGACCGGCGACGTGAGCGACCCGGCATGGCTGGAACGCGAAATGGCCGGCTGCGACTGGTGCTTTCACGCTGCGGCCAGCTACCATCTGTGGTTGCATGATTATCAACCGATGTATACCACCAACGTTGAAGGCACCCGCAACGTGATCGAAGCCGCCGGCAGCGCCGGCTGCAACCGCATCGTCTATACGAGCACGGTCGGGTGCATTGGCCTGCCGCAACTCATCAATGGCATCGTCGTTCCGTCGGATGAATCGGCCACGGTCCCCGAAGTGCAATTGACCAGCCCTTACAAACGCTCGAAATGGCAGGCGGAGGACGTGGCGACCAGGCTGGCGCGCCAGGGCCTCCCGGTCATCATCGTCAATCCTTCCGCCCCCATCGGTCCGTATGATGCGAAACCGACGCCGACCGGCCAGATTATCGTGGATTTTTTGAATCGCGAACTGCCGGCGTACGTCGACACGGGATTGAACTGGGTCCACGTCCGCGACGTGGCAGTCGGACATATTCTCGCGGCGGAAAGGGGACGGATTGGCGAACGCTACATCCTTGGCCACGCGCAGGGCAATTGGACCATGCGCGAGACGCTGGCGGCCCTGGAGGAAATCGCCGGTATACCGTCGC
Organism: Verrucomicrobiota bacterium; assembly: GCA_050010675.1. Lineage (GTDB taxonomy): Bacteria > Verrucomicrobiota > Verrucomicrobiia > Limisphaerales > UBA11358 > UBA11358. The sequence continues at coordinate 538 of JBEKKN010000139.1, read as the reverse complement.
CCAAAATCCAGATCCCCTACTGGGTGGCCTTGACCCTGGCCCACGTGAATGAAGGAATCGCCTCCCTGACCGGCACCTCCCCCAAGGCTCCCCTGGCCGGCGTGCGCATGGCCCGGGACAAAATGTGGTTTAGCCCCGCCAAAGCCATCCGGGAACTGGGGCTGCCGCAAACGCCGCCGAACCAGGCGTTCGCCGACGCCATCGCCTGGTTTCGCGCCAACGGGGATGTAAAACCCTGACGGCCGGTGAATTTGCCAATTTCCGTGGAGTATTTGGCAAAGCTGTTCTTGCTTTCCACCGCCGGTCGTGAAAAATTTCACAAAGTCTATGGCGCACGTCAAATTGCACATTCCGGGGCCGGTCGAGGTGAGCGAGAAAACGTTCAAGGCGTTTCGCAAACCGATGATCGGCCATCGCGGCCAGGGGTTCAAGGATCTCTATGCCGCCATGCAACCGCAACTCCAGCAGCTGCTGTACACCCGGCAGCTCGTTTACCTCTCCACCTCGTCCGCGTGGGGCGTCATGGAAGGGGCCATCC
>JBEKKN010000138.1:0-3237 GCA_050010675.1 Verrucomicrobiota bacterium | reverse complement strand
GGCGCGGACATGACGTCCGCGCCGGTTTTTCCGGTTCAAGCCGGAACAAATTCAAGAACGAGGGCAAAATCAGGAGTTTGCCCGGCTTCGGACGAAGACGCGGGTCATGAAGACGATAATGAAGACTTCCATTCTCTTGAATGCGATCCTGCTCGCGGTCCTGGTATTTATTTGGGCGAACCCGCGAAGGCAAGGAGCCACTTTGCCGTCGGTCGGGTTGAAGATTAAAGCGCCCGTGTCGGCCGTAACCATTTCCGCCGCCCCGATGGTCCGAACCGAGGTGGAACCCAAGCCGTTCCGTTGGAGCCAGCTCTTGTCAACGAACAATGATTACCGGGTTTTTGTGGCGAAGCTGCGGGTCGCCGGCTGCCCGGAGCCGACGGTGGCGGACATTGTCCGGGGAGACGCGGAACGGGCCTTTTATGCGAAGCGTGCCGAATTGAACGTGGACGGGACCGGATCCGGACCCTGGTCGGCACAGGCGCAGCTCCAACTCGTCGCTTACCTGCTGGGCCAGTCGCCGACGCAGGAGGTGGCTGCCGATACGGCGCCGACTTCCCCGGCCGCGCATCGTCGCCGGCCACTCCCGGTGCAGATGGTTTCGATGCCGATCGTCATGCAAAACATTGATCTGGCGGCGTTGGGACTGAACAACGGCCAGAAGCAGGTGATTGCCGAGGTTCGTCAGAATTTTTTGGAACAGGTCGGCGGCACGAATCAGAATCCAAAAGATCCGGCCTTTCTGGCACGCTGGCAGCAGGCCCAGATTGAGGCGGACACCAGACTACAAGCCACGCTGGGGTATCAGATCTATATGCGATACCAGATCGCGGCGTATCAAATGGCATTGGAAGATCAAGGGCGCCCGGCGCGGAATTGACGTTCCTGACCTGGTTGAAAATTTGTATGACCGGATTTTGATGAATCCGGCAAAGGCCATCACGGCTGGCCGCTGGCCGGCTGGGGGTGGAAGTCCAAAACCGACTGTTCCGCTTCGGCCAGTTGCGTCGGGGACAGCAATGGCTTGGCCTGGAAATTGGCGAAACCGGCAGTTCCAATAACGCTGCCATGGCTGGCGCTCAACTTGAACCACTTATACGCCTGCACCAGGTCGTTGGTAACTCCCCGGCCATCAAAATAGAGCTGGCCCAGATTGGCCTGTCCCGCGGCGTTGCCTCGCTCCGCGGCCTGCTGGTACCATTGGGCTGCCGCCTTCGAGTCTCTCTTCACACCCAATCCATTCTCGTAGGCCACCCCCAGGTTGTTCATGGCCCCGGCGGAGTCTTGCGCCGCCGCCCGCTGCAGCCATTGGATGGCTTCCGGATAGTTCAAATAATTGGTGCCGTACTGGGTTCCCGGGAGGAGATACAATTGACCGAGGGCGTCCTGGGCATCCACTTGATTCTGTCCGGCGGCCCTTTGCCACCATAGAATGGCTTCATTCATATCGTTGGTTACCCCACGGCCGGTGGCATAAAACTCACCCATGGCATATTGCGCCAGCGCATTTCCCTGATCGGCGGCTTTCCGGTACCACTGGACCGCGGTCGCCACGTTTCTGGGCACGCCCAGGCCGCGGCCATAGAAAGAACCCAGCACCACCTCGGCGTCGGCATAGCCCTGCTCCGCCGACTGGCGGATATAGAGGGCGGCTTTGGCATAGTCCGCCCGGGTGGCACCATTGGCCTTCACATAATGGCGGCCCAGCTCATACTGGGCTTTGGCATCCCCCTTGTCCGCCGCCGTCTGAGTGGCCTGAAAATTAAAATTGGTGTCCTGTGCCTGCAGGCACGGCATCAGCCCCCAAACCGCCAACAAGAATACGATGGGTCGGAGGCCCCTCGTGAAAACCGCATTGCGCTTTGATTTCATTTTTGAATCGTTCTTAAATTTTATCGGCGCTGCATCCGGCCGCAAGTTACAAGATGGTAACACGGTTTGATAAGTGAGCGACGCGCCCCGGCCCCCTTCTCCAGGAGAGGGAGAACCGTTCGCCGGCCTGAAATATGGGCGGGCTTGGACCTTTTCCAATGGCAGAATAGAGACGCGGTTACAATCGCGTGACACATCGTTGGATTATTCAATCAGGAGTTGAAATCAGTGCAGCCCACTGTACAAAAGCGAGTTGCAAGAAATAATTTTTGTCCGAATAGTTGATGTCGAAGTCCGTTTCAAGGTAGTGAGGTGGGCCGGTCTCCGTTAGACTGCCGCTTCAATATGAAACAATTGTGTTCAACTTTTCGTCGCTGGGGTTTGAAGCTGGCCGTACTGGCCCTGCTCGTTTTGCCGGAACTGGCCAGCGCCCAGCTTTTCAGTTTCAATCCTTATGGCGATGTGCTGGCCGGCTTTCGAAAAACCGGGGCTAATGCCGGAAATTACGAGCTGGTGGTGGACGTGGGAAGTGTCACCAATTTGCTGAGTTTGACCGCGGGTAGCACGATTAACATCACCAATTTTTCTCCCAGTCAACTGACCGATGCATTCACGAACTATAACAACCTGCAATGGTCGGCTTTTACGGGTGTTCCGGCGGGCGGAGGAAGAAATCCACCTCCGTGGGTGACACCACTGGGGTCGTTTCCCGCCAACTCGATTTGGTACACGCTTCCTGGAACCAACGTGAGTACGCAAACCCAGCCGCCGGCCCGAGCCACTTCCGCGTCACAAGTCGAGCAAGAAAGTCTGATGAGTGCCGTTGGCAACGGGGCGGCGGCCATCGGCGGTTTTATTGGCGTCAGCAATGCGGACAACAACACCGTGCTGGTCCGGGAGCCGGTGAGTTATTCCAGCGACATTCTCACTGCCTTTATTGGTGACAAAAATTTCCCCACCAACGGCGATTTTGGCGCGGGCAACGCTCCCTTGCCGCAAACGGTGGAGAATTGGACGCCGCCGAGTTTTACCTCCGCCCAGCGGTCCGACTTTTATCAAGTTTGCCCGCTCGCCCAAACGGATCCCATCACCGGTTTGACGAACGGGTCAGCATACTTTGTGGGTTACTTCATTCTTAATCCCAATGGGACCATGACCTTCACCCGGGCGTCGGCCACGCCGCCGACGCCGGTAGCCGGTTTTTCGGGCACCCCGACTGCCGGCTTTGCGCCGCTCCCGGTGCTGTTTACGGACGCTTCCACTGGCAGCATTACCAACTGGTTATGGAATTTCGGCGACGGCCAGTCCGTTACCAACACCAGTAGTGCCAGTGTGAACCACACCTATGCGGCGGCGGGGAGTTAT
>JBEKKN010000137.1:0-3252 GCA_050010675.1 Verrucomicrobiota bacterium | reverse complement strand
CACGTGCAAGGTGTCGGGTTTCGTTATACGACGAAAACCGTGGCCACCGGATTTGAAGTGACCGGCACGGTGCGCAACCTGCCGGACGGTCGCGTGGAATTGATCGCCGAAGGCGCGCGCACAGAACTGGAAGCCTTTCGCGTGGCCATTCACGACGCGGGACTTTCCGGACTGATCCGCGACGAACAGGTCGCGTGGAGCGACGCACAAAACGCATTACACGGATTTGAAATTGTTCGATAGACGCAAATGAAATTCGCCATCATCGCTGATATTCACGGCAACCTGGAGGCGTTCCGCACCATCCTGGCGGACGCCGAACAACAGAAGCCCACGCATTACGTCTGCCTCGGCGACGTCGTCGGTTACAACGCGAATCCGAAGGAATGCCTCGAGATCGTCCGCAAGATGGAAATTCCCTGCGTCAAGGGCAACCACGACGAATATTGCTCCACCGACGACCATCTGGAAGGCTTCAACCCCAATGCCGCCGAAGCCGTCCGCTGGACCCGCGCCCAGCTCTCCACCGAGGAACGCCAATGGCTGCGCGATTTGAAATACACCAAGCTGGTCCACAACTTTACCATCGTCCACGCCACGCTCGATGCGCCCCAGCGTTGGGGCTACGTCTTTGACAAGCTCGCCGCCGCCGCCAGTTTCCCGTACCAGAACACCCAGCTCTGTTTCTTCGGCCACACGCATGTGCCCGTGGCCTTCATGCGCGACACCGTCGTGCGCGGGGGCACCTATTCCAAATTCAAAATTGACCCGGCCAAAAAATATTTCATCAACGTGGGCGCCGTCGGCCAGCCGCGTGACAACAATCCCAAGGCGGCCTACGTCATCTATGACGCGGACGCCGGCACCATCGAACTGCGCCGGCTCGAATACGACATCGCCACCGCCCAGAAAAAAATCCGTGCCGCCGGCCTGCCCGAACGCCTGGCCGAACGCCTGGAACTGGGAAGGTGATCTTTCAATCAGGGCCACCGATAAACACGGATTTGCACCGATGATTGTGTTTTAGTTTTTTATCTGTGTTCATCTGTGTCAATCTGTGGCTGACAATTGAAAATCCTGATTCTTAAACCCAGCTCGCTGGGCGACGTGGTCCAGGCACTCCCCGTGTTGCGATTGCTCAAGCGCCATCGCCCCGAAGCTGAAATTTTCTGGTGGATCGATTCGAATTTCGCGCCGTTGCTCGAAGACGATCCCGACCTGGCCGGGGTCGTCCGTTTTGAACGCAGACGCTGGGCGGCCCCCCGGCACTGGCCCGAAATGTTCCATAGCATCCGCTGGTTGCGCGAACAACATTTCGATTGGGTGATTGACCTCCAATGCCTGGCGCGCAGCGGCGCGTTCGCGTGGCTCGCCAACGGCAAATTTCTCATCGGCCTCGACGAAGTCCGCGAAGGCGCGCGCGGCTTTTACGATCTGGCGGTCCGTCGCGCCTCGTTCCACACTCACGCGGTGGATTGGTATCTGGCCGTGCTGCCCCACCTCGGAGTGCCCGTGCACCACCATTTCCAGTGGCTGCCCGAACAACCGCAGGTCGCGGAAGCCATCCAATCAAAATGGCAGACCGGCCGCGCGCGCTGGATTGCGATTCAACCCGGCGCGCGCTGGTCGAACAAACGCTGGCCGGTCGAATACTTTGCCCGGCTGGTCCGGCTCCTGGCGGACCAATTTCCGGATGTGCGCTTCGCCATCCTCGGTGGCGCGGGGGACAAACCGCTGGGCGGAATCGTCGCGGACGCCGACCCGGAACGTTGTTTCAATCTGTGCGGCCAGACTTCGCTGCCGGAAATGGTTGAATGGGTCCGGCTCTGTGATTTGATGATCACCAACGACACGGGCCCAATGCACGTGGCGGCCGCGCTCGGCAAACCGCTCGTCGCGCTGTTCGGCCCGACCGAACCGCGCCGCACCGGGCCGTATCGCCAGCTCGACAGCGTGCTCCGAATCGATCTGCCCTGCTCGCCCTGCCTTAAATCATATTGCACCTACGAGAAACCGAATGAGTGTCTGAACGCGATTTCCCCCGCGGCGGTTTTTGAGTTCGCGTGCCAGAAACTTCAAGACTGAGCGGGCTTGCGCTTTGGCCGGTTCGCATTAGGCTCGCCCCCGGTGAGCACGTCCACCCCAGCGACACCACCGGGAACCACTTCGCCCGGAACTCAGGCGCCGCCGCGGTCGGTTTTTGTCACCACCCACTGGTCTGTGGTGTTGACCGCCGCGCGCAGCGACACGCCCCGCGCCCGGGCCGCGCTCGAAACCCTTTGCCAGTCCTACTGGCATCCGCTCTATACCTACGTGCGGCGACGCGGTTATTCGCCCGAGGACGCCCAGGATCTTACCCAGGAATTTTTCGCACGATTGCTCGAACGCAATGCCGTCGCCAGGGTCGCGCCGGAGAAAGGCCGGTTCCGTTCCTTCCTGCTCGCCAGCCTGAACCATTTTCTCGCCGACGAATGGGACAAGGCGCGCGCCCAAAAGCGCGGCGGCGGAAAAGTGATTTCGCTCGACCTGCAAAGCGCCGAGACATGGCTGGGCGAAATTCCGGCGGAACATTTCACACCGGAAAAGGCATTTGAACATCGCTGGGCCATCACGCTGCTCGAACAGGTTTATCAGCGGCTGGGCGAGGAATATCGCGCGGAGGGCAAAGGCGCGTTGTTCGACACGCTGCGGGTCGCACTGGCCGGGAAGAGCGACGCCGCGCCATACGCGGAACTCGCCCGACAATTGGACATGAGCGCGGGAGCGGTAAAAGTGGCTGTGCACCGGCTGCGCCAGCGTTACCGTGAGTTGCTGCGCGACACCATCTCCGACACTGTGTCGGGCCCGGATGAAGTGGAGGACGAACTGCGATATTTGTTCCGAACCTTGGCTGGCGGATAAAGGCCAAAAGCAGCTTATTGCCCGCATTTTCCGGGCTTCTTTCGGCATTCAGACTTCGATTTTCGGACCTATCCGCTGTAACCTTTGGCTGATTCTTCCTTTGTATGTGGTGAAAGCAGAATTATGGCCGATGAAAAAACATGTCCGCATTGCGGGAAACCGGTACCACCTACCATGCTGGGCGGGATTTGCCCGGAATGCATGTTGAAGGCCGGTCTTGCCACCCAAACGGAGGGACCAGGTGGCGCCGGCCCGCACGGGACCAAGGTCGTCCAACCGCCACCGTTGCCCGCCGAAATCGCGGCGCTGTTCCCGCAATTGGAAATCCTCGAATGTCTCGGCCGCGGCGGC
>JBEKKN010000136.1:0-3394 GCA_050010675.1 Verrucomicrobiota bacterium | reverse complement strand
CCGGGCTTCCCGCAAAACAATGTCGCGTGGTACCGGCGCACCCTGGACCTGCCGGACAGCGACGCCGGGAAGCGGCTGTGGCTGGATTTCGACGGTGTGTTCCGCAGTTGCGACGTGTTTGTAAACGGCTGGTTCGTCGGCCATCACAACAGCGGTTATGACAGCTTTCGTTGTGACATCAGCGACGTGGCGAATTTTGGGAGCAAAAACATTGTCGCCCTCAGAGTGGACGCGTCGCAATTTGAAGGCTGGTTTTACGAAGGCGCAGGCATTTACCGGCACGTCTGGCTCGTGAGGACCGCGCCGCTGGCCATTGCCCCGGACGGGGTTTTTGTTTACAGCCAATTCAAAAACAATGTGCCGGAGGGCAAAGTGGACATTTGCGTTCAAACCCGATTGCTCAATTCGGAAACCAATGCCGCGGCCGCGACGGTGCATTGCGAAATCATCAATCCGGAAGGCAAATCCATTGCGTCATTCAAGGAGTCAACCTCCCTGAACCCCTGGTCAAAACGCGAAGTCAAACTGGACACTACCTTCCGTTCGCCGGAACTCTGGTCGCCCGAATCGCCCAAGCTTTACAGGCTCAGGACGACCGTTGAGAGCGACGGAAAAGTGGTTGATCAAACGGAAACCGAGTTCGGTATCCGCACCGTGGCGTTCGATCCGGACAAGGGCTTCCTGCTGAACGGCAAGCCGTACGAACTGTACGGCACGTGCAACCATCAGGACATGGCGGGCGTGGGCGCGGCGCTGCCGGACCGGTTGCAATATTTCCGCATCGAGAAATTGAAGGAGATGGGTTGCAACGCCATCCGCACATCACACAATCCGCCCACGCCGGAACTGCTCGAAGCCTGCGATCATCTCGGCATGTTGGTGATGGATGAAAACCGCCTGCTCGGCAGTGACCCCGCCAATCTGGATCTGTTCCAGGGTCAGATCCTGCGTGACCGGAACCATCCCAGCGTCGCCATCTGGAGCATTGCCAACGAGGAGTTCACCGTGCAGGACACGCCCGCCGGCAAACGGGTCGCCAATACCATGCAGACCCTGCTCCAGCGCCTCGATTCGACGCGGCCGATCACGTATGCCGCGCCCGTGGGCGACGATTACGAGGGCAACATCAATTCCGTCATCGAAGTCCGCGGCTGGAATTATCACGTCGGTCAGGAGATGGACAATTACCACCGGGAACATCCCACCCAGCCGGAAGTGGGCACCGAACAGGGCAGCACCGTGAGCACGCGCGGCATTTACACGAATGATGCCGTGCGCGGCTATGTGAGTTCCTACGACGCGAACGCGCAGCCCTGGTCGACCACGGCCGAGAGCTGGTGGAGTTACTTTGCGGACCGTCCGTGGCTGTCGGGCGGTTTCGCCTGGACGGGTTTTGATTATCGCGGCGAGCCGACGCCTTACGGCTGGCCGTGCATCAATTCGCACTTTGGGGTCATGGACATGTGCGGTTTCCCCAAGGACCTTTACTACTATTACCAGGCCTGGTGGACGGACCGACCGGTGCTGCATCTGTTGCCGCATTGGAACTGGCCGGGCCGGGAGGGCCAGGCCATCGATGTGTGGTGTTTCAGCAATTGCAAGCAGGTTGAATTGTTCCTGAACGGGAAAAGCCTGGGCCGAAAGGCAATGAAACCCCATTCGCACCTGGAATGGATGGTGAACTACGAGCCCGGCACGCTCTCGGCCCAAGGCTTCGACACCAACGGCAAACCGATCGCCGAAACGAAGGTGGAAACGACCGGCGACCCCGCCGCCGTTCAACTGGAACCCGACCATGCGACCATCAACGCCGACGGCAAGGACGTCAGCGTCATCACCGTTTCCGTGCGCGACGCGCAGAACCGCATTGTGCCGGTGGCGACCAATCTGGTGGAGTTCGATCTGGAAGGTCCCGGCAAAATCTTGGGCGTCGGCAACGGCGACCCCAGTTGTCACGAGCCGGATGTTTACCTGCCCAAGTGGCCGTCCGAGACGGTGGCCGTCAATGACGGCTGGCGTTGGGAAACCGTGCCGGATGTTTATAATTCAAAGCTGCCTGAGCTGGAAACAAGCTACGACGATTCGAGCTGGGCCACGGTGGATCCGCAGGCCGCCAGCGGGCCGTTGCCGGGCCGCGGCCAGGCGGTGTTCCGCACCAAATTTCAGGTCACCGCACAGGAACTGGACGCTGAAGCCGTCGAACTCTGTTTCGGCAAGATTGACGAGGAAGGCTGGGTTTATGTCAACGGCCAGAAGGTCGGGGAATCGCATGACTCGCAGTCGTCGCCCGCTTTTGATGTGAAACGCTTTCTGCATCCCGGTGAAAATGTCATCGCCGTGTCGCTGGCCACCTGGAACGGCCCCGGCGGCCTCAACAAGGGCGTGACCTTGCGGCTGACCGGGAAGCCGGAAATGCCCCAATGGCGACGCAGCGTGTTCAATGGACTGGCACAAATCATTGTGCAATCCAGCAACACACCGGGTGAAACCAAGTTGACTGCGCGCGCGGAGGGTTTGTCGCCGGCCACGATGGTGATTCAGGCCCGGCCGGCCACACCGCGCCCGGCGGTGCCCTAACGGGAGCGCCGGCATCCTGCCGGCGAATTTTCAACTCCGTCTTTGCCACAAGCCGCCAAAGATGCGAATTTCGCGAATTAACGCGGATACCAGAGAGGGAAAGAACACGCGAAAATCCCGGAATTCATGTCATATTTCAAGGTGCAAAGGATTGCCAAAGTAAGTGTTGACATCCTGTCAGGATTTGCTGTGATGGGTGGCTCAGGGCAAGTCACCCGCGCACCCGCGCACCCGCGCACCCGCGCAATAGTGCGGGGGGAGCGTTTACCCGATCAAAATTTGGTTTGGCGCGGTTTGGCATGGCTCAGGCACGTCGCTTTGCGCACATCGGAATCGACCACCAATTCAACCCTCAATTGAAATGAATGATGGAACGATTAAAGCTGGGGACATGGACGCACGTGGCAAACTGGTTTTACTGTGAAACAGTTTATTTGTGTTAAGAACGGCATAGAAATACCCAATGCATTGGCAACCCATGCATACGCGAGCTTCTTGTTTATCATTGCCATTTATCAAAATGCAAGATGTTGGTATGCATGAGTTAGCGACCAGCCCAAGCCTCACCCGCAATCGCGTAATTCTATTGATTGCACTGTCTTGCCTCCTGATTGGACGTACCCAGATTTCGCATTGTGAAGAAACTGTGGGCATTTCAAGTCAAAATGCACGGTATTTAGAATTCAAGCAATTTTTATCTAACAAACGTCCACCGATAGCATATGCGAATGTGGCCCGCTCCTCGCTGTTCTATTTTAATAATGGGAAACAATGGACTAACGATGTTGAGTATGAGGCTTCACTACAGCCTAATACA
>JBEKKN010000135.1:0-3512 GCA_050010675.1 Verrucomicrobiota bacterium | reverse complement strand
CCCGTCGTCGTCGGTGGTGCAGCATCACGGTTCCAGCGTCAACCCGCAGCGGCAGGCCGGGCCCCACGCCCATTGCATCGCCGTGGACAGCGCCAATCACCGGGTGTTCGCCTGCGACCTCGGCCTGGATAAGGTGATGATTTACCGGCTCAACGAAACCAACGGCGCGCTCACAGCCGACGAAAATCCGTGGGTCGAACTGAAGCCCGGCTCCGGCCCACGTCACATCGCCTTCAGCCCCGACGGCCGGCATGCTTATGTCATCAGCGAGATGGTTTCCACTTTGACAACCTTTGCCTATGACCCGGAAAACGGAACCTTGAAGGACGAACAGACCGTTTCCACGCTGCTGGAAAATTTTCACGGTAAAAACACGTGTGCCGAGCTGGTCGTCCATCCTACCGGCAAATTTGTTTACGGCTCAAATCGGGGCGACGACAGCATCGCCGTGTTTGCCGTGGATGAGTCCACCGGCCGGCTTCAGTTTGTGGAACGCCAGTCCACCCGCGGCAAAACCCCGCGCGGTTTTGCCATTGATCCCACCGGCCAATATCTGATCGCCGCCAACCAGGATTCCGACAGTGTCGTGGTCTTCCGCATCAATGCCCAAACCGGCCGATTGACCTGGACCGGACAAACCATCGAAGTGGGCCAGCCCGTGTGTGTCGTGTTTGTTCCCATGGAAGCGGCCGCACCCTGACAGCTGCCGGGCGGGTGCTGACGGGAAAACCATCAAATCTTAGTTTCCCGGCGCCTTTGGCGTTCCAAAATTTCTCAGCGAACGCCACCCATTGGCGAATCCCCGAGCGCCGAAAAACAGCCATAATCCGAGCGCCGCTTTCAAAAACGTTCCCATGGCGGCTGCATATCCAAATCGATTGAAAGGCCACCCATTGTCTGGAAACGGATTTTGCTCTTTGAGCTGAATCAGGTAATGCAGGAAGGCGAAAATATTGCTGAGCAACTGTGGCAAGGTTTCCGCAAAAATCAACACACCGGCAACCGCAAAGGCCAGGACTTGAACCTGCTCGAATGAAATTGCGGTTATGTTTCCTTCATCAGTGTTGGTTGGAGACAACATCTCACCCAACGGCTTGGAAAATACGATTAATGAAATTCCGACTGCCAGCCAGCCGACCGATAGCAAAAGTGTGATAACTACGATTGCCATCCCCAAACTGCCGGAACTGTTTTGCGCGTACAAAATTACGTTGTTGAGCAGTTGAGCCATGGGAATCAAAACAATCAGACAATAAATTCCCATCAGTCTTAATACGAGCGTCGCCAGTTGATTTGCCTTCATCGAAATCCTTTCGCAGAATTTACCGCAGCTTATTTCAATGGTTTGGAAGAGGCAAGCGTCACCGATCCATGCCATCCGCGTAAGCCCCGTCTTATTTTCCCTTGAGTCGTTGCATCGTCGCGCGTTTGAGTTCGCGCGTGGATTCGCGCTCCTTCAAATCCTCGCGCTTGTCGAACTGCTGTTTGCCTTTGCCGACGGCGAGCGAAACTTTCACCTTGCCGTTCTTCCAGTAAAATGCCAGCGGCACGAGGGCATGGCCCTTCACCGAGGCCAGGCTGAACAATTTCCGGATCTCCGACCGGTGCAGGAGCAGTTTGCGCGGGGCCTTGGGCTGATGATTCTGGAGATTGCCGTGCGAGTATTCGTCAATGTGCGCGTTGTAAAGCCAGACCTCCTCCTTGTCCACCCGCGCGAAAGCGTCGGCAATCTGTCCCTTGCCCGCGCGCAAGGACTTGACCTCCGTGCCATGCAACACGATGCCCGCCTCAAAGGTTTCGAGGATGAGGTAATCGCGCCGCGCTTTGTGGTTGGTCACGATGTCGGCCATGACCGGAGGTTAACCGCAGATAACGCGGATTTCACGGATTAAAAAACGGACAATGAAAGAACCGATGAAAGAAGCGGAGACTCAAATTTACAGGCCGTACCTGGGCCGCCGCGAAAATCGTAAATCCCAAATCGTAAATGGGCTAGCGTTTGCGGCGTTTCTTGGCCGCCGGACGGACCAACTCCACCATTTCGGGCATTTCCCAGCCGATCTTTTCCTCGAGAATTTCGCGCAACGCGATGTCCGCCACGCCGAGATTCGTCGTGTTGGCCACCAGCGGACGGCTCAGACCGCCGTTGCCGGAATTAAGCTGGCGGACCCGGCGCGAAATGAGGTTCACCAGGACGTTGGGGTTGCCGACCTTTTCGGCGGCTTTCTTGCAGAGTTCAGCGTTCACAATTTTGGTTCGAGAAATCGAGCAGCGAAGTCTATCCGCTCCGCCCATGGATGCAATAAGAAAATTTGACCATTCCGGGAGCGTCAATTTGATGCCGTTTTGCAGCCGAATTGAAGGAAACGGAGCCAACGACGAAAGCGCGCCGATGGACGTGGCGACGTTCGGCAGAAAGCCGCTTTTGGAAATGGTAGGGCCGCGCTGCTGCGCGGCCTCGGACGACCAGCAGGTCGTCCCTACCGCCCCCGAAAACCCGCAGCTTGCACCGGCCCGTCTTTTTTCTAAAATAATGGCGCATGTCCGCAAAGTCCCAATTCAATCTGCAAAATTTTCTCACCACACGCACCGAGGCCGTCAATCGCGCGCTCGATAAATTTCTGCCGTCCGAGAAAACCCGGCCCGCGACCATCCACCAGGCAATGCGTTACTCGCTCTTCGCCGGCGGCAAACGGATGCGACCCGCGCTCTGCCTCGCCGCCGCCGAGGCTTGTGGCGGCAGCGATGCCGCCGCCCTGCCGCTCGCGTGCGCCGTCGAGTGCATCCATACCTACTCGCTCATCCACGACGATCTGCCGGCGATGGACAACGACGATTTCCGCCGCGGCAAACCCACCAACCACAAGGTCTTTGGCGAAGGCATCGCCGTGCTGGCGGGCGACGCGCTGCTGACGCAGGCGTTCGAGATCGCCGCGCAGGCCAAAGGCTGGCCGCGCTATCCGCACCGCGATTTGATCCTGGAAATCGCGAAAGCCGCCGGCTCGCTGCAACTCGTCGCCGGGCAGGTCGCGGATTTGGAAGGCGAAGGCAAAAAACTTTCTGTCGCGGATTTGAAGTACATCCACGAACGCAAGACCTCCGCGTTGCTGTGCTGTTCCGTGCGGCTGGGCGGCATGAGCGCGAATTGCACGGCGGCGCAGCTCAAGGCGCTGACGGATTTCGGCTATCACGTCGGGCTGGCATTCCAGGTGATTGACGACATCTTGGACGTGACACAGACCAGCGAGCAGCTCGGCAAGACGGCGGGCAAGGACGTGGCCGTGCAAAAGGCGACCTACCCGGCGATTGTGGGCCTGGAAAAATCGCGGAAGATAGCGGAACAACTGACGATCAAAGCCTTCGCCGCATTAAAAGTTTTCAAAGGCTGTGCCGTCGCCCTCGAAGCCTTGGCTGAATTCCTTCTGAAGCGGGATAAATAATTTGACGGCTACTCTTTTATGAAACAAAAACACAGCCCGGTTGAACCGGCCAAGTCATTGATCCGTTAGCGT
>JBEKKN010000134.1:0-5771 GCA_050010675.1 Verrucomicrobiota bacterium | reverse complement strand
CCCAGCTGCACGATGCGTTCGGCGATCATGTCCACGTACGACTCTACGGCCTCGTCCACCTTGTCAAAAAGTTCGTGCAAGCCGATGAAGCTGGGCCCTTTGACATTCCAATGCGCCTGCTTCATCTGCGTCTGCAGATCCACGGCGGACGCCAGCCGCTGGTTCATGAGCGCGTTCAATTCCGACCGGCGCTTGAGCGCGATGTCGTTTTCGGTTTCATACATCTTGGGGGCTTCCGCGACGGTGCTGTTCAAAGTCTTCATATAATTGTAATTCCTTCGTTTTTGGTATGGTGGTTGGTGTTGATTTACATCTGGTGGTGAAACCCGTGCGCCCGGGTGAGTTTGCGTTCCGCAAGCCATCGCGCCTCGGCCTCCAACCAATGCTTGACCTCATGTCCGCGCGGTGAATCCGGGTTCACATGGCTATAGCTGGCCTTTCGGGCCACTTCATCCGGTGGTGGCGCGAAACCAATTTCGTTTTGGCTTAAGCCCACAGCCGTGGCTGGTCGAGCGGCGCCAGCCGGCTTTGGGTCTGGGGATATTCTTTTATGTCTCACACGGCAGAATAGGCCGGGCAACGTGATATCCGCCATGGGGTCTTCTCCCCATTTCGGGTTTTACCTGGTCGGTACCAACTTCCAGGCCCGAAGAAAATTCATGCACGTGGTTCGACTTCCCGGGTTTAAAACCATGGGGCACAACCCTCCCGACAAAGAATCACCCGAAGGCAGCCACCCGGTTTTATGGTTGGGGCGATGGGTTGCACCAGCCGACAGGTTCTGTGCGATGCCAACAATTTATAGACACATGGCCGGTTCCAGGATCGGTGGCATCCCACCGTTGCCATTTACCTGGCCGGACAGGTTGACCGAAGCGCCGCCTCGTTTCAGCGATTCGGAGGATGCCTCCAGGAGCCGAACCAGTTCCAGACCCTTTTTGCCATCGGTCAAGGGGGTTGTCCCCTGGTTGATGCAATCCAGAAAATGCTGACATTCGGTTTTTAACGGCTCCTCGTGTTTGAGATAAGGAACGTGGACATCCCCATAATGATAGGCATAATTAAATTCAGCAAAGGTGTCATTGTGCGGTGGTCTTTCAACCCGCATGTCGAAGACCCGGATTTTCTCAAGCGGCGATACGTCGTCATAGAAAATCATTTTTTTGCTGCCGACAATGGTCATTTCACGGACTTTTCTCGGGTCAAGCCAGCTGCTGTGAATGATGGCCGAGCGTTTTCCTGAAAAATTGAGCCACAGGGCCGTCACATCCTCCACTCCGGGCGTGATATGTGCGCTACCCGTGCAGTTGATGGTGACCACTTCCGTTTCCATGATGTGCAAAATAATGGCAATATCATGAGGTGCCAGGTCCCAGGCAACGTTGATGTCTTTCTGGAAAAGCCCCAGATTCAGCCGCCGGGCACAAATGTAACGAATTTCTCCAATGTCGCCGCGCTGCACGATTTCCTTGATTTTCCTGACCGCTGGCGAATACAGGAACGTATGCCCCACCATCAGTACCAATCCCATTTCCCCGGCTATATCCATCAACTCCTCGCACTCCGCGGATGAGGCCGCCATCGGTTTTTCGATAAAGGTGTGTTTGCCGGCCAGGAGGCTCGCCTTGGCCATGGGGTAATGCGATTTGACCGAAGTGGCGATGATGACCGCGTCGAGGCCGACGCCGTTAAGCATGTGATTGTAATTCAGCTCGCCTTCGACCTCCGGGTACAGCGCTTTAAGATGACCCAACCTGTGTTCGCTGACGTCACACATCATTTTCATGCTGCAATCGGGAAGTGACCTGAAATTGCGAACCAGGTTGGGTCCCCAATAGCCGCATCCAACAACCCCCACTTTAATTTGTTTTGCCATGTTACAAATTCAATTTTGATTCTTTTCGTCGCCAGACGTCTTTGCCATCTCTCGCCTGAACCACGCCGGCCAGCGCCGCCTTCGCAATGAAAAACGACCGGGCGGCACCAGTGGAACAACTGGTTATCCGGCGGCCGGGGCGGCGGGTTGCCTGCCTGGCCTGACGCGTCCCCCGCATTTGAATGATCAAGGCGGGAATGGTCATCAGGATGATTTTCAAATCCCACCCGAGGGTTTTGCTTCTCGTATATTTGATGTCCAAATGAATCATTTCCATGAAGGTGGTCTGGTTTTTCCCGCTCACCTGCCAGAGCTAGTTGTCGTATTCGTAAGGCAGGCAGGGGCGCGGTCCCACCAGGCTCATTTCACCCCGCAGCACGTTGATCAATTGGGGCAGCTCATCCAGACCCGACGCCCGGAGCAACAAGCCAAACGGTATGATGCGGGGATCCCCGCGTGAGTCCATTTTCATCATGGGGGTGTTTGAATTCATCAGTTGCTGCAGGTGCCCCTGATGCGTGGTCGTGCTGGCATTCACAAACATGGTTCGAAACTTGAAACACATGAAACGCCTTCCCTGATAACCAACGCGCTCCTGCCGGAACAAAACCGGCCCGCGGGAACCGCCGCGAATCAACAGGGCCACCAGCAGCGCCAGCGGAATCAGAAAGGGCAGTGCCAGCAGGATGAGCCAAGCGTCCAGTGTGCGTTTCCAGTGCATGTTTTGAACTGCCTCGGATGAAGGAGAACACTTCAGTGCATCCAATTCGATTGGGAAATCCATGTTCTTAGTTTCCACGGTTAATAAACTTTTGGGCCATAACCGATGATGTCATTGTCCGGCCAGAGCCGGATTTCGCGTCTGATCGGCCTGCCCGTTCTTCAGGGAATAAATTTTTGAGCGCGTTCATCGGTGCTCGGTTAATTTGTTGTTTGCCTGAGAAGACTTCGTTCAACTTGGGACGAGTCCTCTTTTTCCAATGGCTTGAGAATAAGTCGGGCAACCTCGCGATGCTATGGGGTCTTATCCCCATGGAATATTCCCTTAGAGAACAAATATATGCGAAAGCGTGAACGGTTGCGCGGCGTTGACCACGCCCGCATTTTCTCTCGCTTCATCGCATGGGCACGCTTTACTACGGCGACAAAGCCTCGAACGTCCCAACAGCGCCACCACCTCGGACGAGACATTCAGAAAACGCCAGCTTCAAAGCGCAAATCGGCGGAAGAACACTTCCTCCGGAACGGGACGAAATTAACGTCTTCCAGCGTCATTCTCGGTTGAAGCGTGTGTGTCTTCTTATCGCTCATGCAAAGAAAAGCTGTTTCGCATAATTTTCTTATTTATATGCAGGCAATGGCGTATCCCCCATAGGGTGTTCACCCCATGTGCATTTTACGTGGATTCAACCGCGGCGTCAGTGTCCGGGCTGGGGGAAAGTCAACCGGACTCCGGGCCGATGACTGGCTTCATCAGTCTGGCCATGGCTCGAGTTGCCCGGGCCACTGTCGGTGGTGCGCAGAACTACTCGCACCGTGTCCAACAACTGGTCGATGGTATAAGGTTTTTCCACCGTGGTGACGGGTTGAAGCCACAAATTTTGGGCCAGTTCCTGCGTGGGTATCGTTCCGGTGGCCATGATGACCGGTAACTCCATGTGGGCAGAACGCAGTTTCTTGAGCAATTCAATGCCGGGCAGCCTGGGCATGTGGTTGTCGGTTATCAAAAGATCGTAGCGTTTGGCGTAAAGCGCTTCCCAGGCGGCGGCGCCATTCTCGGCGTTGTCCACCGCGTAGCCGGCGCAAGTCAACACCATGGTGTTGATCAGGCGGAGTTCGTGATCATCCTCCGCCACCAGGATGCGGTGCGGCTGGTTCGATTGGTTCCTGACGGGTTGGGCGGCCTCGTCGCAGGGAGTTTCAAGAAGTTGATTCATCGGAATGGAAAAAATCGTCGGGATCCGGATCCAGAATCACCGAGCGATCCTGTCTTCGAACCTCAACCACTTGCGCATTGACAGCCAACCGCATCATCATTTCTGCCTTTTGCTGCCGCTGGCGTCGTAAACGCTCGCGAAGAACTGCGAAGAACCCGCCCAACGGCGGTGGCTTATTCTGGTGATTGATCATCATCCCGTGAGCTTACGGCTGGAAACCGTCCGGGCGCCATGGGGTGTTTCCCTAACAAGATATTGATTATTGGCACCGCTGCTGTTCAGCGCGGAGTTTCAGACAGGAACGCAACGCCTGCCGCCGGACCACCCGGGAACACAACCCGGCTTCACCGGCCATTGGCCGCTGGGTGTCCGTTGCTTTTGATGATGGCTTCACTGAGGTCCGTCGCAACCCGGTTTCCCGGCAAGCTTTGACAGCTGCCAGTTACGGTAAGCTCTTTTACCTCATTTTCAGCGAGCTGCTCATACGATTGCCCGCAGGCACAACCCAGAAGCCGGCCAGAGGTGGGGAAAAGTTTTTCTCCACAGCGGCAAATCCAGGCACGCCACCGGGCCGGGCTGCCCATTACCAGGGCGTAATCCGGGACATCATGAGTGACAATGGAACCGGCACCAACCATGGCCCAACGCCCAATGGTGATGCCTGGAAGGGTTGTGCTCCCCGCTCCCAGCGCACATCCCTCCTTCAGCACGGTGGAGAGAGGCGCTTTTAAATATTTTTTGCTGCGCGGACGGGAATCATTCGTGAAAACTGCGTTGGGTCCGATGAAAACGTCATCTTCAACCGTCAGACCGTCCCAGAGAAAGACGCCGCACTTGATCGTCACGCGATTGCCGATTCTAACTCCTCCCTCAATGAAAGTGTGATCGCAAATATTACAGTCTTTTCCAACCATCGCCCCGCCCACAACATGGGCAAAGGCCCAGACCCGAGTCCCCTGGCCAATCGAGACCCCTTCATCAATCAGCGCCTTGGGGTGCGCGAAATATGCCCGAACGGGTTGATCGCCGGAGGGGGAAGGCGATGGCTGCCCCATCCCTGGCGGCGTTAAAGTGATAGTGGGCCGGATCTGCAGCACGGGTTCCAGCTTCGGGTAATTCCCGGTTGCAATCTCATAAAAATCATGCGCGTAGCAGCGTGCGCCAAAACCTTCCTTCCATTCCAGCAAGCCATGATTCAAGGCCCGGCCTTCCTTCTCGTTGGAGATGCCAAAATCAAAGAAACGCTTGTCCTTGTATTGTTCGATCAGCGAATGAAACAGGTAAGCCTGCGCGCCCAGCTTGCGTCCCTTTTCCGTGACCGAAGCGTACTGCGCGTGCGCTACGGTCGGCGTCTCGTAAATCGTCGTACCGGCGACAATTTCATCGCCGCAATAGGCTGAGAATTGTTTGATCTGATCGGGAAAGCGTGAGGCGAGCAAGGTGATTTCCTCGAGGGTATGCACGGGTTTGGCGCCGTACCGGGCAGCCAGTTGGGGCACCAACACCTGTTTCCAAAACGGTTGAAAAGATGTCTCCGGGACGATCCGGACCCCAAAATCGATTGCTTTCTTGATCAGACTCTTGCGGTCCCGGCGGAGGGGAAGCCGGTCCGCCTGCGCCACCGCCGTCGCGCAATCGCGGCGATAAAGCCGGGCATCGAGGAGGAACAAGGCATAGGCCACTTCGTCGTCCGGGAGCGTGTTGTAAAAACCCGGAATCCGCTTGTAAATGAGTTTGAAAATATGCCTTTGGCTCAGGTGATGCAACGCCGCATGGAAGTATGCCAGCACATCACCCAGTGTCGCGTCGCGGGAGACCACGAGTCCGCCATAGGTCAACCCTTCATGGCTGATCAGTACGCCTTCGGCGTTGAGGTTCGCTGGCAACACGGCAACCAATGCCCGGTCTTTGAAAATCATCAGCGAATGGTCGGCGTACCGGTCGCCGTGATAGTCCAT
>JBEKKN010000133.1:0-3608 GCA_050010675.1 Verrucomicrobiota bacterium | reverse complement strand
TATACCATGGGGAATATGTCGACCACTCCGGCTTGTTCCGTCAATGGCGGCGGCGCAGTTGATTCTGCCCACCCGCACGTCCTTAACAATTAACCTTGTTTAAAGGTTAAACGCTTGTGAGGTGTTTGCACCACACCAGCAATAATTTAGATGGTATGAAAATTGTAAACAGTCGCAAAGCGGGTTTCACCCTGGTGGAAATCATGATTGTCGTGGCCATTATCGGTCTGTTAGCTGCCATCGCGATTCCCAACTTGCTGAAAGCGCGTGCGACGTCGCAACAGAACGTTTGCATCAACAACCTGCGGCAGATTTCTACCGCCATACAGGAATGGGCAATGGAAACAGGGCAGCAAGCAACGGCTTCGCCAGCCTCCACCGACCTCACGCCGTATCTCGGCCGTGGTGCCAACGGCAATTTGCAGAGCGTGTTTTGTCCGCTGGCGACAACCAAGACCTTTGCCGGCAGTTATACCATGACGACGGTGGATGCATCGCCGCAGTGTTCCGTCAACGGGGGCGCTGGTGCGGTTGATTCCGCTCACCCGCACAACCTCCCCAATTGAAATTAACCTTGTTGGCGGGTTCCACCCGCCGGGTTGAGAACCGAATCACAAGGCCTGAGGCGTCCGCTTCAGGCCTTATTTGTTATTTTAGCGGCCCGGCGATTTCGCGCGTTTGAATGATTATTTTTTTGGTTTGTCGTACTGATTATGATATTCGGGAGAACACATGGAAGTCATTCTGCGAACGGATAATCTTTGCGTGGAATACCGCACGCGCGGTTTGCGGCGGGAGCTCAAACCCGCCTTGAAAGAGCTGAACCTCTCTGTTCACGCCGGCGAAGTCTTTGGTTTTCTCGGTCCCAATGGCGCCGGCAAAACGACCACCATCAACGTGCTGCTCGGTTTTATCCCCCCCACCCGTGGGACGGCCTATCTGTTCGGCATTGACGTCCGCCAGCCCATCGCGCGCCGGCGCATCGGGTATCTGCCGGAGATGACGTATTACTACAAGTTTCTCACCGCCGAGGAGTTGCTGCACTTTTACGCGCGCGTTTTTGGCCTGCCCCATTCGGAAGCGGACAAACGGATTGATGAATTGTTGAAGCTGGTCGAATTGGAGCCGGTGCGGAAACGTCTCATCAAGACCTATTCCAAAGGCATGCAACAACGCGTCGGCATCGCGCAGGCGCTCATCAATAATCCCGATTTGCTGATTCTGGACGAGCCCACCAGCGGGCTGGATCCGCTGGGCCGCATGAAAGTCCGCGAAATCATCCAACGCCTGAAAAACGAGGGCAAAACCGTTTTCTTCTCCTCGCACGAATTGGGCGAGGTGGAAACCGTTTGCGACCGGGTGGCCATCATCAACCGCGGCGAACTCAAGGCGGTGGGCGGGGTGGCGGAAGTGATTGGACCCAATCATACGAATCTGGAAAAGGCGTTTTTGGACATCATTGGCTATCAACCGCAATCCGCATTATGAACACCATCTGGGCATTGACGGGCGTCGTCATCAAGGAAATGTACCGCCGCAAGGATTTTTACGTTCTGTTCGTGCTTACGGCGGTGATCACCATCTTGGCCGGCAGTGTGCGGTTCTTTCAGGATCCCAACATCGTGCGTTACGTGAAGGATCTCTGCATGTTGCTCATCTGGATTTCCGCCCTGCTCATCACCATCGCGACGGCGGCGCGGCAAATTCCCGCGGAGCGCGAAAGTCGCACGATTTTTCCGTTGCTGGCCAAGCCGGTCTCTCGCGGACAGGTCATTCTCGGAAAATTTTTCGGCTGCTGGCTGGCAAGCGGCCTGGTGCTGGTGGTGTTTTATGCCTTTTTTGCCGTGATCACCGGTTCGCGGGAGCATTACTGGCCGGTGGCGGATTATTTTCAGGCGTTGATTCTGCAATGGATCATGCTCGGCATCGTGACGGCGATGACGTTGCTCGGCTCGATCGTTTTTGCCGCGCCCTCGTCCACGGTCACGATCCTGTTCATCGTGGTCGCCGGCATTTTATTTCTGGGAGGCCACCTGAACACGGTTGCCTTGCACAATGCCGAACCCCTGCGCAGCGTCATTTACACCATCTATTTCATCATTCCGCACCTGGAACTGTTTGATGTCCGCGAACGGGTGGTCAACGACTGGGGTTTGGTGAGCTGGCTGGATTGCGGCCTGGCGGCGCTCTACGCCGCGGCTTATACCGGATTGTTCCTGTTGCTGACCTGGCTGGCCTTTCGCCGAAAGAGTCTGACCTGATGAAAAGGACCTCGCCTTACTGGCTGCTGGCCCTGCTGCTGACGCTATGTGTCACGCTGGCCACGGTGTTCGTGGCGCGCGCCGCATGGTGGAATGAAGTGCCGCGCGCTGCCGACTGGAACAAGGGGCAGGCGGCGGCAGACAACGTATTCAAGTTGCTGCTGGGCGAAGGCCGGCGATTGTTCGGCAACGAAATGCTCGTCATGGCCGACGTGTATTTTCACAGCGGCTATTACCCGTCCATTTTTGACCGGCAGGAGGCCGAGCATGACGTGGCGATGCCGGCGCACGGGCAGGTCGAAGACAAGAATTCAACCAGTGATGATTTTTTGGGGCCGCCCCCGGATTGGATTGCGGCCTTGCACCGCCACTTTGTCCCCAACACGCATACCCACCTGGATGACGGCGGGCCGTCGGGTCACATGCGGGAGGCGGAGGTGCAGGAAATTCTGCCCTGGCTGAAGCTCGCCACGGACATGAATCCGCAATATGTCGAAGCCTATCGCGTGGGCGGTTACTGGTTGCGACGACTGCATAAACCCGCCGCCGCCCGGGAGTTTTTGTTCGAAGGCCTGCACAACAACCCGGGTAACAGCGAACTCCTGTTCGACCTGGGCTGGCTTTACAGCAAAGATTTTCACGATGTCGACCGCGCGCGCAACGTCTGGCTGGCGGCCTTGCGGAGCTGGCAGGCACAGGACATCAACACCAGAACCAGCGTGGATAGCGCCAACGGAAAACGGCTTTATGATGACATCACCGTAAGTCTGGCGCAATTGGAGGAACGGGCTGGGAATTGGTCCCAAGCCGTCAAATATCTGGAAATGGCCAAGCAAGTCTCCCCCTATTCCAACGACATTCAAAAGCAGATTGACGAAGCCACGGCAAAACTGGCAGGTGGCAAGTGACGGGGTCTCGTTGCTACGAATTGCCAGTCCACATGTGGTTCTGGAAAGATGCCGCCGCCCAGCCCCGAAGGATGTGTTTTGCTTTCGTGAGCGGCGTTGTTGGTGGAGTAACGTGTCAACCCATCCACACGGCTTATGGCGGAGTGGTTGAAATAATCCGGGCCGCCACCTGCGGTGCCGGGCACCGCGGTTCGTTAAGCGCATGAATTCAACTCCGGAAGGCCAGTCAAGCGCCGCACCGGAGCAACCGTTCCAGCATGCCTCTTCTTCATGGATGGATGGGTTCACCGCGGGCCGGATGGCCGGCCTGATTGCGTTTTTTTTGTTCGCTCTTTATCCGGGCGTGGTATTGGGCACGCACAGTTTCTTTTTTCACGATTACGGGCTGTTTACGTATCCGGTCGCGTATTACGCACATGAAAGTTTCTGGCACGGACAG
>JBEKKN010000132.1:0-3663 GCA_050010675.1 Verrucomicrobiota bacterium | reverse complement strand
CTTGTTTCTTAGGAGGCACGGTGTAATGGCACAAGATGCGCTTGGCGGAAAAATTCTTTCTCGATTCTTACAAGCTGATCGAAAACCGATAGAATCTCTGCGGGCCAATGGCTCCGCCAAAATTGGTCATATTGAGTAGACCCCCGGCGCTGTTCGTCACCGAGGCTCCAATCACATTCGACCAAGCTGCGGTCACCAGATTGGTGGTGGACTGTAATTGATACGTGTCGCCGGGCGCGGAAAGAATGCCAAGGACGACGTCCGTGCCCACGAGACGGATTTGTGTGATTTGATTGGTTGAATAGATGAGAGCCCCGGTTAGTTCGAATATCGTGCCGTTGGCGCCAGCCCCGCCATACTCGGTGGTTCCGAAAAAGTTGCCGTCGCTGTCCTGGATTAAACTTCCCAATGGGTTTGCTCCATCGTTGGTTTGACTGCCAAAGGAGTAAAGAATCGTTTCGCTGCCGCTGAGGCTGATCCGAAAGAGGGTGCCAAGATCATTCGTGCCGCCGTCTAAAGTTGTTCCGTAGAAATTGCCATCGCTGCCAATCACCAGCGAGGTGGGTTCGACCCCGTCGCCGGGCTGGCTGCCAAAGGAGTAAAAGAGCGACTCACTGCCGCCGGGGGTGATCCGAAACAGGGCGCCGGGGTTGGTGAATGCTCCGCCTTCAGAGGCCACACCGTAGAAATTGCCGTCGCTGCCTTGAACCAGTGAACCCGGCAAAATCCCATCGGGTATCTTGCTGCCAAAGGAATAAAGATTTGAATAGCTGCCGCCGGAGCTGAGCCGAAACACAGTGCCATAGCCACCAATAAATGAAGCAGTTGTCCCGCTTATGTTGGTTAACCCGCCAAAAGTTGTGGTCCCGTAAAAGTTGCCGTCACGGCCCAGGACCAGTGCGGTGAGTGGTCCTGCGCCATCGTTCGTTGGACCGCCGAAGGAGTAAAGGATCGTTTCGGTGCCGTTGGTGGTGAACCGAAACACGGCACCGTATCTATTCGTCCCGCCGGCAAAAGTTGTTCCGTAGAAATTACCGTCGCTGCCCTGCACCAGCGCGGCGGCCGGATTTCTCCCATCACCGGGTGGCCCCTGAAAAGAGTAAAGATTTGAATAGCTGCCGCTGGGACTGATTCGAAACACGGTGCCGAAGTTATTCGTCCCGCCGTAATAAGCGGTCCCGTAGAAATTACCGTCACTGCCCTGGACCAACCCGGCGGAGGGATGCGTGCCATCGAAGGGCTGGCTGCCAAAGGAATAAAGATTCGTATAGCTGCCGCCGGAAGTGAGCTGGAACACGGAGCCTGAACTATTCGTCCCGCCGTCATAGGTTGTCCCGTAGAAATTGCCGTTGGTGCCCAGAACCAGCCCGGCCCGTGGCTGTTCACCGTCGGGCTGACCGCCGAAAGAGTAAAGATTCGTCTCGGTCTGCGCATTGGCGTGGAACGCTCGCCCAACCAAGACAAGAGCCATGACCGTTGCCAGGCAAATGCTTTTGCAATTCTTGTTCCGCCGGTTGTAAATGGCTCTGGTCAGTGTCGGAAGGGCGCGTAAATTTATCGCCGGTGCCACGGATACGCTGCGATGGTTTTTGGATTTCCACATGGTTTCAACTCCTGATTATCGTTCTTTAATTTAAGCGTCAACAAAAGCTGGAAAACGGCGATTTATCAAATCGAATTTCGGCTTCCCATGGCTGTAGCCTAGACAGTATGGCTGGCGATGAAAGTGAAAGCGGTGTCTGTTTTCCGGGAACGGGGATTGCGCGCCGGCGTGAGCCGGAGAGCCGAGCCCCAATGTTTGGTAGGAAACGCAAACATAGAAAGGAAAACAGACACCATGAAAAGTTACATACTCCTCAAGCCCGAACCTGTCCAGAGCCAAATATCCATCGCGCCCGCCGTGGCCAAACCGTTCGTTTTGTTCATCGGTCTGGATGTGCATAATGACTCGATCGCCGTATCGATTGCGCCCGGTGATTCAGCCGAGGTGCGGCGTTATGGGATCCTCGGCGGGGAACATGACGACGTGCTTAAACTCGTCAAAAAACTCCAGGCCGCCCATCCCGGAGCCACCTTGAAATTCTGTTACGAAGCGGGGCCACGAGGATTTGCCCTCTGCCGGTGCCTGCGGTCGCACGGACTGGACTGCATCCTGGTATGTCCCTCCCAGGTGCCGCGCAAACCGGGGGAACGGGTCAAGACGGACCGGCGGGATGCCGATCAACTGGCGCGCCTGTTCCGGGCCGGAGAGCTGACCGGCATTTATGTGCCCGAACCTGTGGATGAGGCGATGCGGGATTTGATCCGGGCGCGATTCCAAGTGGGCAAAGCGCAGCATCGGGCGCGGCAGCAGCTCAAGATGTATCTGTTGCGGCACAACCGGCGTTACGCCGGCAAAAGTTCGTGGTCCCCGGCGCATTTGCGATATCTGGCCCAAATCAAAATGCCCTTCCCGGTCCAGCAGATCGTCTTCCAGGAGATGCTGGAGGTGATCAGTGAAGCCACGGGGCGGCTGGAACGTTACGACCAGGAAATTGAGCGGGCGGTGCCGGGCTGGCGTTGGGAACCGGTGGTGCGGGCGTTGATGAGTCTGCGCGGGATGGCGCTGCTCCATGCCGCCACGCTGGTGGCCGAACTGGGCGACTTCAATCGCTTTGAACATCCCGGCCAGTTGATGGGTTATCTTGGACTGGTGCCCAGCGAACACACCACGGGTAATGATCGTCAGCAAGGCGGCATCACCAAGATGGGCAACGCCCCGGCCCGCCGCGCCCTGGTCGAAGCCGCCTGGCAATATCGCGCTCCAGCCCGCCTGAGTCCCCACTTGAAAAAGCGCCAGGAAGGTTTGCCCAAAACCATCACCGACATTGCCTGGGAAGCCCAACGGCGACTGCATCACCGCTACACCCATCTGACGCGTGTGGGCAAAAAGAAGTCCCAAGTAGCGGTGACCGCCGTGGCCCGTGAACTCGCCGGCTTCGTCTGGGCCATCGCCCGGCAGGTCAAACCCCATGCGGCCAAGCCCTGAACCCTTTAAACCCCAAAAAAACAAAACGCTTTAGAAAGGAAAAACGATGACATCGCCCGTGAACCTTTTCTGAACCAGCGGCAGGGACCCGGTCAGGCGTGACACTCGTTGGACGTTAAAAGGCAACCTCTGAGTTGATCCTTGAGCCTAGACGGAGATACGCGCCGCCTCGGACCGTGACCTGTTGATAACTCCCGACCTTGGTCGGGGTGGACTCACGCATCTCAGCATTGAAACCGCAGTCATGGCGTCCCTGTCGCTGACTCAGAATAGTTCGCGGTGAAGCCAAACCGGAAAATGAAAACTTTCGGAAAGCAGAACCATCGCTCGCTTGACATTTCTAGCCATATCAACGTCAAAAGCTCAGGCACGCGGGACCAAAGCGCGTGAACCGCGAAGCGGAACTGGACCGGCCATCCCGCGTTGCCTGCAGCGAGAGGCTGTGTGAAAAGTCGCTCATGAATTGAACAATTACGCCTGAGGTTGGTCAGTTTCAAGCATGAAACATCGCCTTGGCCTGGACCGATCCCAAACCTTGATGTTCCCTGAACGGCTGGAGGATTATGTCGGAGCCGAAAACCCGGTGCGGTTCCTGGATGCCTTCGTCGGCCAGTTGGATCTGGGGGCGCTGGGCT
>JBEKKN010000131.1:0-3690 GCA_050010675.1 Verrucomicrobiota bacterium | reverse complement strand
TCGCCAAAAAGATCGGCCCTCTCGGCGAAAACTGGTCCTGCAACAGCCGCGACAACCACGATTACGACAACATCAAGAGATTCAAGGACAAAGGCCTGCGCCTGTTCCTGGTCGGCTACGAAAGCGGCAACGACGACATTCTCACCCGCATCAAAAAAGGCGTGACCATGGACGAAATGCGCCGGTTTACCAAGTCCTGTCATCAGGCCGGCGTGGTGATTCACGGCACGTTCATCCTCGGTCTGCCGGTGGAAACCAGGCAATCCATTGAGAACACCATCAATTTTGCGAAGGAACTCGACGTATTCAGCCTGCAGGTTTCGCTGGCCGCGCCGTATCCGGGCACGGAGCTTTATGAACAGGCCAAGCTTAATTCCTGGTTTGTGAAAAAGGACAAGACCGACCTCGTCGAAGGTGACGGTTTCCAGCAAAGCACGCTCGAGTTTCCCGGTCTGAGCAAGGAAAAGATTTTCGAGGAAGTGGACCGTTTTTACCGTGCCTACTATCTGCGCCCGAAACCCATCCTGCGCATCATCAAGACGATGTTGGAGGACAAGGATGTCTGCGTCCGGCGTGTGCGCGAAGGGTATGAATTTTTCCGAAGCCTGCGCCAGCGCAAGGCCGACCTTGCAGCGGCGCAGACGGTGGCATAACGGATTAATGCTCAAGGCAGCGGCGCTCCCTGATGGGAGCCCTGCGGCATCTGCCCTGTAAATAACCCGTTGACCACAGGCTAAAGTGAAGTACATTTCCCGCGTTCCAAAAATGAAATCTTTCATCGTCATTGTGAATTGGATGCCGAAGCGCGCCGCGTGGCTGTGCAGTGCCGGCACCACGCATGTCGCGGGCGGTGGGAGGTTGAATTCATAGGCGAGCCATAGAGAAATTTAACAACCCATCGCCGGCATACGGCGGTGGGTTTTTATTTTGCCCAAAAACGCCGTCGCACCGGTCAACGAACATGAAAGATAAAACCATGTCCCCAGTCCCGCCCGTGTCAGGCGTGATCGCGGCGTTTGCCGCCGTGTACGTCATCTGGGGCTCGACCTATCTCGGCATCCGCTATGCGGTGGAATCCATTCCGCCGTTCCTGATGGCCGGGACGCGGAATCTTGCGGCCGGGTTGTTGATGTATGCCTTCGCACGCGCCCGTGGCGGCACGGCGCCGTCGCGCATCGAGTGGCGCAATGCGGTTATCACGGGTGGTTTGTTGCTGACGATCGGCAACGGCGGTGTGACGTGGGCGGAGCAGGTGATTCCCTCCAGCGTGACTGCGTTGGTGGTGGCGCTGACGCCATTGTGGATGGTGTTGTTTGACTGGCTGCGACCCGAGGGTGTGCGTCCGCGTCCGTTCGTGGTCGCGGGGCTGGCAGTGGGTTTCATGGGTGTGACATTGCTTGTGCGCGGTCATGGGAACCATCCGGGCATGGCCTACGGTTGGGGCATCGCCGCGTTGATGGCGGCTTCGATGAGTTGGGCGTTTGGTTCGATATTCAGCCGCCAGGCGCGCAAACCGGCATCACCGCTGCTGGGCGTGGCGATGCAAATGATTGCGGGCGGCACGTTGATGCTGGGTCTGGCGGCGGTGCGCGGCGAGGCGTCGCAATTTTCCTTTGACCGGCTGACGTCTTTGTCCATCGGCGCGTGGCTATATTTGACGGCGTTCGGGTCGTTGGTCGGCTACACTTGTTACGTCTGGCTGTTGCACGCCAGCACACCCGCGCGCGTGGCGACTTATGCTTATGTAAATCCGCTTATCGCTGTGGTGCTCGGATGTACGATTGGCCACGAGACGTTCTCGCACGAACTCTTGGTGGCGGGGGTGTTGATCACCGTCGCAGTGGTGTTGATTGTCCGCGGCGGGACACGTCAGGCGAACGTGGAGGCGCCAAGCGAAGATGTCGCGTAGGAAAAATGGTCGAGAGGATTGAAGGACGCAAATTCCGCGACTGATGGATTCCCGCTTGCCAAGGGCGGGATGGGGGTCGAGCTTGATTGGTGTAAACCACGGGCTAAATTTACGTCCTTGAGCCAGCAGTCATTCACAGTACAGTTGCAATATGGGATCAGCCAGTTGAAGCAATTCTGAAGTCAAAATCAAAAGATGCCATGAAACCCAGACACAATCTCATTCAAATCTTGCTGCAGTGTGCGGTGGCGCTGCTGGCGGTCTCCGGCGGAGCGCAACCCGTAACCGAGATTGCCGGAGGATACGACCACAGCTTGTTTCTGAAGAGCAACGGCAGTCTGTGGGCTATGGGCGATAACGGGGATGGCCAGTTGGGCGATGGCACTTACAACTTCACCAATTCTCCTGAACAGATTGTGGCCAGCAACGTCGTGGCGATTGCCGCCGGAGAATTGCACAGCCTGTTTCTCAAGAGTGATGGCAGTCTCTGGGTTATGGGCGCTAACGACGATGGCCAGCTGGGCGACGGCAGTTACAACGACGCCAACCTTCCCGAGCAGATTATGGCCAGCAACGTCATAGCAATTGCCGCGGGAGAGTCGCACAGCCTGTTCCTCGAAAGTGACGGCAGCTTGTGGGCCATGGGCGATAACTATTACGGCCAGTTGGGCGACGGCACTTATAACTCGACCAGCTTTCCGGAGCAGATAATGGCCAGCAACGTCATGGCCATCGCCGCGGGATCCGACCACAGCCTGTTTCTGAAAAAAGACGGCAGTCTATGGGCCATGGGCTATAACGGTGATGGCGAGTTGGGCGACGGCACTCACAACAACACCAACTCTCCCGAGCAGATTGTGGCCAGCAATGTCACGGCGATTGCCGCGGGATACTACCACAGCCTGTTTCTCAAGGGCGGCGGCAGTCTGTGGGTCATGGGCAACAACCAGTGGGGCCAATTGGGCGACAACACTTACAACAGCACAAACCGACCGGAGCAGATTGTGCCCGGCAATGTCACGACGATGGCCGGAGGATATGGCCACACCCTGTTTCTCAAAGGCGACGGCAGCCTGTGGGCCATGGGCTGGAACGATGATGGCCAGTTGGGCGACGGGACCTACAACAACACAAACCGTCCGGAGATGATTTCGGCCACCAACGCCACTGCGGTTGCCGCTGGAGGCTTTCACAGCCTGTTTCTCGAGAGTGGCGGCAATCTCTGGGCCATGGGCGCAAATAACGATGGCCAGTTGGGCGACGGCACTTATGGCGGCGTTCATTACTCCACCAACCTACCAGAGCAGATTTTGACCATTCCACCGGGCTACAATCAAATCTCCATCCAGCTATTGAGCGGCGGCGGTGTGCGCTTGTCTTTTGTGGGCATTGCCGGGGCGAATTACGCGCTGGATAATTCCTTCAACCTGACACCGCCTGACTGGGTGCCTCTGGCGACCAACCCCGCCGGTTCAGGCGGTGCGCTGGTGTTCAGCATCACGCCCAACGCGGCCACCAACAATTTCTGGCGCATGCGCTTGGTGCCGTAGCCGTAGCCAAGGCCGTGAAAAAGGCTCAGGCCGGTAGCTCTTATCACCGTCAACGGGCCGTTAAAGCTGTTCAGGCGTTCATCGAAGTGAATCCGATCTAACCTGCAAACGCAGAAAAAACGCGATCAACAAAAATCATAGGTTGCACGGCTACCGGGCCTGCGCCATTTTCCGGAGCGGCTTGTGGAAGTGAATCTGGAAAAATTACAAGCACTGGCGCTGTTGGAAGTC
>JBEKKN010000130.1:0-3794 GCA_050010675.1 Verrucomicrobiota bacterium | reverse complement strand
CCGGACGGCTCATTTTGCGATTGCCGGACAATCCAGCTTTGCACCCGGTAGCACGAGCGTCCTTCCAGTTGCGTCTGGCCTTCGTAAATCAGCCGTTCTTTCGCAACGGCGGATTCCACTGTACGCCCGGTCAGGCCAAAGGGATCGGCAACGCTGGTGTAAATGTCTGTCACCGTGGCACTGGGGCGCTGTCGAGCCGTCGCTGGTTATGGTTATCTTCCGAATACAGCCAGCAGGTCTTTCCATCCGTTCCCAGGATGAACGCCTTGGTCATTCCCATGACATCCGAAAGATCGGCACATACCTGATTGGTTCCCTGCCATTTGAAAGTGGCCCAATGGGACAAGATTTCGTTGTCAAGCGATTCCGTTTGACCGAACAACGACAATGACTGGACCATTTCGACACCGGAAGTCAACTGCGAGCGCGCGGTTTTCATCGAGGAGAGCAATTCTTCGAGCCGAGGATCTTTTGCTGCAGAAACGATTCGATCCAGTTGTTCGCTGGAATAATTATTCGTGCCAACCTGGCAGGAGATCACCATCGGCTCGCTGGCCATGCCGTCGGCGCTTTTGAAACCCTCCAACGTCAACCGAGTTTCATTGTCCGGCGGCAACAACACCGGAACGGTGAAAGTGCGCGAGGCCGGATCATAATCGAAGCTGGGAATGAGCGCTGGCAAGCCCCAACCGCCCCAGCCGACGATCCGCAAATACGGTGGGCTTTGGCCGGGCGACATCATTGGCCGGTCAAACGTGATTTTCAGCATCGTCAACACCGGCAGCGTTTCACCGGGCGTCGGCGAATTCCGCACGACCTTGGGTTGGCCCGCGCCCGGCTTGGTCGCCAGCGGCCGAGTGTTGAACTGCCAGCGGTAGGTCTGGGCGAGAGCCGGGTTTGTGCCGCGAAATCCTCCGAAAGCACCGGAACCGAAATTGACCACCAGTTCGTTGGTCCGACCCGAAGCCAGCCATACGGGAATGACAAATTCGTTCTGGTCAGAATCGTAACGAGGTTGGCCGTCGGGCTGGAAACCGCCTCGGATCCACTGAAGCGCAAGGTCATTGGGATTCATGGGCTGGTCGAACCGGATGCTGATTTCCTGCTCCGCGTCCACGTTGGTAGCCCCGTCCGCTGGCGAGACGAAGATTACTTTCGGACGGTTCGCATTGGTGTCTTCCAAGGCGGCGCTGGCTTGACGACGGGTTGGCGGCGCTGATTCGGAGGAAACGGGCAAAGCATCGGTAATCCAACTCGCGTTGCTTTCTTCCAGCGCCTCGGCCTGGGTGCCGAAATAGAGCGCGGCGAACGGTTTGCCATCGGCAAACATCGAAAGGTGGGGCAGTCCGGGAACGATGTGCGGGTGAACCAATTCAAAACTTCCACGACCTTCGGAAATGCTCATGGTCTGCTTTGCCCCCTCGGGAAAGCCCGGTTGGTTTGTTGAAGTGATATAAAGAGCCAGCGATGCTTGATGGTGGCTGACGAGGTTGTAATGGCCCTTGACCGACACCCGTTCCGGGGTTCGCTCCACGGAGGTGATTTCAATAGAATCACCTTGGGGAAACCAGGCCTGGCCGATATAATCGGATTTGACCGGATGAGAACGGCCGGCAATCAGATGCGAAAAGACGGTCCTCGACAACTGATAGGACAGGATAATCACGAAAACGACTGCCGCAAATCTCCAGGCATGATTGAAGCACACCGGCCGGCTGGGCTGGTTCGTGAGTTTGTTCACAGTCCGCCAGATGCGGCGGATAATTGTGTAGTCAATCCAAATAACCACCGCAGTTGTGATCGCCAGCCAGATCAGGAAATGGGGGTTGTTGAGAAACGCATGTTCTGCCAGGACTGGATACCACCGGGTCAGCAGCCAGATATTGAGGCATTTATTGGCCAGGAGCAAACCAAGGAGCAAGACAACGTCCAGTACCAATACTGGAAACAGCAGGCCGTCAGACACGGCCAGCCACATGCCACACCGCCGTCCCTCCGAACGGCGGATCTGCCCGGTGGCAACCCAGCCCAGAATCGTCGTTCCAATGATGGCAATGAAACCCAGCGACGATATTATGAGTCCTCGCAGCGCTGGAAGTCCGCCGAGATGGCCGAAATCCCAGAAGAACATGGAGATGAAAAAGAACGGTGCCAGACAAGCGCCCACGACAGCTGCGTCAGACAGGCGTGGTTTGTTTTCGGCTTTCGAGCTTTGGTTTTCGAGCCTCGGCGTGCCGGCAACGATTGTCTCAACTTCTGTCTTGAGCACGCTGGCCTGCTGGTAACGGCGGTCCGGTTCTTTTTCCAACGCGTGCAAAACCACTTCATCGAGCCGCACGTCGATCTGCACTTTTGCCGATGGTGGCTGGAATTTTCCCAGCGGCAGTTCGCCGGTGAGCATTTCATAAAAAACCACACCCAATGAATAAATGTCTGCGCGATGATCCACGGTCAGCGGTTTTTCAATCTGTTCCGGCGCCATGTAATGCGGGGTGCCGACTGCTTCCCTGGCGCCCGTGAGGGTTTGCTGGCCGGTTTCCTCGCCCATCATCTTGGCGATGCCGAAGTCCGCAATCTTCACCCGGCCGGATTTGTCGAGCAGGATGTTCTCCGGCTTGATGTCGCGGTGGACAATACCTTCGGTGTGGGCGTACTGCAGCGCCTCGCAAATCTTCGGCACAATCGTTAGCGCTTGCGCCGACGGCATTTTTCCGATCTGCAACAACTGCCGCAGATTCAAGCCGTCCACGAATTCCATTAGCAGATAATGTAGGGCAGGCGTCTCGCCTGCCCCCGTCGACAAAGTCGGCGGGGCGGTTTTTAATTCCTCCCTCGCGCTGGCGTGCTCGCCAGGCAGGCGAGACGCCTGCCCTACACTGCCGAAATCGTAAACGGTGACGATGTTCGGATGGTTCAACCGCGCCAGCGCCTGGGCTTCGCGCGTGAACCGTTCGGCGAACTGCGCGTCCTGCTCCTTTTCCCGTGCCAGGATTTTGAGCGCGACGAATCGGTTCAAGCGCGGTTGCCGCGCCTTGTACACCACGCCCATGCCGCCGCGGCCAAGACATTCAAGGATTTCCAATTGCGGGAACAGCGACGCGATTTCGGCGGGCAACGGTGGCGGTTGGACGACCTTGGTCCCGTGCGGGCCGGCGCCACCCGGTCCCTCTGTTTGGGTGGCAAGACCGGCCTTCAGCATGCATTCGGGGCAAATCCCGCCCAGCGCCGTGGGCGGCACTGGCTTCCCGCAATGCGGACAATTGACCTGAGGAATCTGGGTGGTTCCCGCAGGTGTCGGAGGCGTTGACACCGCCGGCGGATTGAGTGGAGATGTCTGACGGTGTCGGGACAGAAAGTAAACAATTGCCCCAATCATTGCGATCACCAAGAGCATCACCACCAAAACGGCCAGGATGAGAATAATCTCCCATCCGCCGAAGAATGCGGCAAACAAAGGTTGTGGCGTCTTCATCGTTCTCCTGAATCAAGGATTCTCAAATTACGACAGTTCATTCACCACTTACAAAGGGATTGCCAGCCAAAGGTTACAAAGGAAATGCCGAAATCGGAAGGCTGAAACCTGGAAACCTTTATCCGCCGGCCAAGGTTCGGAACAAATATCGCAGTTCGTCCTCCACTTCATCCGGGCCCGACACAGTGTCGGAGATGGTGTCGCGGAGCAACTCGCGGTAACGCTGGCGCAGCCGGTGCACAGCCACTTTTACCGCGCCCTCGCTCATGTCCAATTGTCGGGCGAGTTCCGCGTATGGCGCGGCGTCGCTCTTCCCGGCCAG
>JBEKKN010000129.1:0-4062 GCA_050010675.1 Verrucomicrobiota bacterium | reverse complement strand
GATTGTATCCATCGTGCCAATGGACACCAAGTAGTGACCTTTAATGCGTCGGCGGGTGTTGAGGATGAATACCACCAAACATTCACATTCAGGATTGAAGTAAGGATGAGTGGCGATATGCGCTTTCCAATAGGCGGCTGCCTGGTCAGGCGTTTCACATTGTTGCATGGTGTCGGGAGTGGGACATTCCCTTAATGAAACGATTTTCCATTCCTGCGGTTGAGCCGGGAATTTTACCGGCTTGACGAGTTGGCTGATGGGTTGCGGAGTGGTTGCGGGGCATTCAGTGGAGATGAGGTTTTCGTTTGTGTTCATGTTTTGCGTTTTGTTCTGAAGGAGCGGGACTGCTCTCTTCACCCGCCCGGAGAGAGCAGGACCGCTCCTGACAAAACGCACCCGTCCGTGTCTGCGCCACTGACAGCGGAGCAACAGCAACACAGTGACAGCGGGCGAAAAGATGTTTCGCCCGTTGGCACGAAGTTGCGCGAAGCCCCCCACCGGCGCAGACACGGACGGGATGAACACAGATGAAGTTCTCGTCAACGGATGACGGCAGAATCAGCTATCAACCGGTGGCGGATTTCTATTCACGGGATCGCGAAAACGAGTGTCAGCAAAATTGCCAGCAACCCAAAAAATTAGTGCCAGTGGAAGTGCCAGTGATTCCCCGTGAAACCGTCATCATTTTGGCTCAATTCCCAAAGAAGCCTAAAACTTGCAGCCGGTGGTTGAGAACCCACCCCACCACCGCGAAATGCGACCAAAAAACGATCAAAAAAGTGCCAGTGAAAGTGCCAGTGAACGGGTAATAAATGAGTATTTGGTGAGTAGTTGGTTGGTTTTTTCTGTGTTATGTCGGTGACTTGACACGCAGATAAAAATGCCCGACCCTACTGGCGTTCGTTAGTTATGAGGCTGTTCGCCTCTGGTAGTGAGGTGGTGGTCGCGGAGTAATGGAAATTGAAAAAACTTCCAAAAGTCGTCCGAATCCCACCCCTTCCGCCAGTTTGAGAACGGGAACTTTTCCTTCCGGCGGGACGCCCCAACCTTCAAGCCGGCTCGATTCGGGCCGAATCACCCCGGCGCACCATGCCGCCTTGCACCACCGCCGCATACGCGCCCACGCGCGCCTGATTGTGTTTGGCCGCGGCTTTTAAAATGCCGATGTCCCGGGGCACGTCGCCCTGGGGCAGGGTGGTCATCACACAGCGGCCACAAGGACCGGTGATTTTCAACTTCACTTCGCTCCCAATGGCCACAATTTTTTCGTTCCATTCGTCGTTCTCCGGAAAACCTTTGACGCCAGGTGGGGTTTCGATGACAAGGTTCGGACGAAAACGGCGCGATTCGAACCGGCCTTCAGGATAAAATCCCCGCAGGCTGTCGAGCGTCGCCGTGGTGAGAAAATGGATCGTGGCGCAGTCAAAAAAAGTTTCCGACGGCATTGCTTCCTCGGTCACCACGTCGCGCCGCGCCAGACCATCCATGTCCGGCCAGTATTCCTCCAGCGTGCCGGCCGGCGGCGCGCCGGACAAAAATTTGACCGGCTTGCCCAGGCTGGCCGACAATTTCGCTTCGATATTTTTGTCCCCGGTGGAAATGCTGCGCCCGTCCGGGAACGTAATCCGCGCCGGCGGCAACGCGCCGGAGGCTTCCGGCGGCTGGGTGAATGCCGCCCGGAAGGAAAACAACGCCGGCCACTTGGCGGGATTCTTCGCACTGGCGATCTTTCCGGACGCCGGATCCGCCACGGAAAACACGCGATCCCCGAGCACGCCTTTGGTCCCGATCTGCGCGGCATTCAACTCCTCGCCCATCATGGATTTGACGGGATAGCGGTGAATGGCCGCGATCACGCCGATTTGCCTGCTCATGCGGGTTGGGCGATTTTCCTGATTTCGATGCCGATCTCTTCGACGCGAGTCGGCTTCTGATGTTGCATCGCCATGATTCTCACATAACCGATAAACACGTAGGCGGCAAAAACGTAGGGAAATGTATTCACCGGCGGCGGAGGGACGGGATAAACGTAGCCGACCGTGGGGATTACCAATAACAGCATCGCCGCCACACACAGCGCAATGTCCTTGGCCTTGAGTTCGCCGCGCTTTTTGAGAAAAAAGGGCGCCGCGAGTGACACCAGGGCGTAAGCGCCGAGAAAACCGGCCGCGCCCATCGTGCCGGCATCGTTGAATTCATCAAGGACCGCCATGCCGAAATGAACCAGCACAAAATAAGACACGGTCGCGACACTGAACATCACGCCGCCCATCGTGGCCAGCGCGACGTGCGGCGTGCCATGGCTGGTGTGCGCCGCGCTCGTGGATTTGTGGAAAAATTCGTGACGCCCCATGGCGAACATCACGCGCGATCCGGCATTCATACACGAAGATGCCAGGGCGAAGAAGCTGAACATCGCCCCCGCCGAAAGCAGCGGCCAGAGGAAATTCACATTATACATTTGAGCCAGGACGTTCAGTGGCGCGTCCAACTGATCAAGTGTGGTTTTATAGCCGCGGGTGCCCAGCACTTCCGTATAAGTGACCAGCATGAAGAAGGCGCCGGTAATCAGCAGGCTCCAGATGATGGAACGCGGAATCGTCTTGAGTGGATTAACGGCTTCCTCGCCGAACGCGGTCGAGCTTTCAAATCCGACGCCGCTGAAAATAGCCACCACCACGCCCAACCCCAATGGCCAGAGCGACATGCCCTTAAAATTGAATTGTGCGGCGTCGGGTGCGAAATGGAAATGTCCCAACACGATCAGGCACAGCAGCACGATTAAGGCGCACGAGAACACCTCCAACCCGAGCGTGATGAGCGTTGAAATCTTGATGTCCTTGTAGGCCAGAATAAAACAAATTGCCAGGCACACGGCAAACAGCAACACCGGTGGCGCATTGATATGGATCGCGGACAACAACTTTCCGGCGAAGATGGTGAACCCTGTCGTTCCGGCTATCCCGATGAAAAGATACGCCCATACCAGACACCAGCCGCACAGCGCACCACCGGTAAAGCCGAGACCGGACGAGGCGTAGTTATACATTGAGCCGGCCATCGTCGTCCGCCTGGCAAACTGGTTCAGGCTCAACGCCACAAACAATAACATGACCGTGCCGACGGCATAGGCCAGCCACCCCATGTTGCCCGTGGTGCCAAACATCAACGGCACAATCAACGCCGCCGTCATCGTCGGCGAAATAACCCCGATGTTTTGCGCCAGCAATTCCCTGAAGTTTAAACAATTGGCCCGCAGTTTGTTCATTTTTTCTCCTTGGTTAACGTTTTGCTTTTTTAAAATTGGCGGATTTCAAATTCAGACTCCCGCGCCGGGACGCCACAAACGGTTCCGGCTTCGGCAACGGCAGCGGGCGGATGGCTGGAATGGCCCGATGTTGATTGAGGCTGAAATACGGATTCACCGGCGCGCTGGAAACCGGCGACGCCACGACCAAAACCTCCGCGTCCCTGGGCCCCGGCGCGATCAACCGGTGCGGCAGGCGGGATTCAAAGTGCGCGGCGTCGCCGGGCGACAAATCATACATTTTCCCCGCCAGCGACAGCGTGAGTTTGCCGGACAACACGTAAATCCATTCCTCGCCTTCGTGATGGTAATGCTCGTGGCCGCGGCGCGACGGGGACACCTTGAGGCGCAACGGCTGCAGATTGAAGAACCGCCCCGCGTTCGACAGCGGAACATATTTCAGGCCGTTGATCGTTTTCTCCACGGCGTCCGCGGCGCGTACAATCACGCAAGGGTCGGTGGCCAACGGTGATTCGAAGAGCGACGCCAGTGAAACATCGAAAATTCGCGACAGCGTCAATACCGCCGCTATGGAGGCCTGGCGATCTCCCGACTCCAGCCGCGACAAAAAGGCCCGGGACAGGGCGCTCCGGCAGGCCAGCTCCTGCAGGGTCCATCCCCGCCGCAGGCGCAACTCGCGCAGTCGCGCGCCAAAGGAACACAGTTGGGATTGAATCGCGCTCTCCGGTGACAGATGCCTCTCAGGTAATGCTGTTGTCATACAGGCAACCACACAAAAGCATACCTAATGCCAA
>JBEKKN010000128.1:0-5185 GCA_050010675.1 Verrucomicrobiota bacterium | reverse complement strand
ACGGCCGTGATGCGCATCGCACTCGCCCGCCGCAACGCGTCAATCATGATGAACAGCTCCATCAAATTGTGGTTGGTCGGCGGCGACGTCGGCTGGACCACGAACACGTCCTCGCCGCGCACGTTCTCCTCGATTTTAATGAAGGTCTCGCCGTCGGGGAAGGGCTGGATGGAACACTTGCCCAGTTCGATGTTGATGGATTTGCAAATTGCACGAGCCAAAGGCTCATTGGAGGTGCCGCTGAAAACTTTCACGAGTTAATTCGGTTTCTGGTTAAAAACGGGCCGTCGCACTGAGGCGGCGCCGGGCCGCGCCGCGAAGGCGGAAAAACCGTGCCGCAATGCGGGACGGATGAAAATGCGGGGTGACTTTAGCAACGAACAAACTTGGCGCAAGTGGAAACTGCGCGTTAACATGGGCCATGCGTTATCGAATTCTGGGTAAAACGGGTTTGCGCCCGTCGGTCATCGGCGTCGGTACCTGGCAGTTTGGCGGCGAGTGGGGACGCGATTTTTCGCAGGCCGAGGCCGACGCCATCCTCGACGCGGCGGCGGAATGCGGCATCAACTTCATCGACACCGCCGAATGTTATGGCGACCACCTGTCCGAACGGCTGATCGGCGATTATCTGTCGCGCCGCGATCGCTCGCGCTGGCTGGTGGCCACCAAGTTCGGTCACCACTTCAACAGTTTCATGAACCGCGACGACGACTTTTCCATCGCCGGCGTGCGCCAGCAACTCGAGGCTTCGCTCCAAGCCCTGCGCGTCGAGGCGATTGACCTCTACCAGTTTCATTCCGGTTCCGACGCGCTGTTTCAAAACCAGGAATTGTGGACCATGCTGGCGGAACAAAGACGCCTGGGCAAAATCCGGCATCTCGGGGTTTCCATTTTACAGAAGGGCAGCGAATTGCAGGCCCGCGAAGCCGCGCAATTCGGCGTCGAAGCCCTGCAGGTTTTCTACAACCGGCTCGACCGCCGCGCCGAGACCATGTATTTTCCGCAGGCGCAGAGAGCGAACCTTGGCGTCCTCGCCCGCGTCCCGCTCGCCAGTGGCTTGCTGTCCGGCAAATACAAACCCGGCGCCACGTTTGCCGCCAATGACGTCCGCGCCACGTTCAACGCGGAAAAATTGAAACGTGATCTCGCCGAAGTCGAGCGCCTGCAAAAGGAGGAAGTGCCGCCCGATGTGCCGATGGCCAAATGGGCCATGGCGTGGTGCCTGAAAAACCAGATTATTTCCACGCTCATCCCCGGCTGTAAAAATCCGGAACAGGTCCGGGCGAATGCGAGCGCGGCGGAGTTGGTTGACTGATTTTTGGAGCAGCCGACTCACGCCGGCTGCTGCTTGTTATTGATCTGCAAATACGGCGTTATTTCGCTGCCAGTGCCGCTTCGATGGCTTGCGTCAATTCCACGGAATCGGGTTTCACCGGTGAGGCAAAGCGGTTCAGGATTTTGCCGTCGCGGCCGATCAGGAACTTGGTGAAGTTCCAGCCGATGTCGCCGGGAAACGGCGAGTCCTTGCCCGCCAGCAGCACGTAGAGCGGATGACGGTTGGCGCCGTTGACTTCCAGCTTGTCGAACATCGGAAAGGTCACGTCGTATTTCGAGCTGCAGAACTGTTTGATTTCCGCGTCCGTGCCGGGTTCCTGCTGCTTGAACTGGTTGCAGGGAAATCCGAGCACGACCAGACCCTGGTCCTTGTATTTTTGATAGAGCGCCTCCAACGCGGTGTATTGCGGGGTGAACCCGCATTTCGACGCGACATTGACGATGAGCAGCACCTTGCCCTGATACGGCTTCAACGAGGTGCTGTTGCCGTCAATGTCCGTAAGCGGAATATCGTAAAGGGACTCCGCCGCGCCGGCGGCCAGGATTTGAAAAAAGGTCATCGCGACCAGTAGAATGATTGTTCTCATGATGGGAATGATGCACCGGGTCGCATCAGCTGTCAATGCACGCATCAAGGCCGGGCCAATGCGTCGCCGTCGATTTTATTTCCGGGCGGTTTCACAGACTTTCCGATACCGGTCCACCGCCGCGCCGATGCCAGACTGGTTGCCAAACGCGACATCCTGGTAAAGCGTCGCGCAACCCGGATGTGTCGATTTCAACGCGCGCCATTCCTGCCAAAGCGCGTCATATCTGGCAATGGCCGAGGAGAGCTTGTCACAATCATAATGTCCCGATTGGTCGCCCAGCCGGCCGTAGAGTAAAATCGTCCACGCCTGCTCAAATATGGAATACTTGATTCGTCCGTAGGCACAGGAGGTCTCCACAAACTCCTGCGTCGGCGGATCGGCGAAATGAATCTGCCGGGCGAGTGATTCGATCTGCTTCCACAAGGTCACGGCCTCGGCCTTTTCGGCAAGCGCGGCGGCAATCAGGTTCGGCGTCGCAAACAGCTTCAAATCCGGCGCGGCAATGAAGTCGTCGCGCGCCCACCAAAGGTCCACCGGCTTGAGGAGACTGCACTGGCCGCGCAACACCGCCGCCGCAGACAGCAGGTTGAGTTCGCGAAAGCGTTGCACGTCGTCGCCCTGTAAATGGAGCTGTTGCGTGGCGAATTCGTTGAAGATGTCCTCCTCGCTGCGCCCGGGATCTTCCGCGTATTTGGCAATGACATAAGCATTAAGCGCACACCAGAGTTCGTTGGTGATGTAAGGCCCTTCCCAACCGCCTCCGCGCGACCAGGTGCAGGCACCGGCGAAGTTGGGGTTGCGGACAAGGTCACGCAGGCCCTTCGGCTGGCCGGGCTTCATGATTTGCGCGTATTCCTCCCAGCCGTTGATGACGCCGTCGCCAGCGTAAAATGGATGTGCACCCTTGCCATACGCCTCGCGCTGGCACTGGACCTCGACAATTTGCCGGTGTTTCCCGATGCCGAGCGTCGGATTGAACGGCGTCATGCGCAGAAAATCGCCCGCCTGAGGTTTGATGGAGAAAATTAAATCCGGATGCGGCTCAATCGCATCGGTCACCTTCAAATAGTATTCCGGATTCACATGAAAGTTGTTTCCGAAATCCCAGGTGCGGTAAAAAACCAGCTTATGGCGCTGCACGCAGACTTCGTCGCGGAGCAGTTTCAGCAGGGCGATGTGGCTTTGCGGGCCGTGGAGGATCGCGGTGCTGCCCTGTGTCTTGCCTTCGTGGGGGGTGGCGCTCGCCGCATGAAAGGGACTGTCCTGCAGATAAATTTCCCCCGTGCGCACCACAATGCCGTCCAGCGAAGGACAGCGCGCAAACAGCTCGGCAATCTGCGCCCGTAAAATTTTCTGCGTCATCGGCCGCTCGAGATCAATCCGCCCGCGATCGTCGCAGATCTCATTTTGGTAACGCGCCACCAACGCCTTGGGCAGAACGACGAACTGCATCCACGCGTATGCCTGGATCCTCGCGGCATGGGCCTGTTGCGCCTTGAGTTCCAGCGCCCGGGCGCGTTGCTCGATCCAGATGCGCGCCTCGCTGCCCGCCGGCAAAATGTCCGGCGCCATTGCATCAAAGGTCTCGCAGGAATCTGCTCCGGCTTCGATGACCTGGCCGTTGTAACCCCAGTCAGCCAGGTGGCGCGGGTCGCGGAAGGCCGACGGCTGCGGCGGTTCGCCGGGATTGTCCTGCACCATGTCCAGGACGAACCGCGCGGGAGCATCCCCGCCCGCTTTGGCGGGAGACGAAAAAACACCGGCCAGAATCAACCACGCGATAAAGCCGGGAGCAAATTTTGAAAAGCGGAGCGCGAACACGCCGGAGTTTTACCACGCCGAAAGGTGCAGGCGAGCAAATGTTCAGCGGCAGATCCACCCGCCACCGAGAACCAGGTCATCCTGATAAAAGACCGCCGCCTGGCCGGGCGTGATGGCGCGTTGGGCGGAATGCAGCTTCACCCTTAACGGATTTTCGTGGTGACCTCGACCGGCTCCGTGAGTTTGTCGAACGGGATCCAATTGCAATTGCTCGCATTGAATTCATCGCGGTCAAGCGCGGACTCGTCGCCCACCACGACGCGATTGTTTTCCGCGTCCAGTTCCACCACATAGACCGGCTTGGGCGTGGTAATGCCCAGACCCTTGCGCTGGCCGATGGTGTAAAAGGCGATGCCATCATGGTGGCCGAGCACGTGTCCGTGAACGTCCGTGATTTCACCGCGATGCTTCTGCAAGAGGTTCGCCTGCTGGAGAAAGCCTCCGTAGTTGTTGTCCGGCACGAAGCAGATTTCCATGCTCTCCTCCTTGTCGGCGGTCTTGAGCTGGCAATGCCGCGCCACTTCGCGCGTGTCACTCTTGGTCTTTTCGCCGAGTGGAAACAACGCGCGCGCAAGTTGGTCCTGTCGCAGCGAAAACAGAAAGTAACTCTGGTCCTTCTTCAAATCGCGCCCGCGCTTGAGCAGGTAACGGCCCGGGGTAGGGACGGCGCGCTGCGCCGTCCGCGCCGCGTTCAGCGGCGCGATGGTTTCGCCCGCTGCTTCGCGGGCGAGCACATCGCAGCGCGATGTCCCTACCAGGGCAGGATTCGTTGAGGGCGACGGAACATGTTCGATCCGCGCGAAATGCCCGGTGGCAATAAAATCCGCGCCGAGTTGCCGGGCGCGGTCAATGAGCCGGCCGAACTTGAGATTCTGATTGCACATCACGCACGGGTTCGGCGTGCGGCCGGCCTTGTATTCGTCGGCAAAGTAATTGATGACGTGCTTCTGGAATTCCGCCGCCTCGTCAATCAGGTAATAGGGTATGTCGAGCTTGTGGCAGACGGCACGCGCGTCGGTGATGGCCTGCGGGCCGCAACATTTGTCCTCGGCGCGGTTGACGCAATCCTGCGGCCAGAGCTTGAGCGTGATGCCGATGACCTCGTAGCCCTGCTCCAGCAAAAGCGCCGCCGTGGCGGAGGAGTCCACCCCCCCACTCATGCCGCAGACGACGCGCTGGCGCTTTTGCGAATTCACAGTGGGACATTATACAATGCGCCGGCGGCGTGTAAAATGGTTTGCGCGGCTTAAAAACCAAATCAGCCGGTCACTTTTCGCTGGTCCGGCTGCCAAGCCAATCGAGCAGTAGGAAAACGCAACTGAAATATGGGAACACTCCATAAAAAGTGTCGCTGACCGAGTGGGAATGCCTGTCAACTGCCAGAAACACGGTCAGACAAAAAAGGACGGCGAGCAAATACGCAATAACGCCGGGAACCG
>JBEKKN010000127.1:0-4303 GCA_050010675.1 Verrucomicrobiota bacterium | reverse complement strand
TTCTTTTACCAGCGAAAGATGGACCAGACACTTAATACCGGTGAAAAGTGACAAGTGGCAGGTGACAAGATTATGTCACGAACCGTGTCTGGCCGAATCCTGTCACGCGTCAC
The DNA here is from genome assembly GCA_050010675.1 of Verrucomicrobiota bacterium. GTDB lineage: Bacteria > Verrucomicrobiota > Verrucomicrobiia > Limisphaerales > UBA11358 > UBA11358. The sequence continues at coordinate 4,190 of JBEKKN010000127.1, read as the reverse complement.
ATGTCACCACGTGTCACGTTTAAAATGAGAACCTTTGCCAGTTGGGAAGAAGTTCCGCTCTTCGACACCGAAGATGCCGAGGCGGACTTTTGGGCCGAGAACCGGCCGGACCTGCGCCTGATGGAAACCGCGGTGGCCGGCAGCGCCGAATCCGCCGAGTCCGTGACCATCACGCTGCGCATGGATCCGCGGATGCTGGCGCGCATCAAACGGCTGGCGCGGGCGCGCTACCTGAATTATCAGAGCATGATCAAACAATGGCTCAGCGAACGAATGGAACATGAGGTGCGTGAACGATGAAAACGACTAAAAGTGACAGGTGGCAGGTGGCAGGTGACAGGAAAGTGGCGACCGATGAGATGCATTCGTGTCACGTGTCACGTGTCACGGATTACGTTTCAGCTTTTACCCTCATTGAACTGCTCGTGGTCATCAGCATCATCGCCGTGCTCGCCGCGCTCATCCTCCCCGTGGCCGGCCAGGTGAAGCGGCAGGCCATCCTGCACAACGCCCAGGCCGAAATGTCCCAAATCGAAACCGCCATCGAACGCTACAAATCCGCCTACGGTTTTTATCCGCCGGACAGCACCAACACGATGAGTAACACCCCCATCAACCAGCTATACTATGAGCTCGTGGGAACCACCAACACCGCTGCACCTTCAGCCAATCCCTTTTATCAGGTGCTGGGCGATCCCAGTCAGCAACTCACTGGCGGTCCGGGCGGTCAAGTGAGTCAGGTTTTCAGCGTGAGTGGCTTTATGAATTGCAACAAATCCAGCGGCGATGAGTCCGCCTCGCATGCTCAGGATTTTCTTCCGGACCTGAAACCAAGACAGATTGCAGAAAATCTCACGAATAGCATCGCGCCGAATGTGGGTTTCACCATGCTGGTCAGTTCCGTCGGCGGGCCGGATCCCGCCTATCAGCCGTTAAATGTCCAAGACGCAAATCCCTGGCGTTATAATTCCTCCAATCCCACCAACAATCCCGGTTCGTACGATTTATATATTCAACTGCGGATTGCCGGGAAAACCAACCTCATCTGCAACTGGACCAAGCAGGTGCAGATCAACAACCCGTTGCCCTGAACGATTTATGCGCGCCATCACCCCATTCCGCCCGCCCGACCGCGTCGTGACCGTTGACTGGCACGACCGCGCCTGGCAGCCGCGCATTAAAACACAGTTGGCCGGACTGCCGGGCGCATTTTGCGGCCTGGCCGGCGAAAGAATGGGCAGTGGTACAATTTGGTGGGGCGAGGCTACTGACGAGCCGGCCTTGGCACGTCCAAGCTTGGCGACGACGGCTCGCGAGGACGCTCGCCCCACCGAAAGTTGCAAAGTTCAACACCATCACCGAACACCCTGGCCGGCTTCCGGCTGTTTGCTCCGGGACCGTCGAAGAATCCATTTTTCAACCTTATGAAAATCATCATCAAGAAATGTGGCCAGTGGCCCGCCTTCGCTCTGCTTCGGCGCGGCGAGCGGGTGATAAGTGACAAGAACCGTCGTTCAGCACGGAACGAAACCCCTGTCACGTGTCACGTGTCACGTGTCACCGCCCTCGTGTCCGCTTTCACCATCGTCGAACTGCTCGTGGTCATTGCCATCATCGCCATTCTGGCGGCGTTGCTGTTGCCGGCCCTGGCGGTGGCCAAGCGCCACGCCCAGTCAACCCAGGCGCGGCTGCAAATCCGCGATCTCATCCAGCAAATTCAGAATTATGATTCGGCCTACAGCCGCATGCCGGTTTCGAGCCCGGTCCAGGCTCTGGCCATCAACACCTACCACGGTCAATTTACCTATGGCGGCTCGGTTTTGGCGCCTTACATTCCACCGTACTCGCCCAATCCAATTTCCGCCGACTTTGTCACGAATAATTCCGAGGTCATCGCCATTTTGATGGACATCACGAACTACCCCGACGGCTCGGGGCCCACCGCGAATGTCAACCATCAGAAAAATCCGCAGCAAACCGTCTTCCTGGATGCCAAGCAGGTGACCGACACCAATTCGCCGGGCGTCGGGCCGGACCTGGTCTATCGCGATCCGTGGGGCAATCCTTATGTCATCACCATCGACCTGAATGATGACAACCAGTGTTTTGATGCTTTTTATCGCCGGGAAACCGTGTCGCAGCAGAACAATCAAACCGGCTACAACGGGCTGGTCAATGCCAAGGACGCCAATGGCAATGGAGATAATTTTTCCTACCACGGCAACGTCATGGTCTGGTCCGCGGGGCCGGACAAAAAAACTGATATTACCGTGTCGGCCAACCAGGGCGCCAACAAGGACAACGTTTTAAGCTGGCAATGATATGAACGTCGAGGGTCGAAAGTCGAGAGTCGAGCGCCGGTGCCGATGCGTTTTGCAGCCATCGGTGGGGCGAGCGTCCTCGCGAGCCGGCCTTGGCGCGCCACCGCGAAGCAGCTCGTCGGTAGCCTCGCCCCACCAAGCTGTGCTGCCGTCCGGGTGTCACCCCACTCGTCCCTCGTCTTTCGTCCCTCGTCTCCGGTCCGCTTTTTCCCTCATCGAGCTGCTGGTGGTGATCGCCATCATGGGCATCATGGCGTCGCTGGCCGTGCCGGCGCTTAAAAATTTCGGCCGCGCCGATGCCATGATTGCCGCCACCCAGCAGATGCTCAACGACGTCGCCCGCGCCCGGCAACTGGCCATCAGCCAGCGCACCACGGTCTATATGGTGTTTGTGCCGACGAATTTTTGGGTCAATCTGAACGTGGCCGGTCTGACGCGGGCGCAACAACTGGCCGTCACCAATCTGTGCGACAAGCAACTGACCGGTTACACGTTTGTCGCGTACGGCGCGTTGGGCGATCAGCCGGGACAACACCAGTGGCATTACCTCACCCCGTGGCAGCAACTGCCCGACAACGCCTTCATCGCCCTCAACAAATTCAATTTCCAGTCCAGCCCGCCGGCTTACAACGGAACGCCGTTTTACATTCCCGCCTACAATTCGGGCGTCCCCATCTACGGTTTTAACACCAACGCCATTCCCTTCCCCACCGTGGATTCGCCGTCAAACTCGATGCCCTATATCGCCTTCAACTACCTCGGCCAGTTGACGTTTGATGGGCAGTCCGTGGCGACCCGGCATGAATACATCCCGCTGGCGCGCGGGATCGTGGCGCCGGCGGCGGACCCGGCGACCAAGGTGTTCCAGTTGAATGCGCCGACGGTCACCGAACAGCCGCCCGGCAACAGCACCAACATCTACAACCTCATTGACATTGATCCGCTGACCGGCCGCGCCACCCTGCAGGAGCCACAGTTGAAATGAAACTTTACGACCAGGTGACAAGTGGCCAGCCTTCGCCGGGCTTCGGCACGGCGGGCAGGTGGCAGGTGACAGGAACCGGCCGGCCGGAAAATCTTGTCACACGTCACGTGTCACGTGTCACCGGTTTCACCATGGTCGAAATTGCCATCTGCCTGGCCATCATCGGCATCGCGCTGGTCGCCATCATCGGCGTGCTGCCCATTGGCATCAATGTCCAGCGCGACAACCGCGAGGAGACCCTGATTGACCAGGATGCCACCGTGTTGCTGGAAAACATCCGCAACGGCGCGCGCGGGCTGGACGACCTGACCAATTACGTCTATGCCATCACCAATTACTGGACAGAGTACACTGCCGCCGGCAAGGTCGGTGGGGCGCCGGTACACATTAACGGTTACACCTCTGCCGGCGCGTTTATTGGACCGGGATATTCCTCGTCCGTCGGTTTGCCCCTCACCAACGGCGTGAACATCATCGGCCTCCTGAGCACGCCGGAATATACCAACCCCAATTTCGGCACCCCGCTCGGCAACATTGTCAACGTCAGTTACATCAGCAATTACGTCGTTGCCTATGTCCACTCGCTCAGCGGGCCGGCGGTGGAGAAGCCGCCGCAGGACAATGCCATCCTGGTCGGCGATTCCTTCGGCTACAAACTGATTTGCGGGAACGTCCCGGTGGCGGTTGATACGAATGCTTTCGTTTCGCCCAATATTTTTGCCCAATTGTACGCCTCTAATTTAACCGCCAATTTGCGCGAGTTGCGGCTGACGTTTCTGTGGCCATTGCTGCCCAATGGCAGTCCGGGCAACGGCCGCCAGACCTTCCGCACGACGGTTGCCGGCCAGCTCGTGCCGACCAATGTCGTTGCCAACAACATGTTG
>JBEKKN010000126.1:0-4457 GCA_050010675.1 Verrucomicrobiota bacterium | reverse complement strand
CTACTACCGAAAAATGTTCTAATTTTTCACGGTTTCAGGCATCTATAACGGTGTGCGAACCCTTTTGAAACTGTGGCCAGTCTTTTTTCTCGGTCTGGCCGGGAATCCGGCGCACGCCGCGCGTACGCAGGTGCAGTTGTGGTTGTCCGCCGACACTGTCCGGCCCGGCGATACGATCTGGGTTGGCGTGGACTTGAAAATGGATCCGGACTGGCATACGTACTGGAAAAATCCGGGGGAAGCCGGCATGGCCACGGAAATCAAATGGCAACTGCCGCCGGGCGTCACCGCCGGTGAAACGCAATGGCCGTTGCCGGAAAAATTGCCGCCCGCCGAAGTCACTACTTACGGTTACAACCATGAGGTGGTTCTGCTGGTGCCGCTCAAACTCAGTGCCGGTTTGAAACCCGGTCCGCTCGATCTGAAAGCGAACGTCACGTGGCTCGAATGCAAGGAGGAGTGCGTCCCCGGCAGCGCCAACGTCGAAGCCACCCTTAATGTCGGCAATGAAACCAGAATTTCAACTGAGGCGGCGACGATTGATTTGTGGAAAGGGAGGGTACCACAGCCCGGCGGGAATCTGCAGGCAGGCGCCGGTTGGGAAAAAGCGGCCAACGGCGACACGCGACAGTTGATCCTCGAATGGTCCACGGCGGACAAATTCGCCCAAGCCGACTTTTTTCCCTATGCCAATGATAATTTTGAGGTTCAAGCGACAACCGAAAATATTCCTGCCAAGTCTGGTTACATCCGCCTGCGCAAATCCGTGCAAAAATTTCCCGGCGACTGGCCGAAGGAAATCAGCGGTGTGATCGTCACCGAAAGTGGAAACCTGCGAACCGGTTTTGAGGTTAAATTACCTGTCAGCGACAATCCTCCGGCTGGCGAAACCACGAGTAGGCCAGGCGTCGCGCCTGTCTCTAATTCTCCCGATCAGAACATGGAGACAGGCGCGACGCCTGTCCTACGCCCGCAATCACTTTGGCAAATGTTGCTCTACGCCTTCATCGGCGGCCTGATTCTGAACATCATGCCCTGCGTGCTGCCGGTCATCGCGCTGAAAATCCTTGGCTTCATCAACCACGGCCAACACGAACCGGGCCGCGTCCGCGCGCTCGGACTGGTTTACGCCGCCGGGGTGCTGGTGTCGTTCCTGGCGCTGGCCGCGGTCGTCATCGGCGTCAAGGCCGCCGGACACCACGCCGGCTGGGGCATGCAGTTCGGCAATCCGGAATTCATCGTCGTGCTCACCACCCTGATCACACTCGTGGCGCTGAATCTGTTTGGGGTGTTTGAAGTGACGCTCGGCGGGCGGACATTGAGTGCCGCCGGACAACTCGCTTCCAAACAGGGCGCGCCCGGTGCATTTTTCAATGGCTTGCTGGCCACGGCCCTGGCCACGCCGTGTACCGCGCCCTTCCTGGCGCCGGCACTCGGCTTTGCCTTCGCAAAAGATTCAACCGTGATTGTGCTGATCTTTTTATTTGTCGGACTGGGTCTCGCCGCGCCCTATGTCGTGTTGAGCTGGAACCCGGCGTGGCTGAAACTCCTGCCCAAGCCGGGCGCGTGGATGGAGAAGTTCAAAATCGCCATGGGCTTCCCGATGTTGTTGACGGCCGTGTGGCTCTTCAATCTGGCCGCCGATGATTACGGCTCGAACGTCCTGTGGCTGGGCGTTTTTCTCGTGCTGCTGGCGTTTGCCGCCTGGATCTTTGGCGAGTTTGTCCAACGCGGCCGGGCCGGCAAGGGTGTCGCTGTGGCCATTGCCTTGATGTTGGTGATTGGCGGCTACGCCTTCGCACTGGAAAACCAGTTGCATTGGCGCGAACCGATGGCCGTCGCGACCGCGGGTTCCCTGCCGGAATCGCCGGACGGCATTGACTGGCAGCCGTGGACCCCGGAAGCCGTCGCGAAGGCGCAAAGCGAAGGCCGTCCGGTGCTGGTGGATTTCACCGCCAGCTGGTGCCTGACCTGCCAGGTGAACAAAAAGTTTGCCATCGAAATCCCCTCGGTCCGCGATAAATTGAAGGAAATCAACGCTATGGCGCTCGTCGGTGATTACACGCATTTTCCTGATGACATCACGGCGGAACTGAACCGCTACAGCCGTGCCGGCGTGCCGCTGGTTTTGGTCTATCCAAAACGCGTTGATGCACAACCGATTGTGTTGCCGGCGATTTTGACGCCGGGTATTGTGCTGGACGCACTGGGCCGGGCGGCCCAGTAAACAATTTTGTTTGAACCAAATGCCCGCGAAATACGTCTGGTACTCTGACAATCTGAACTGGTATTAAATTGATGATTATGAAAACTGTATTTTCTCTGTTTGCCGTCATGACGCTCGCCTCGGCGGCGATGGCGGTGGAAGTTGGCAAACCTGCGCCGGACTTCGCAGCCCAGGATATCAATGGCAAAACGATTCACCTCAGCGATTACAAAGGCAAAATCGTCGTGCTCGAATCCTACAACTCCGACTGCCCGTACTGTAAGAACCAGTACCAGACCGGCGCGATGCAGGCCATGCAGCGCGACCTCGCGGCCAAAGGGGTCGTGTGGTTGCTGGTAGATTCCGTGAACCCGAACAATTTCAGCCATCGCACGCCGGAACAGGCCCGGGCGGAAATGGCCGCGGAAAAAATGGACGTGACCGCGTGGATAGACGACAGCTCCGGTGCCGTGGGCCATCTTTACGACATGAAAACCACGCCGGACATGTACGTCATCAACAAGGACGGCGTACTCGTCTACGCCGGCGCGATTGACAACCAGCCCGATCCGTTCCACGACCCGACCAAGGCGCAAAACTACGTCAGTGCCGCCATCGGCGCCCTGCTCACCGACAAACCCGTGGCCGTGACCGAGACCAAGCCTTACGGTTGCAGCGTGAAATACGCGGATTGATTTTGGTGGGGCGAGGCTACCGACGAGCCGGCTCGTGAGGACGCTCGCCCCACCGGTTAAAAACCAAACTCTTTCAAGAAACCCTCCGTGGGCGCGCGGATTTCCACGGGCCGTTTGGTGAACGGATCCACATAAGCCAGCCGTACGGCTCGCAAGCCGAGCGGCAAATCGTTCTCCAACCTTCCGTAAAGTTCGTCGCCGACAATGGGCAGGCCGGATTCGGCCAGATGCACACGAATCTGGTGCGTGCGGCCGGTGACCGGTTTTGCTTCAACCAGGGTGAATTTTCCGCGCGTCTCCAGAATTTTGAAATGCGTTTCAGCATTTTTGCCATGCCGCGAATCCACTTTCATTTTTCTGAATCGCTTTTTGTCCGACGCGAGTTTGAGTTCACACGTCCATTCATTTTGCCGGGGCCGGCCAAACACGACGGCCAGATACGTCTTCCCCATTTTCCGGCTCTCGAACAGATCAAAAAACCTTTCGACCGCACCGGGGCTTCTGGCAAACAGCAAAATACCGCTCGTGTCCGCGTCGAGACGATGGACGTGGCGGAGAAACTTCAGCCCGCGCGACTGCGCCCAGAAATCCCGCGCCGCGATGGAGGATTCAATGGCCGCCTGCAAATTGTACGACGTGTTCTGCCACGACACCGGCGCGAGCATCCAGCCGCGCGGCTTGTCAATCGCCAGCGCCGAGCGGTCCTCATAAAGAATTGGAATCGGCTCGCAATCCGGCAGTTCAATAAAGTTGGGTTTGGCCATGCCGCGGACAGCATCCACAGATCACGCCGATTGCACAAATTATTATCGGCCCGCTAAATCCAAACCCGGACTCTTCGGCCAATCGGAGTACCCCGGGTTGGTCTCAGCGCGCTTCTTTTTGCCAATCCCGGCGGGTGCTTGGCGCGCTTCAAAAAATAGACGCCCATCGCCACCCCGAACGCCAGCACCGAACCCCACAGGCACAACAGAACGTCAAGTCCGCTGGCCATGGTGGATGCTTTGATGACGCCGACCATGCCGGCCATCAAACAACCGAGAACCGCCAGGAGCACCATCCTCTCGCGGCCGCCATGGTGTGCGGATATTTCGGTCGCCAGGGTAAAGGCGATCACCTCGTTGGCGGCGACGGTGCCATCTGCGCCGCAGACCGGACAAGCCACCGGAAACGGCATCCGGCCGCAGAAAGGGTCGATGTCGAATGCGTACCGTTGACCACAACCGCATTGAATCTTGATCGGTATCATAAACCTCAAGGGTTGCTTGTGACAGGCGACTCCTTCGCATGGCCTGTGCCAACCGGGATTTCCTCGGAAATCTGGTCTTGCCTCCGGTTGACATGCGATCGAACGCGCGCTTTTCACACTCAAACGCGCGACTTTCACGCAAAATGAAAAATCAGGAAAGCAGCTTCCGCAATAATATGAAGTCCGGTAAGACCAGCCGGCTTAATGTTTCCGCCATTCCTTTTTCGGCGGCTCGGGCAGGCCTTGCGCCCGAAGGGCCGTGCGGAAATGGACCTTGGCGATTCTTGACAGGTTCCCTGCGCCCTGC
>JBEKKN010000125.1:0-4607 GCA_050010675.1 Verrucomicrobiota bacterium | reverse complement strand
CACTAAACGTTAAACCGATCGGCGACCGCATCCTGGTCGAGCCGGTCGAAGAGAAGGAAGTCAAGAAGGGCGGCATCATCATTCCCGATACCGCCAAGGAAAAGCCGCAGGAGGGCATCATCATCGCCCTCGGCACCGGCAAAACCAATGACGACGGAAAGAAAATTCCGTTTGAAGTCAAGAAAGGCGACCGCGTGCTGGTTTCCAAATACGGCGGCACGGAAATCAAAATTGACGGCACAGAATACAAGATTTTGTCCTCGGACGACATCCTGGCCGTGCTCGATTAATTCACTCAACCATCCACTTACAACCAAGAACCAAAGATTATGGCAGCAAAACAATTATTGTTCGATGAGGCGGCGCGGCAGGCGATCCTGCGCGGCGTCCAGAAACTCTCCAAGGCGGTCGTCGCCACGCTCGGACCCAAGGGTCGCAACGTGGTCATCGACAAGAAATTCGGCTCCCCCACCATCACCAAGGACGGCGTGACGGTGGCCAAGGAAATCGAACTGGAAGATCCCTACGAAAACATGGGCGCCCAGATGGTCCGTGAAGTCGCCAGCAAGACCAGCGACACCGCCGGTGACGGCACGACCACCGCCACGGTACTGGCCGAATCCATTTACCGTGAGGGCTTGAAATTCGTCACCTCCGGCGCGAACCCCATCGGCATCCAACGCGGCATCAACAAGGCCGTCGAAGCCGCCGTGGCCCACCTCGACAAAATCACCAAGAAGGTCAAGGACAAGGACGAGATTCGCCAGGTCGCCGCAGTTTCTGCGAACTGGGATTTCGAAATTGCCGACAAAATCGCCGAGGCGATGGACAAGGTCGGCAAGGACGGCACCATCACCGTGGAAGAGGCGAAGTCCATTGAGACGACGCTCGAAGTCGTGGAAGGCATGCAATTCGACAAGGGTTACCTGTCACCTTACTTCGTCACCAGCGCCGAGACGATGGAAGTGAAGCTCGAAGACGCGTACATCCTCAATTACGAAAAGAAAATCAGCAGCTTGAAGGACCTGTTGCCGTTGCTTGAAAAAGCGGCGCGCTCAGCCAAGCCGCTGCTCATCATCGCCGAAGACGTGGAAGGCGAAGCACTCGCGACCCTGGTCGTGAACAAGCTGCGCGGCACGTTGAACGTCTGCGCCGTGAAGGCGCCGGGCTTCGGCGACCGCCGCAAGTCCATGATGGAAGACATCGCCGTCCTGACCGGCGGCAAGTTCATCAGCGAAGACCTCGGCATCAAGCTCGAGAGCATCGAACTGACCGACCTCGGCCGGGCGAAATCCATCGTCGTGGACAAGGAAAACACCACCATCGTTGAAGGTGGCGGCAAGTCATCCGACATCCAGGGCCGCGTGAATCAAATCCGCCGCCAGATCGAGGAGACGACGAGCGATTACGACCGCGAGAAATTGCAGGAACGCCTGGCGAAACTCGCCGGCGGCGTGGCCGTCATCAACGTCGGGGCCGCGACCGAGACCGAGATGAAGGAAAAGAAGGCCCGCGTGGAAGACGCGCTGCATGCCACCCGCGCAGCGGTCGAGGAAGGCATTGTCGCCGGCGGCGGCGTGGCCTTGCTGCGGTGCCTGTCCGCGATTGAAGCCGTCAAGAGCTCGAACGAAGACGAGCAGATTGGCGTCGGGATCATCAAACGCTCCATCGAATCACCGCTCCGGGCGCTGGCGCTCAACGCGGGCGTCGAAGGCTCGGTTATCGTCGAGCAGGTCAAGAAGAGCAAGGGCAACGAAGGTTACAATGTCGCCACGGGCGAATACGAAGACCTCGTGAAAGCCGGCATCGTGGACCCGAAAAAGGTCACGCGCTCCGCGCTGCAAAACGCGGCGTCCATTGCCGGATTGCTGCTCACGACCGAATGCCTCATTACCGACCTGCCGGAGAAGGACAAGCCGGCACCGGGTGGTGGTGGTCACGGCGGCGGCATGGGCGACATGGGCGGTATGGGCGGTTACTAATCCGTTCGCAAAATTCGAAAATTCAGGCGGGGCCGGGAGCAATCCCGGCCTCGTTTTTGTATTTTCTGCCATTCGTCAATCGGCATTCAAGATGCTATTATGTAAACTACAACATAAGCCTTGATGAAGATTTTTCCCAAAGGAGTGTCCGCCGTCCTCATGATATTAAGCCTCACGTTTGGCAGCGCGTGGACGGGTTCGAGCCATCCGGACACACAATACGTCGAGGGCGATGCCATCATCACTTTCAAGTCGTTGGTCACCTTCACCAACGCCCAACAGGCGCTCGCTGGCCATTCGCTCGCGTGGCGACGGCACTTTGCCGGACTTTCCCGGCATCGGGGAAAGGAGACGGGCTTGGTACACGCCCAAAACCGGACGACGGCACAGCTGATTGCCGAGTTGAGCCGCGACCCGACGGTGGAAACGGCTGAGCCGAATTACCTGCGCTGGGTCACCACCACGCCGCCCAACGACACATTGTTCACCAACCTGTGGGCGATGCAAAATACCGGTCAGTCGGTCAACGGACTGGCGGGAACCGCGGGAGACGATATTCATTTTATCCAGGCCTGGGCACTGGCGCAACCGGCTCCGCCCACCACGAACCGGCCGGTGGTGGCGGTCATTGATACCGGCGTGGATTACATGCACCCGGATCTGGCCAGCAATATTTGGATCAACACCGCCGAGAATCCCACGAACGGATTGGACAACGACGGGGACGGATTCATTAACGATTATTACGGGTATGATTTTGCGGACAACCTTCCCAACCCGACCGATTCCGGTTTTCACGGAACGCACGTGGCCGGAACGATTGCCGCCGTCGGCAACAACAACCTGGGCGTGATTGGAGTGTGTTATCAGGCGCGCATCATGGCGCTCCGGGCGTCGAGTGACGGTGAAACGTTGTCCGACTCGGCCATCATTGAAGCCATTCAATACGCAACCATGATGAAAGGCCGGGGCGTGAACGTCGTGGCCATCAATGAATCCTTTGGCGGGGGCGGGTCGAGCAGCACCGAAATTGCCGCCATGCAGGCCGCCGGCACGGCCGGTATCATCTTCTGTGTTGCGGCGGGGAACAGCACCAATGACAACGACACCACGCCTTTTTACCCGGCCAGTTACCGCTTGAGCAACGAGATGGTCGTTGCCGCCACGGACCAAAACGACGCCTTGGCGTTCTTTTCGGATTACGGCACCAACACTGTGGATTTGGGCGCGCCGGGTGTGAACATCCTGTCGTTGTTGCCCGTTGCGCTGGCGGGCACGATTGCGGATGTGCAGCAGGGTGCCAACGTTTACAGCGCCAATGCGCTGCAATTTTCCGGTATTACCACCGGCACCGGCATCACCGCCACGGTCTATGATTGCGGGCTGGGAAATCCCGCGAACTTTCCGGCGGCCGTGCGCAACAATATCGCGTTGATTCAACGCGGCACGCTCACCTTCTCCAACAAGGTCGTCAACGCCACGGCCGCCGGCGCGCTCGCGGCCATCATCTATAACAATGCCGCCGGCAATTTCTCCGGCACCCTGGGCGGCAGCAACAACTGGATTCCAGCGGTTTCGCTTGCCCAAGCTGACGGACTGGCATTGGAAGCAGTGCAACCCGTCACTGCCACCGTCGTCAACGGGCCGGATCCCGGCCAGATTTATCAATATCTGGACGGCACGTCGATGGCCACGCCCCATGTGTCCGGTGCGGTCGCGTTCGCCGCGATGAACTTTCCAAATGAAACCGTGACCCAGCGGATTCAACGCGTCCTCACCAATGCGGACGTCATCCCGGATTTGCAGGGCTGGGTGCACCACGGCCGGCGACTCAACCTGCAACGCATCGTGGATACCGACGGCAACGGCCTGCCGGATTGGTGGGAGCTGCAATATTTCGGCCACCTCACCGGTACCGATCCGAACGCCGACCCCGATCAGGACGGGATGAACAACCTGGCCGAATGGATCGCCGGAACGAACCCGACCAATGTCGCCTCCAACCTGCGGCTGACGCTGGTGTCGGCCACCAACTCCGGGGGCACCGTGGTAAGCTGGTCGAGTGTGGCCGGAAAGAATTACTGGCTCGAACGTTCCACGAACCTGTTGACGGGCTTCAACGCCATCGTCAATACGAATATCGCCGCCACCGCACCCACCAACACCCTGACCGACCCGGCCATTCTCCCCGGCAGCGCCCGCTTCTATCGGGTTGGTGTGGAGCAATAAAGCCACCGGGACCAGACCCAATAATTGCAGTCATCACCTTGACTGGCATCGATTACAGGTGGATACTTTGATTTGCTGGATGGGGGCGCACCGGTTTCGACCTGGGGAATGCGCCAGAGGCGGCATGCCGAGGACGATGCGTTGGCCTCGTTAATCATCGCATCAAACAAAACAGCTAACCAAGAATTAGCCCTCGCGGCCTAAGGCCACGACGTTCGCCACTGGACACCTGCTACGGTGGACGAACGCAACAGCAGGCATGGTTGACGGCGGGGACCGCGCGTCGTTGGCCGAGAAAATTCCATGCGGACTAGGCAGTGCGATTCGAGTTCGGACGCCATCGCATAGCAGAAAACCTTCTCCGGACTAAGCATGTAGTCGCGGCTGGTTTGTTTG
>JBEKKN010000124.1:0-4748 GCA_050010675.1 Verrucomicrobiota bacterium | reverse complement strand
AAGGAATTGGATCTCGGACGCGAAGGCGGACATTCCAAGCGCAGAATTCTGCACGCGAAGGACGTGACCGGGCGCGAGATCGAACGCGCGTTGCTCAACGCAATTTCGCGACAGCCGAACATCGAGATTTTCGAAAACCACATCGCGATTGATTTGATCACCAGCCGGAAGCTCGGTCAAACCGGTGAAAACCGCTGCCTCGGAGCCTACGTTTTTGACAAGAAGGCAAACCGGGTCTGGACGTTCACCGCGCCGGTGACGCTGCTGGCGACGGGCGGTTGCGGCAAGGTTTATCTCTACACGACGAATCCCGACATTGCGACCGCCGACGGCGTGGCGATGGCCTACCGCGCGGGCGCGGAGGTGGCGGACATGGAGTTTGTCCAGTTTCATCCGACGTGCCTATTTCATCCGAAGGCAAAATCGTTCCTCATCAGCGAAGCGGTGCGGGGAGAAGGCGGCGTGCTGAAGACGGTTGACGGCGCTGAATTCATGGATGCCTACCACCCGCTGAAATCGCTCGCGCCGCGCGACATCGTGGCCCGCGCGATTGACAGCGAGATGAAAAAATCCGGCGCGGACTGCGTGCTGCTGGACATCACGCACAAGCCGGCGAAGTTCATCATCGAGCGGTTTCCGAACATTTATCAGACCTGCCTGCGCTACGGCATTGACATCACCAAGGAGCCGATTTCCGTCGTGCCGGCGGCGCATTACCAGTGCGGCGGCGTGGTGACGAACGTGGACGGCGAGACGGAAATCGCCGGGCTTTACGCCGTCGGCGAAGCCGCCTGCACCGGATTGCACGGCGCGAACCGGTTGGCGAGCAATTCGCTGCTGGAGGCGCTGGTTTGCGCCCATCGCGCGGCAAAAAAGGTCGTCGCCAGTTCCCTCCCGCCGGTTGATTCGCCGATCCCGCTGTGGCAATCAGGCGAGGCGCACAATCCGGACGAAATGGTCGTGGTGTCGCACAACTGGGATGAAATCCGGCGGTTGATGTGGGATTATGTGGGCATCGTGCGGACGAACAAGCGGCTGGCCCGCGCCCAGAAGCGCATTGCAAATCTGCAGGAGGAAATCCACGAGTATTACTGGAATTTCACCGTGACCGCCGATTTGCTGGAGCTTCGCAACATCGCCACAGTGGCGGAACTGATTGTGCGTTGTGCGTCGATGCGGCCCGAGAGCCGCGGCCTGCATTACAATCTGGATTATCCGCAAGCCAAGCCCGATTGGGCAAAGCGCGACACGACGTTAAGAAGGTCCGAGGCGGGGGCGCCGCCACCGTCTCAGTGAGGAGCCCGCAGCGAATCCAGATTGGACCGGGTCTGATCCACCAGGCTTTGGAATTGGGAGAGCTGGGCCGGCGTGATTAAAATTCTCGCGCTATTGGTGCTGTGATCCTGCAGGAAATACTGGATGACGCCGCGCCGCTGGCTGGTGAAGGCGCCGACCCGGAACCCCGATTTGGTGACGTAACTGGCGACAAACGTGGGCTCCGAGGTCACCTTGTAATCAATTTTGGCGAGATAATCCAGGCCGTTGAGCAGCGAATCCATTTCATCGTAGTCCACCAGCTTTTTCCACACCTGCTGATCGTTCGCCAACACCTCGACCGCCATGCCATATTGTTTGCTGCCGGTGCTGGCGTCCAGGGATTCCTTGCCGATCACCACGACATTCAACTGGTCAACGGCCAGCGACCCGATCTGGCCGGCGCCTTTGACAATCACCTTGTCGGTCTGGGCCTCAAAGGTCTCCAGTGCCGTGGTCGGCACGTTGGTGACCTGTGCCTGCACGGCGCAGGCGAAAAGGCCGGCGACCGCCAATAAACCGACAAACAATTTATGCATGATGATTTCTCCCGGGGAATGGGTTGCTGGCATTTGATTTGGAAACCCCAACAAACGGGGAAAGTTTCACCCGCGATGAATTTGTCGGAAAGGCCCGCCTGCTTTTAAGATTGAATTTCCCCGAAATTCGTGGCTTCCTAAGGCCAGTCGCGCGCTTAGCTCAGCGGTAGAGCACTTCCTTCACACGGAAGGGGTCGCAGGTTCAAACCCTGCAGCGCGCACCAGCCTTCGCCCGCAGCGAAGCGAGGACGAAGGCTGCCGCGCCGAAGCGCGTAGTGCGTAGGCGGGCTGATTCAACGTATTTACCGGCTGGTCACGGCTCGGCAAGCCAGCTCCTTCATTTGCCCTCCCCTCCACGTCGAGCTGCGGTTCAGCAAAGCCAGATCAAAACTGGTCTTCCTTTTCCTTGAACAACACGTTGAACGTGGTCAGCGAGCCGTAGCTGCGCGTGAGGTATTGCTGCATCTCGACCTTCTCGCCGTCGGTGAGTTTTTCATGCGCGTTAATTTTCTGTTCCAGCACGCGCAAATTGTTTCGGACCATGACAATCTTGTGGAAAAAGGTCTCCAGCGGGACTTCCTTGGTTTGCAGCGCGGGATCGGACGCGTGCAGAACCAGCTTGCCGCCGTGCCAGCGGGCGCCGAGTTTTTCAACGACGGCGTCCGGTTTCCCCAGGCCCAGTTTATCCAGGGCTGCCGCCACCGTTTCCTCAACAAATTGTTTTAGCGGCAGGTTCAATCCGCTCGCGGACATTTGCGGTTCCGCCGGTTCCAGGCCGCTTGGTTCCGGGGCGACGGCGCGTTTATCGCCGTTGTCGAACTGGATTTCCGCCGTGATGTCGGAGATCGTTTTGACAGTGCCCGTGCCGTATTGCGGGTGGCGCACCTTCATGCCGATGTGCAGGGATTCGATTTTCATGTGGAAATTTAACCACGGATGAACACGGATGAACACGGATTTTTCTTGCGTGAAGATGGCGAAGAGGCGAAGAAAAATGTTGCCTTCGCATCCTTCGCCGTCTTCGCGCGACTCAAAAAACAAGCTGACAACGGAGCCGGACGCGTTAGGCTCCGAACCAAGACAATGGCCCGGGCAATGTTCAATGACCGTTTTGAATTCGAGCGCGCGTTGTGGGGGCGCGGGCTGGCGCGGGTCGCGGGTGTGGATGAAGCCGGTCGTGGGCCGCTGGCCGGGCCGGTGGTGGCGGCGGCAGCCATCTTTCCGGCGAACTGGGCGGAAACCGGTTTGCCACGCGAACTTGACGGTCTCAACGATTCCAAGCAACTGACACCCAGACAGCGCGAAGTTTTTTTTACGTTTCTTACCGGTTGCGCTGAGGTGGAATTTGCCGTCGCAGAAATTGATGCCGGGCTGATTGATGAGATCAACATCCTGTGCGCGACGCATCAGGCGATGAATGTGGTCCTGGCAAAATTGAATCCGCCACCGCAACACGCATTGGTGGACGGCCGGCCGGTCAAAACCCTGCGCGTGCCGCAGACGGCCATTATCCAAGGCGACGCGCGGAGTTATTCCATTGCCGCCGCGAGCGTGCTGGCCAAGGTCACGCGCGACCGGCTGATGCTGGAATTCGACCGGCAATGGCCGGCCTACGGATTTGCCGGTCACAAAGGCTACGGCACAGCACGGCATCTGGCGGCGCTGGCGGCGCACGGGCCGTGTCCGATCCATCGGAAAAGTTTCGCACCGATGAAGCCGAAGGAACCCGAACTTTTTACCACGGATAAACACAGATAAACACGGATTCGGAAAACCCAATTTAATTTTGAGTCCACGCTAATTCGTGAATTCTTTATCCGTGTTCATCCGTGTCCATCTGTGGTTAAAAATCTTATAAAAAAGCTGAAGGCGCGGTGGGCGGGCAAGGAAAAGCCGGAGCATCTGCGACGCGGCGAACTGGGCGAGCGCGCGGCCCGGACATTTTTGCGGCGCCGGGGATTGAAGTTTCTGGCCGCCAATTTCCGCTCCGACCGCGGGGAGATTGATTTGATTTTCCGCGAGGACGATTGTCTTGCCTTCGTTGAGGTGAAAACCCGCTCGTCGGAGGAGTGGACGCGGCCGGCGGCCGCGGTCAATGCGGAACGGCGTCGGCGGCTGTCGCGGGCGGCGCTGGATTATTTGCGGTTGCTGAAAAACCCGCGGGTAAAAATCCGTTTCGACATTGTGGAAGTGCTTCTGGCCGAGGGTAAAGTGCGCGAGGTGCGGCATCTGCCAAACACGTTTGCGATGGCGCAACCGCTGCGTTACGGGTGATGGAAACGCGACGCCATAGAAATAACTTGAACTCGCCGGGACGCAGGACGAGCTTGAAGTCAATCAGCCATGAGCCAGGCCATTAAAATCACGGTCAATGTGGCTTTGTTAATTTTCGTTATTGGCTTCTTCACCTGGCTGATCGTACGCACGCTCAGGCGCACGGAAGACCCGGCGAAAATGATTTTCAAATGGGCGGTTACCATTCCCAGCGTGATTTTTGGCGTTTGGATGGCCCGACAAATGGGGCCCTATGGCCCGTTCCTCATCGCGTTCATGGGAATCGTCCTCTCCATCATGTGGACCCCGCACATCAGCGAATGGATTTCGAGGCCACTATCGAGTTTGTATGACGGCGGCGCTGAACCCCCGGAGCCGAAGCCGTATTATTCCATCGCCCAGGCCAAGCGACAGCGCCGTGAATTCCTCCAGGCGGTGGTGGCCATTCGCGAGCAGCTCGCGCGGTTTCCGAACGATTTTGAGGGCGTGATGTTGCTGGCCGGCATTCAGGCCGAGAATTTGCAGGACCTGCCCTCGGCGGAAATCACGTTGAACCATTTTTGTGACCAGCCGGAGCCACCGCCCCGGCAGTTTGCCGCCGCGATGAACCAGCTCGCCGAC
>JBEKKN010000123.1:0-5022 GCA_050010675.1 Verrucomicrobiota bacterium | reverse complement strand
GCTTCGGCGAACTTTCCAACCTTTAATCCATATCAATCTTCTCTCAATGGTCCCGGCGACGCCTTCCTGGCCAAAATCGGATGGACGGTGCTGCTGCCGGTGATCACCACCCAGCCGACAAACCAGGCGGTGGCAGCAGGGACGAGTGTGTCACTTGTGGCTGTCGCAACGGGGACGCCGCCGCTGACATACCAATGGCAGGAGCAGGGAACAAATTTAATATGGACCAATTTGGTCAATGGCGGGAACATCAGCGGCGTAACCAATGCCACACTGACCGTCAACAATGCGCAGACGACCAACAGCGGAAACTACCAGCTCATCGTCACCAATTTTGCGGGATCGGTGACCAGTTCTGTTGTTGCCCTGACAGTGACAAACGCTTTTCCATTGATCACGGCGCAACCGGTCAGTCAAACAATTGAAGTTGGCGCGGGTTCCGTTGGGGGTTATATATCCTTCTCTATTTCCGAGTCGCCTGGTACTCCTCCTGAAACTTACCAATGGGTGAAAGATGGTACAAATTTGGTCAATGGGGGCACCAATGTTTCAAGCCCGTACCCTTTTCACATTTATGGAGCGACGAATACGACCTTGTTTGTTGTTGACCCACAAACAAATGACGACGGTAGGTACTGGCTGGTTATTACAAATCCCGCAGGAGTGGTGACCAGCTCGAACGCGACGCTAACCGTCGTGTCATTGCCGACCATCGTTACGCCGCCGACGAACCGGACAGTGGGCCTGGGATCAAGCGTCACCTTCACCGTGATCGCCGCCGGAACGGCAACGCTGGGTTACCAATGGCAGCTTAACGGCGCGAACCTGGCTGACGGGACAAACGCCGACGGCTCGGTCATCAGCGGTTCCACCAGCACTGCGCTCACCATCAACAACGCGCAGACAAACAACGACGGTGGCTATGCCGTCATCGTTACCAACAGCCTTGGCTCCGTCACCAGCGCGCCGCCGGCGGTGCTAACGGTGCTGACAGCGCCGACTTTCACCGGCATCACGGCAGGCACCAACGGCGGTTTCGTCTTTAACGGCATCGGCGGCACCAACAATGGCACCTATATTGTGCTGGCCTCGACAAATCTAACGACGCCCTTGAATCAGTGGAGTGTCATCAACGCCTACCAATTTGGCAGCCAGGGCCAGTTTTCTTTCACGAACACGCCGCCCACCAATACCCCTCAACAGTTTTACCTGCTGCAAATGCCCTAGCCCTGATTTGCCGACCGGGCTTTGAACCCGCCAGTTTTCAGTTGGCGTCCATGGAAAATTCTGCTTTCCTATTCCCATGAGAAACATTTTGCGAATCATTTTTCCGGCGGTTTTATTGATGACGATTTTGAGCAGTCCCGCCCTGGCGCAGCAAAAAATTGCCACGGTGGACATGCGCAAGCTGTTTGACGGTTACTGGAAAACCAAGCAGGCCGAGACCGCGCTCAATGACCGCAAGGCCGAGCTAGACAAGGAGGACCGCGGCTTTCTGGATAATTTGCAGAAGGATCGTGACGACTATCAAAAATTGCTGGATGCCGCCAATGACCAGGCCATTTCTTCTGATGAACGCGACAAGCGCAAACAGGCCGCGGCTGACAAATACACCGAGATTCAAAGTTCGCAAACGGCCGTCGTGCAGTTCGAACGCCAGGCCCAGGCCACCCTCGCGGCGCAAACCCAGCGGATGCGCACCGATATCATCCAGGAAATCACCACGGTCGTTACAACCAAGGCCAAAGCCGCCAGCTACACCATGGTCATAGACATGGCGGCACAATCCCTCAATCAAACCCCGGTCCTGATGTACAATGACGATCAAAACGATTTGACCGCCGCGGTCCTGGCCCAGCTCAACGCCGGCGCCCCCATTGACCTGACCCCGGCCGCTTCAGTGGTGCCCCCATTGACCATCAGCACGAACAGCCCATAGTGGGGTGGTTTCAGCCGGCGCTGAGCCGTTTTACCGGTTTCTCAAACAACATCTGGTGGGCGTCCTTCAGAATTTCCGGAATCCTTCCGGCAAACGGGCTGTGAGGAATCGCCGGCGGCAGGTCCAGTTCCTTGATCTTCGCCGCGTTCTGGCCCGGAAACCAGTGGTCCGCCTGGCCCAGCAGGTTGTAGCGCATCTTGCCCCAGGCGATCAGATCCAGCGATTTCGCATACGTCCAAAGCCGTAAAATTTCCGAAACGTTGATCTCGCCGGGTACATCCTCGAAATTGGGCAATCCCTCGAACCACCGCGCGCACCAGTCCGCGCCGAGCACGCGTTCCATCTCCGCGCGCAGCCGTTGTTCGATCGGTCCCACGGTTTCCGGAATCCGGTCATAAAAATCCAGCGCCCGGACGTGCTCGTCGAAATCCGCCGGTTTGGCCGCGCCGCAACTGAGCGTGTGGACTTCCTTCCGGGCCAGGCAGTAGAGGTCGTTGAACTTCATCGGGGTCAGCGGCGCACAAAGCCGGACGAGTTTTGGGGGCGGCTCGTACAGTTTGCCGCCCTTGTCATTCGGGCTGATGATGAACACCCCCATGTCCTGCCGGTGGGCCGCCGCCACCGCCGACCAGTTCAAGTCATTCACGAAATACCAGTGAAGGTTCAGGTAATCGAACCCGCCGCTGTTGACGGCTTCGAGGATGACGTCCGTGGTGGCGTGCGTGGAAAAACCGATAAACCGGGCGCGGCCTTCCTTTTGCAATTGCCGCGCGGCGGCCAGGGAACCGTTTTTCCGGAGCGACCAGTCCAGCAGTTCACGGTTGTTGATGCCGTGCAACGACAACAAATCCACGTGGTCCAGCTTCAGGTATTTCATCGAAGTCTCAAAAATTTCGAGGAATTCCTTCTGCGTGGCGCAGGGTTTGACCTTCGTCTGGACGATGATTTTCCCCCGGGGCAATTCTGGCAGCACGTGGCCGAGTTGCATTTCCGAGGTGCCGTAGCCGCGAGCCGTTTCAATATGGTTGATGCCGAGTTCCAGGGCGCGGTGGATGACCGCCTCCAAGTTTGCCTGGTTTGCCCGCGGGATGGCTCCGGGATCCACGTCCTCCCATTTGAATTGATACCGCATGCCGCCGCAGGAAATCACCGGCATGGCCAGTTCCGTCCGTCCAAAACGACGATATTTCATTGCAACGAAAATAGGTTGCGTTCCCGGTAATGGCAAGCGGCCGGACACGCTAAATTCGTGAAATTCGGGCTTGCACCTCCACCAGCATCCGATATGATGTCCGCTCTTTTGTAATCAACATTTTAAGATTTTATGCGACGTCCCAAAGGCATTAAAACCAGGAAGTCCGTGGCCAAGCGTTTCAAGATTACGGCCGGCGGAAAGGTGATGCGCTCCAGCGCGGGCCGGCGCCATCTGGCGCAATCCAAAAATTCCAAACGCCGCCGCTCGTTGCGCGGTTTGACCGGTGTGGATGCCACGGATGCCTACCGCATCACGCAAAATCTGCCGTTCAGCCGCTAGGTCTCCCAACTCTCAACCCTCAACTTTCAACCCCGTCATGCGAGTTACCAACGCCCCCGCTTCCCGCAAACGCCGCACCCGGATGATCCGCGCCGCCAAAGGCTTCCGGATGCGCCGCTCAAAACTTTACCGCTACGCGTCCGACGCGGTGGACCATGGCCGCCAGTACGCCTATCGCGATCGCCGCGTCAAGAAACGCACGTTCCGCTATCTCTGGCAGATCCGCATCAACGCCGCCGCCCGCGCCGCCGGTCTCACCTACAGCCGGTTCATGGAGGGACTCAAGGCCGCCAAATGCGCGCTCGACCGCAAGGTCCTGGCGGATCTCGCGGCGCAGGACGCCGCCGCGTTTGCCGAGTTGGTGAACGTTGCCAAGGCCGCGTTGAAGAACAAGCCCGCCGCGACGTTGGCCAAGGCGTAGCGGTTCACCCTTTCCAGTTTCAAGCGGGCGGCTGGCGACAGCCGCCCTTTTTCTTTGTTCACTCAAAACTTGAAACTTGAAACTTGAAACTCGACACTCGTTTCCCATGTCACTGTTAAATGAAATCGAGCCTTTGAAGCAGGCCGCGTTAAATGAGCTGAAAGCCGCCGCCGACCTTGCCGCGCTCGAACAAACCAAGGGCGCGTGGATTGGCCCGCATGGCAAATTTACCGCGCTGATGAAACAACTCGGCACGTTGTCGAAGGAGGAAAAGCCCGCGGCCGGCAAGCTCATCAACGCCGCCAAGGTTGAACTGGAAGCGGCACTGGCGGAGCGCCGCTCCGAACTTGAACTGGCGGCCGCGCTGCCGAAGGAGCCGGCCGATTTCAGCGCCCCGGGCCGCCGCCGCGCGCTTGGCAAGCTCCACCCGCTCACGCAGGTGACCGAGGACATTGTCCGTGCCTTTCGCAAACTCGGCTTCGCGGTTGCCGACGGCCCGGAAATTGAGGACGAATATCACTGCTTCGATGCGCTCAATACGCCCGCCGACCACCCTGCCCGCGATAGTCAGGACACGTTCTATCTGGCTTCGCCCTCGCCTGCGGGCGCGGGAGAGGGCGGCGCGGCAGCGCCGGGTGAGGGTCGTGGGGAAAAACCGTTTCTGCTTCGCACGCACACCAGCTCCGTCCAGATCCGGGTGATGAAATCGCAGCCGCCGCCCGTCCGCATCATTGTCCCGGGCCGCGTCTATCGCCGCGACAATGCCGATGCCACGCATAACCCGACCTTCCAGCAGATCGAAGGGCTTTACGTGGACAAAAACGTCACCGTGAGCGACCTCAAGGGCACGGTCGAATTTGTGTTCAAGGAACTGCTCGGTGAGGAGACAAAAATCCGGTTCCGCCCTCACTATTTCAGCTACACCGAGCCGAGCTTCGAGATTGATTTCAGTAATGCGCTGGTAAAAAAGCTGGGCAAGGACTGGCTGGAGATTGCCGGCTGCGGCATGGTGCATCCGCAGGTGTTCGAGAACGTCGGTTACGACCCGGAAATCTGGACCGGCTGGGCGTTCGGCTTCGGCATCGAACGCATCGCCATGATTCGCTATGGCATCAACGACATCCGCCT
>JBEKKN010000122.1:0-5445 GCA_050010675.1 Verrucomicrobiota bacterium | reverse complement strand
TGCGGCTGACGTTTCTGTGGCCATTGCTGCCC
Source organism: Verrucomicrobiota bacterium (assembly GCA_050010675.1). GTDB lineage: Bacteria > Verrucomicrobiota > Verrucomicrobiia > Limisphaerales > UBA11358 > UBA11358. The sequence continues at coordinate 5,413 of JBEKKN010000122.1, read as the reverse complement.
AATGGCAGTCCGGGCAACGGCCGCCAGACCTTCCGCACGACGGTTGCCGGCCAGCTCGTGCCGACCAATGTCGTTGCCAACAACATGTTGTATTTCTTTCAGCCGCAGTTTTTCACCAACGCGCCATGAATATGAAAGTTCGGAGTTCGGAGTTCGAAGTTCGGATTGATTGGAAGCGAGGCAGTCAGTCTCGTCCGGCAATCCGCATTCCGCAATCCGCATTCCGCAATTGGATGGCTTTCACGCTGGTGGAAATCCTGGTGACGATGGTGTTGCTGTCGCTCATTGTGCTGGCGTTGATGACGGTTTTCAACAGCACCCAGAAAGCCTTCCGCGCCAGCCTTACCGAGACCGATTTGCTCGAATCCGGCCGCCTGGCAATGGGCTTGATGGTCGGCGATTTGGAGGGAATGACCCCGTCGTCGAAGACAATCAACACGAATATTATTTGGAATGACCCCGACAACACGAACAACAACGTCAATTTTACTGCGGTGGTGACCTCCTTTGCTTCACCGCCATCGCCATTGTATCAATCGCTCATTGGCGTCAACGATCCCAACACGCAGCGGACGAATGTGCTGGAGAGCTTCTTTAGTCTCAGCCGCCAAAATATCAGCGGCAGCCCGAACTGGGTGGGCACGGGTTATTTGGTGAGCACGAATTCGCCGGACGGCGCGCTGTATCCGCTTTATCGTTTCTACCTGACCACGAACGTGAGCGCCAATCCTGCGGGGCTTTTCAATTCTTTCAATAACCAGTTGAACTCCGGGGCCTGGACCAATTGGAGCCATTTGATGGATGGCGTGGTGGCTTTACGCGTGCGTGCCTATGATCCCAACGGCTTTCGGATGACAAACATCTACGACTTTTACAACGGACATCTCATCACCAACCAAAATACTGGCTTCTACCTGCCGCCCGCCTCGGGTGAGATTGGCTTTTACATGTACAGCAACACCGTGCCGGCGTCGGTGGAGGTGGAGCTGGGCGTGTTGGAGGATGTCGTGCTCAAGCGCGCCGAGGCATTTAACGGCAATTTGTTGGCGCAGACCAATTACCTCGCTCAGCACGCCGGCCAGGTGCATCTGTTCCGCCAGCGCGTCCTGATCCGCAACGTTGACCCGACGGCCTATCAATGAAATCGAATTTCCATCATCCAGTAGGAGACGACGTAAGGAGTCTCACTGCTCCCGGTTTGAGGAGTGGAGACTCGTCACCTCGTCTCCTACGTGGACCCGACGGCCTATCAATGAAACTGGAACGTGACATGTGGCGAGTGACAAGTGACGAGAAAAGCAACGCGGCACGGGTGATGCATTCGTGTCACGTGTCACGCGTCACCCGTCACCCCCAAAAGGGCGTGGCCCTGGTCATCACGGTGATTCTGCTGGCGGTGGTGACGCTCCTGGCCCTGACGTTTCTGGCCGTCAGCCGGCGCGAACGCGGCGCGGTGACCACCACCACGGACACCTACTCCTCGCAACTGGCCGCCGATGACGCCCTGGCCAATGCCGAGGCGCAAATCGTCGCCAACGTTCTCGCCACCACCAATCCCTACAACTTCGGCCTCCTCGTCTCGACCAATTATATCAATTCGACGGGGTTTTATACCGGCGTCGCCGGTTTTACGAACGTCAATTATTTCTATCCGAACGGAAACCCGTTGAGTCCGGCTGACTTTCTCCAAAACCTCGCCAATTTGTATTACAGCCCGCGCCCGCCGGTGTTCGTCCAGACCAATGCCAATCCGAACGACCCGCTCGATTTCCGTTTTTACCTGGACCTGAACCGCAACGGTACAAACGATCCGAACGGTGAACAGCCGCAGTTCGGTAACACGGGCGGTTACTTGCATCCGGACGGGACCGAAAACAACAACCCGGCCAACGTGGTGACCAACTTGATGACGGGCGACCCGGAATGGGTTGGGGTCTTGCAGCATCCGGACCAGCCGTACGGGCCGAACAATCTGTTTGTGGCGCGCTACGCCTTCATCGCCGTGCCCGTCGGCAACGCGCTCGATTTGAACGCCATTCATAATCAAAGCCTGGATGATAAAATGGCTGGACCCGGGAACAACGGTATTCCTGTGAACCCTCCTCCGTCGGCGAGTGTAGGCGACGCTTTTATGCGTAATCAGGGGGTCGGTTCGTGGGAGCTCAATCTGGCGGCATTTCTCGCGGATTTGAATACGAATCAATGGGGTCAGATTGTCGACTCAGTGACCTGGTACCAATACAACCAGGCCAATCCGACTCCGGCTGCCAATCAAGGCCACGCTTTTGAAGACGCGCGCGCCTTGCTGGCATATCGTTATGATAACAACTACCGAACGTTGCGGACTGCCGATGCGTTGTTTGTACCTGGGTCGGTGTTCCGGAATGACGGTATTGACGGTTACAGCGACGGACCGTTGCAAACCGGTTTTCCGTTGCCGTTTGAAAACGACGTCTCCTCGTTGCCGTGGGCCGGCGCGGACAACACCAATCAATTCTTCGACCTGCAGGAGTTGTATAACACAAGTGAAACTACCATGGGCTTGCCGGGTTCCCAGATAGCTGCGGGAGCAGATTTTACCGGCCGCCTGCTCAATGCTGGCACCAACGTTTCCACCTACAACCGTTACACCTATTACCGGCTGGCCGCGCAGATGGGCGTGGAATCCGCGCCGGAGCAGGACAAAATCAACCTCAATTATTCCAACGCGTTGGCCAACTTCGACGCCAACGGAGTGGTCACCAAAATCACCTTCTTCCCGGGTGCGGAAACCAATTTTATCCAGTGGACGCCGCTGCAATTCTTCACCATCGCCGCCGACAAGATGCTGCGTGAGTATTCGCAGGCATGGATTGCGGAGAGTCCGTCGAACTATGTGTTGACCTACGGCATGACCACCAACATCAGCACGTCGGCCACGCCCACCAACATACCAGTGCCGTTTGGCATCACCAGCATTCCCGTGCTGGTGAGCAACCAGTTTGTCTATACGCCAGCCGTCCAGCGCGTGCTCCAGCTCGCCGCCAATATTTATGACGCCACGACCAACAACACAGCCGTTCAAGGCGCCAATTTCCCTTCCGTTTTCCGCCCGATTTTCCTTGTGACCAACGACACGGTGTCCGGCTACACCAATATTTACATCAACGGCTACGAACAGGTCGTGTCGGTCGTGGGAACGAATGACGCGCAACTCAACCGGCCGGTGGATATCACCGATTTGTTGAATCATAATGCACCTCTCGATTTTGGTCCCGGAGTTTGGGCAAACGTGAACGTCTATGGCGTGCCGTGGATTGTTGGTGCGAAGAAGGGTTTTCCCAATTTCAACGAGTTTTCCATGGAGAGCATGGTGGGCATGACGCGCCGGCTGGAAGTGACGCGCCCGGCGATCAATGCATCTTCCCCACCGGTTGATTATACCGGGTTCACCACCAACCAGATGTACACGATGTGTATCTCAAATCAATTGGGCGTGGAATGCTGGAATTCGTACACCAACAATTATGTGCCGGTTTCATCTTTGGGATTAACCATAATGGTGCGGGACACGCTGTCCATGGTGTTAACCAATGATGGCAGAATGACCCCGGTGACTACCGGCAATCTTTTCATCGATAATTCGGTCAATATCGCCAGCTCGCAGTTTTGGCCGGGCGTTCTGCCGTGGGACGGCGATGGTCATCCGAATCCCAATTCCTTTGACATTCCGTTGTTGACGAGCATCAACATGCAACTGAATCCGGGTTTTCCGTTTAACACCAATTGGTGGGCTTACCGTTTCAACGACACGCCTCCGCGATTCGTTCCCGAACCGCCGGATCCGCTTTTTGAAAATGGCCCGCCCGGTTTCCCGCTTCCGAATTTTGGTTTGGTGACGACCAACCGCCTGCAGGTGTTCATGCTGGATGGCAACCACGTCATTGATTACGCCCAGTTTGCCGGTCCGGACACCACCCGCGATTTGAATGCGGAAATTTTCACCGATGACCAGTACGGTGTGTGGAATACCAATCTGTCGGCTGTCGGCATTCCGAATGGAATCCTCAATCAAATCAAATATTCAAGGGGAGGCCAACCGCCCGCGGAGGATGTCCCCTTCCGGGGCGATCCCGAATCGTACACCCTGGGAGGCACGCCGCCGCAACAGCAGGCCTTTTTTGACGGCTTTTTCAAACCTAACAACATCGGCATAGCGCCCGCTTATGGCATCTATGGCAGTGCCACCGCGACGAATTTGCAGACGAGTTCGCCGGCGCCTTACTCGCCAACCCGCTACGCGATTTACTACACCACCTGGCAGGCGAATGATCCGTTGGTCCATTACACCGCCAGCGATTTGAATTACACGCTGCCTACCTATACCGCACTGCAACCCGGCACCAACACACCATTTAATCCTCCGGAAATACTCCCCACCCTGATGGATACCAATGGCAACCTCGGCCAGTTGAACGATCATTACACCCCGTGGGGCCGGTCCATGCTGTTCATGCAGCCCTTAGGCGGGGATACAAACGATTACAATCTTGCGATCAAGGATCCGCTGGTCTGGCAGTCGCAAGACTGGGATTTTCCGACATATAAAATGCCAACCGTCGGCTGGCTGGGCCGTGTCCACCGCGGCACACCCTGGCAGACGGTTTATCTGAAGTCGCCGAACATCTTGAGTGATGGTTCGGTTGGCACCAACACCTGGGTGCAGTGGACGGGCGACGCGGCATTGGCCTCAGGCCAATATTACGATGCCGTCAACACCGCGCCGGCGCAGGACTGGTTGATGTTCGACAATTTTACCACAACATTCGATGACAACGCCTCGCGCGGGACGCTGTCGGTGAATGTCGGGGCGAACGACCCCAACAATCCGCAGGCCGGACTCGCCGCCTGGTCGGCCTTGTTCAGCGGCGTGCTTGCCCTTTCCAATACTGTGACTTCGTCGGACATCTCTTCCTTCCTTGCTTTGCCTGAAGTCGGGGTGCAACACGCCAACGGGCTTACGAATTTCACGGCGCTGTCTCCGATCAATCCCGCCGGGCCGGCCGCGGCCGGCTCGGTGTTGGGTCAGTTGGTTGCGGACATCAATGCCACGCGGACGAATTTTGTCAATCCGGATGGATTATCGGGTTCATTCGAGAACGTGGGTGACATTCTCAGCGTGCCGCAATTGACCAGCCAATCACCGTTCCTGAACTGGAACGATCCCGTGCAACAGGCAAACGGCATCAACGATGAAATGTATGAATGGCTGCCGCAGCAGGTGATGTCGTTGCTGCGCGTCAGCGGCACCCCGCAATCGCCGGTGCGTTACGTGATTTACAGTTATGGTCAGGCGCTGAAACCCGCGCCGAACGGCATTTACACCGGCAATACGACGCTGGGCAATGGACAGTCCGCTTTCGGCATGGTCACC
>JBEKKN010000121.1:0-5482 GCA_050010675.1 Verrucomicrobiota bacterium | reverse complement strand
ACGTCTGGTGGCGCAATCCGGTGCCGGTCCAGGCCAATCATCTTCTTGAACCGCCTGGCCTTGTCTGCCGTAAGCTTGTAATGCGGGTACTCGTCATCAAAACGATACTCCTCCTTGGGCACCACTGAAACAATGGCGCTGATTTTCCTGTTTTTAAAGATATGCTTCATGAATGTGTTTTGGCAGGGGAATCCACCCCCCAGAACCCTACTTCAATTTTCCCTCCACCATTTTTTCCAGATCGGCCACGGTGACCGCTGACCGCATCTCGTCCGCCTTGATCGCCACGCCGAATTTTGAATCGGCCATGGCCATCACCGACAGGACCGCCAAGGAATCCCAAGTTTCAAAATCCTTCAGCACGTTATCAGGGTTTACCTCGTCGGTATCAAGAATTTGTGCCATTTGTTCGTAGAATAGTGTTTTATCCATATGTTTGATGACTTCCGTTGTTTGAGTTCGATCACGAGTCAAGGTTCACGCCGGTCAAGCTGACAAGCATGATACCTCAAGTCAAGCCGCGCCCCCTTTGCCGGGGTTCTGATTCTATTCATAATCTATCAGACTGTTGAAATTGACGCGTCCCAAATCCAGCAGCATTGCGCCCCAGGTCAATCCCACGCCAAACCCGGCAAAGCAGACCTTGAACTTTTCCCGCATGAGCCGGTCTCCCAGATTGAAAGTGATCGCGGCGGGGATGGTGACCCCACTGCTGTTCCCGAAATTTTCAACCACGTTGCTGGGCATCTTGGCATGGGGCACCCGCATCTTGTCCGCGAGCTTTTGCAACATAAACCGGTTGGGCTGGTGGCAGAAGAAATAATCCACCTGTTCCACCGCGCTGCCCGTGTGCTGCATCAGATCGCTGATCAACGCCGGAACCTCCACCTGCACAAAATTGAACACGGCCGAACCGTCCATGTGCAAATGATCCTTGGCCCGGAGATTGTTGTCACCCACGTCCTCCAAACACGCGGTCTCCGGCGAGCTGGGGCGCCGAAATCCGCCCGCGGGTATCATCAGCACATTGTTGCGCGTGCCATCCATCTTGAGATTGGCATGAATGACAGAATCGGCGGCATCACGCTCAACCACCGTAATGGAGGCGCCATCGCCAATCAATGGGTAGCTGTTGCGATCCTTCGGAGACGTTTTACGACTGAGCACATCAGCGTTCACCACCACCACCTTGCGGATGCTTTCCTGTTCCAACAATAAAAAGGCCTGGATCAAGCCGATGACAAATCCGGCGCAACCCTGATTGATGTCCAGACAGAAAAGGTCCTTTTTAAGATTCAACCGTCCTTGGATGACGTTGCTGGTCGGCGGCATGAAATAGTCCGGCGACTGGGTGACGAGGATGAGCGCATCAAATTCATCCGGGTGCAGCAGCTCCTTCTCGAACAGGTGTTTCAAGGCAAAGACCGCCAGGTCGGAAACGCAAACGCTGGGTTCGACGATGCGGTGTTTGTCGTATCCCATCACTTCCTTGAGCTTAAGGGAACGCGCCTCGGGAAAGTTAAAATTCTTCATGTCGTCCACAAACGACTGTTCCCTCGCCGGGAGAACGGTGAGGATGCCGCTGATGCGCTTGCGCCGGAAGGTGAAATTCACAGTTTGGCCCCGCTTTTGCGCAGAAGCGTCTCAATAGCTTCCAGGTTCTTGAAATTATCGGGAACGATTTCCGTGCCGGGGATGGAGACGCCATATTTTTTATCCAGGGCCGACACGAGGGTAACAACGTCAAAGGAGTCCAGCAGACCCTCGCCGATGAAGTCCTTGGATTGGGAAAAATCCAGCTCCGGACGGATTGTCTTCAGGATGGCAAAAATGTCGTTCAAGGCGGTATTGGATAAATAATCAGTCACAACTTATCAAGAGTTCTGCTTCCCGATCACGCAGGCGCAGTTGCCGGTCCTGAAACGCGACCGCAGCCCCCTCGAGAGAACCGGAGTTGGCCGGCCGGATTTGATAGCCGGTGATGGACCAATCTGCTCCCGAAAAATGCAGCTTCGGAGCGGCAAAGACCTTGAACTTGCCGTAATCGAGCGCCCTTAAAAAAGCATAGGCTTGTTTTATCGTCCACGCTGGATCGAACACGCCGCCATTGGGCACCTCCGTTGAGCGGTGGTAGCTGCCGTTGCCGTCATTCCGGACCGGTGTGCAGGTGTAGGTCTGACTCAAAAGTGAGGGCAATATTTCCGTGAACACCGCAGCGGCGACATCCAGTGTCTGGAGTGTCAGATTGAGGGCGGTGACATTACCATCGATCGCAATCGATTTCTGCACGATCACATCTCCGGCATCCACCGTGGGATGGACCTGGTGCCAGGTGATGCCGGTGATTTCATCCATTTCATAAATGCTCCAAGTCGGGGCATTGCGACCGCGATGCCGCGGCAGGAGGGAATTGTGAAAATTGATGACATTCAGCGCAGGATTCTCCAGGACCTCGCGCGGAAAGATAAAATAATTATAGGCGCTGACCACCAGGGTGTGCCGGCGGATCGACAAAAAGTATTGTGACAATGATTTTCGATCCAGCGTCAGCTGGTATTCGACGCCCCGTTTACGGCATAAGGCGGCCAACGGAGAAAAACCCTGGCTGCCTGACTCAATACAACCGGCCACCGGGACGGAACGGGCGAGACAAGCTTCCAAGCAACTGCAAGGAAGCCGCCCAGTGCCGATAATGATGACCTGTTCTGGATTCAAGCCGGTATGGTTTGCAGGGTCGCAGCCAGCTTGACCCGGTCGTATTTTCCGTTCGCCGTGAGCGGAATTTTATCCAGGCGATGAAACGACGTGGGCAACATGTATTTCGGCAGACGGGCCATCATTTGCTCGCGAATGGAAGCTGGCAACAGATCACGGTCTGACTCATAAAACAGGGCGATTTCCTTCTTGTCCGGGTTGTAAATGACACAACCGTTGTGAAGGCCTGCCACCTGGAAGGCGGCATGTTCGATCTCCCCCAGCTCAATCCGATAACCCAGATGTTTGATCTGAAAATCCTTGCGGCCGATGAACATGATTTCCCTGCGGGTATTTCGGGAGACCAGGTCACCGGTCCGATAGATCAATTCGGGATAATGCGGGTTGAGCGGGTTCTGAACAAAGGCGGCGGCGGTCTTTTCCGGGTTGTTCCAATAACCCAACGCCAGGGAACTTCCCCGCACACAGATCTCGCCCGGTTCGTCCGTTCCGGCCGATTCGTTTTTTTCATTCAGAATCAAAATGTCGCTGTTGCGACACGGGAAACCAATGGGCAGCGCCTCCTCATCTTTGAATTCCCGGTCCACGATATAATAGGTGCAGTCCACGGTGATTTCAGTGGGCCCATAAAGATTGGAAAAGAGGGCGTGGGGATAACTGCGGCGCCAATAGTTGAGCGTCCGGGTGGGCATCACTTCGCCCGCAAATAGAATTTTTTTGACTGAGGCCGGCGCGAGTGAATCCAGGATTTTGAAATTGGCCACACTGGTCATCACCGACGGCACCCAGAAAAACGTGGTAATGCCCATCCGTTCCACGAACTGCATCAATTTGAGCGGATAACCGAAATTCTCCTCCGGAATCAGGACGAGCGTCGCCCCACAGGACAGGCACAGGTAAAGGTCCAGCGTGGAGTTGTCGAAAAAGAACGGGGCTTGATTGCCAATCACCTCGCCTGCGGAAATCTGATAGCAGTCACGGGCCCAGTCAATGTAATCGATGACCCCGCGATGCGGAATGACGACGCCCTTGGGTATGCCGGTGGATCCCGAGGTATAGATGATATAAACCGGGTCGGTGTCGATGACGGATTCGAGCCGTTCCTGCAGGCGCGCGTTATCGTAACGGGTCTCCGGGGTGAAGGCCTGTTCCACCAAAAGCAATTGTTCCTCCGGGATACCCAGGGAACGCAACCTGGGCGCGTGGGCGGGCGCGGTAACAATCACGGTCGGTTTCAGGTTTTGCAACATGCTCTTCAACCGTTCGGGCGGCGATTTAATGTCGAGGTTGGCGTAACAATTGCCCGTGTAAAGGGCGCCAAGGTTGGCGATGACGGCCTCAATGCTTTTCGGGAGGAACACGGCCACCGGCTGGTTGATGGCCGCTGTTTTTTCCAGAATCAAGGCCGCGCAGTTCTTGGCAAAGCGCTCGATGTCCCCGAACGTGAAACTCCGGCTGGCGTCCCGGATGGCGACTTTGTCCCGGCATTTAGCCAAGGGACCTTTTTCTAAATATTCCAGAACGTTAATTTGCATGATGACAAACTGTCTCCCTGCTCCGAACTGCCAAAAAGTCGAACATCCTTTTAATAACTGATGACCACCCTGAAGAATCGCTGAGGTGACGCGCTTAGATTATTGGTAACTAGGACCGGATTGCCCGTGCCGGGTACGAGGCCGCCCACAGAAGTCCAGGTCGCTGCGGTAAGATTGTCTTTGTACTGGAGTTGGTAGTGCTGACTGGTAACCGTTGGCCAACTGAAAACGAATTGGCTCCCATTCAAAACCAGCCCGCTCAGTTGCGGCACCGCCACCACCGTCAGTGTCCCGTTGATAAACGTAAAGGTATAATTGACGGTGAATAGCGTCCCGGGACCGATTGTAATTGTATAGACTCCCGGCAGGCTGTTGGTCGTGGCACCAGTACTTAAGCTTGGAGCGCCACCCAGGACGTTCGTCCCTTCACCGTTGACAAATCCGCTGTAACTGGCGGTCAAAGGAGGAATCGACAACCCATAGGTCATGTTCTGGTTGACGGCACTTACAGTGAGCGCGGCAGGCGTGATATTCGCCGTCAATCCCGTCGGCTGGCTCAACGTATAGTTCCCCGCTGCGCTACCGGTCAGTGTCAAGCCACTTACTGTCACTGGTATCCCAACACCCACGTTCGCGCTCACAAAGTTCGCCACGTACCCGTTCGTTGATAGCTTCACGTTGGCCGTGTCTACCGCCAACACACCGGCCAGGACCATGTTGTTGCTGACCAGTGTCGCTGTCGTCGTTCCGTCATACATCTTGTTGTTGGCAGTCAACCCGGGGTTCAAAACCAGTATCCGGTAGAATTGCTGCGGCAGACTACCCACGAAGTTGGTTTGCGTAGCAGTCAGACCAGACGCCACCACATCCGGCGACAGGTTACTCCAGGTCCCGCCATTAAGATTGTTATTGTATTGCACCCGATACATTCCACCAGACACCGAATTCCAGGTAACGGTGACTACACCATTGGTTAGACCAACCGAAGTTATCACCGGTGAAGATACCGTCAAAATTGTAACAGTCCTGGCTGTAATGTTCGCCGTTAATGCCGTCGGCTGGCTCAGGCTGTAGTTCCCCGCCGCGCTCCCCGTCAGTGTCAGTCCGCTTACCGTCACCCCGATCCCTGTCCCAACATTCGCACTCACGAAGTTTGCCACGTATCCATTCGTCGATAGCTTCACGTTGGCCGTGTCGCCCGCCAACACTCCGCTCAATATCACATTGTTCGA
>JBEKKN010000120.1:0-5592 GCA_050010675.1 Verrucomicrobiota bacterium | reverse complement strand
TTCTACGTTTTTTGCCCTATGATGGCTTGCTCGATTTATGGAATTGAACAATGACGAAATTCGCCGCTATTCGCGACACCTGATTCTGCCGGAAGTCGGCCTGGCGGGCCAAAAGAAAATCAAGGGCACCAGCGTCCTGTGCATCGGCGCCGGCGGCCTCGGTTCGCCCATCGCCATGTACCTCGCCGCCGCTGGCATCGGCAAAATTGGCATCGTGGATTTCGACACGGTGGATTACTCCAATCTGCAACGCCAGATTCTGCACACGGACGCCGACGTGGGCCGGCCCAAGGCACAATCGGCCAAGGAAACCCTGCATGGCATCAACCCCCATTGCGAGGTCGTTCTCCACAACACACGCATCACCTCCGAAAACGCGCTCGACCTCATCCGGCCCTACGACATCGTGGTGGACGGCACGGATAATTTCCCGACGCGCTATCTCACCAACGACGCCTGCGTCCTGCTCAAAAAGCCGAATGTCTATGGCTCGATTTTTCGTTTCGAGGGACAGGCCAGTGTGTTTGCTCCGCATCTGGGCGGACCGTGTTACCGCTGTCTGTATCCCGAACCGCCGCCGCCCGGCATGGTGCCAAGCTGTGCGGAAGGCGGCGTGCTCGGCGTCCTGCCCGGCATCATCGGCTGCATCCAGGCCACGGAAATTTTGAAACTCGCCATCGGCAAGGGCAGTTCGCTCGTCGGCCGGTTGCTGCTGTTCAACGCGCTCGACATGAAGTTCCGCGAATTGAAACTGCGCCGCGACCCGGCGTGCCCCGTTTGCGGCGAGCATCCGACCATCAAGGAATTGATTGATTACGAAATGTTCTGCGGCATTGTGCCCGTGCCGGTGACGGCGAACCCCGATGAAGTGACGGTGCAGGACATGAAGAAGGCACTGGACGATCCGAAGCTTGGCATCAAGGTGATCGACATCCGCGAGCCGGACGAATACGAAATCGCGCACATTGACGGCGTGCCGCTCCTGCCCTTGAGCCAGCTCCAGCAACGCTTCACCGAGCTCGACCCGAACCAGCAGTATTATCTGCACTGCAAGGTCGGCGCGCGCTCGCTTCAGGCGATCGGTTTTTTGAGACAGCAGGGGTTCAAATACCTCAAGAGCGTCAAAGGTGGCATCAACGCATGGGCGGAAGAAATCGATTCCAACGTGCCAAGGTATTGAAATTGTGACCGACGATTTGCAAAAACGCATTCAGGCCGCGCTCGCCAATCCGCAAAACATGGGCGAGCTGGCCGGCGCCGACGCCGTCGGCACGGTCGGCAACGCCGATTGCGGCGAGATGCTGCGGCTCTGGGTCAAGTTCAAGGAACAGAACGGCAAAAAGGTCATTGACCGGGCCACGTTCCAATCGTTTGGCTGCGAGACCGCCATCGCCGTCGCCAGCCTCGCCACCGAATTGATTCGCGGCAAGACCGCCGAGGAGGCGCTCGCGCTCAAGACCGAGGAACTGGCCGGCGAACTCGGCCCGCTGCCGCCCATGAAAATCCATTGTGCCCAGCTCGTCGAAGGCGCGTTGCGGTCCGCGCTCGAACCGCAGAACGTGGAAACAAAACCAGCCCCAGCCTCCGGCGCGCCGACATTGCTCGACAGTTTCTCCAAACCGAAGGAAGGCGTGAAACTGACATTTCTGGACGAGGATAAAAGGTAGGGACGCCGCGCTGAGGCGTCCGGTCGGCGCAGCGCGCCGACCCTACCAGCACATTTTCAGCTTCCCATGCGCGGTGCTTTCATTAAAGTTTCCGCCATCAAAAGGTGCTTATGAAAATCATTCAAGAATTCAAGGCTTTCGCCATGCGCGGCAATGTCGTGGACCTCGCCGTCGGCGTCATCATCGGCGCGGCCTTCGGCAAAATTGTCAGCGCGGTGGTTTCAGACATCATCATGCCGCCCATCGCCCGGCTCGTCGGCAATATTGATTTCACCAACCTTTATGTGTCGTTGTCGGACAAGGTCACGCAGGCGCAGACCGCGTACGTGACGGATCCTAAAAACCTTGGCGCGCATATGCCGTTGCTCGACGCGCAAAAAGTCGGGCCGGTGCTGGCTTGGGGCGATTTTATCACCGTCACGCTGAACTTCATCATCGTGGCGTTCTGCATTTTTATGATGATTAAACTCATAAACAGGGTGATTCGCCACGAGGAAGCGGCGGCCCCGCCCACGGCCACAGAACAACTCCTTACCGAAATCCGCGACCTGCTCAAAAGCCGGCCGTAAGTTGGGAGGGTCGCCGGGTCGGCGACCCAAATTTCAGGGACGGCGGCACGCTGTCCCTCCCTTAAGGTTTTTCCTCCCGCAACTTTTTCAATGCCGCCAGGGCCGCGTCGGTCTCGGCGGCCTTTTTGCTTTTGCCTGAACCGCGCGCCAGTTCCATCCCGTCGTGCTGCACGATGCATTCGAACACGCGGTCATGGTCCGGTCCGGTGGCGGAGACAACGTGATATTCCGGCGCTTTGGGCGAGCGCGCCTGCAACAACTCCTGCAACTCGCCCTTCGGATTTTCAATCGTCGGTATCACGCTCAATTTGCCGAACGCCGCGCTGAATTCGCGCAGGATGAACCCGCGCGCGGCATCTAAACCGCCGTCCAGAAATATCGCGCCCAGCAGGGACTCAAACGCGTCCGCCAGTGTGGAGGCGCGTTCCCGCCCGCCGTTCGTTTCCTCACCGCGGCTGAGAATCAAGTGTGCGCCGACCCCAAGTGCCCGGGCGTGTTCGGCCAGCGTGCGGCGGTTGACGAGCTTGGCCCGCGCCTTGGTCAGGGGACCTTCGTCGAAAGCGGAATATTTGTCGTATAATTCGTGCGTCAACACGAGTTGCAACACCGCGTCGCCGAGAAATTCCAGCCGTTGATTGTGCGCCGTCGGCTCGCCGCTTTCATGCGCCACGGATGGATGCGTCAGCGCCAGCTGCAACAGATCTTCGTTGCGAAACGTGTAGCCGAGACGGATTTGGAGTTCGGCAAGGTCAGACATGAATCAGGTCGAAAACCTCCAGCATTCAATCCCGCATTGCGGAACCGAACACCCAACGGACTCACATCGGCCCGCGCATTGAATGTTGGATGTTGGATGTTGAATGTTCGATGTTTTCAATTTTGAACAATCGGCTGATTTTCCGGCGCGGGCGCGGAAGTTTCGCCCGGCGGCGGTGGCGCCGGCGGATTCAATCCCTGTTCGAGCAAGGCGGCCACGTCGCGCTGGACTTCCTCCAGTTGATCCAGCCGCAAGACCGGGTCGGTGATGGTGAACACGTCACCGGTCCCGGACTGCTCGTAGATGAACACGCGCCTGCCTTCGCGGACAACCTCCTCCTTCACCTTGAGTATGCGTTTGCGTTCGAGCATGACGGCGAGAATGTAACCGGCGGGGGCGTAGCGCGGATCGTTTTGCTTGATGAGCTTCCGCAGCAACGTCTCGGCGGTGTCCTTCTGAATCGCGTCCACGGCCGGCACGGGCGCTTCGTAGATGCCCTGCCAGTGGGAAATAAACCCCTTGCGCTCGCGCGCACCGTCGCTGAACTGGTTTTGCCAGCAGGCCTCACAGACGTCCGACCGGCGCAAAAATTCCGACTGCTCGTCGAACAGCAGCGTATGAAACGCCTCGCGATCGGCAAACGGTCTGCCGCAGGCCTCGCAGCCCGCCGCGCGGGATTGAATGTTCCAATCGTTCATGAACACCCAAATTTAACCACGAATGTGGTGGATGGACACGAAGAAATTTTCTGTTTTGACACGGATTACACCGATTAACACAGATTAAAAACCAGGAATTGTATTTTGGGAATCCGTGAAAATCCGTGAAATCCGTGTCTAGCCGGCCAAATCAAAATCCGAGCAGCTCATGAAATAATGGCAGCGCGGACAGCGCAGCTTGCACTTCTCGTTGATCAACTCGTGCCCGCACTGCGGACAAAACCGCCAGTGCTCGCCGGAAATATCTTTGCCCGAAGGCGTGGGGCAACCGGTGTTTGCGGATTCTTTCGAAGCAGCGTTTGGAATGCTCCTATTATTCCAAGGGATCATTTCTCCATCCTGGTCTATTTTTTGTTTGCCATGAAACTTCTCGATGAGACGGAATCCAAACAAGCCCTTCACGCCGAAGTAAAACGCGGTCCCATGTGGCAATAAGCGCATTCGTCCCATCGTCCATAAAACCCTCAAGCACATTTACAACACAACGATCAGAAGATGTACTTTGCATTATGGCACTTGCTTGATCTGTTTCTGGAGGTCTGCCCGTTGGGAATAAATCTTTTCCCACCAACCGTAGCGCCACGTCCTTGGGATTATTCGCCCATATGTTGGTTAATGTAGAAACTTCGCGGAGTTGCCCAATAAAACGCGCATCAATCGGACGCTCAACAAAATGTGGCTGAAAATGAATAGCCACACACACAATCCCCAAAACCGCAAGTAAGACCAAAATAATTATTGTCGAAAGGACAAATTTTGTCTTGGTTTTCACGATTAACTTTTAATTTTCCGGCGTTTGCTTGTCCAGCACTTTGAACACGGACATTACTGCGTCCTCCCAAACTTTTTCTCCAATTCGCGGTAGTTCATCTCAATCAGCGTCGGGCGGCCGTGCGGACAGGTGTAGGGCATGGCGCAGCGGCGCAAATCCTCGACCAGGTTTTCCAGTTCCGGACCGCCGAGCGGGTCGTTGGCCTTCACCGCGTGGCGGCAGACGGTCTTGGCCACGGTATGCTCGCCCAACCGCGCCAGGTTCACCTCGCGTCCAGCGGCGCGCAATTCATCCACAAGATCAAACACAAACCGGCGCGGGTCGGCAGACTTCACGAACGGCGGCAAGGCGTCGAGCAGAAACGTCCGCTCGCCGAATTCGCTCAGGCCGACGCCGAGCTTGGTCAGCACGGCCAGTTGCTCGCGCAGGAATTGCGCGTCGCGCGGCGGCAGTTCGACGGTTTCCGGCAACAGCAATTTCTGCGACGGCGCCGAACCGCCCTTTTCGATGCGATTAAGCATCTGTTCGAACAAAATCCGTTCGTGCGCCGCGTGCTGGTCGAGCAACACCAGTCCGCGGTCGGATTCCAGCAGGACGTAAAGTCGGCCGATGACCCCCACGAGCCGGAGCGGAACGTTGAGCAGCGGCGTGGCCGCGGAAGACGGAGGCCGGACTTCGGAGGCGGGAACGGACGGCGCCGTGGCGGATTGCGGATTGGCGGCTGGCGATGGGGACACGCCTGCCTCCGCCTCGCTTCGCCGCGGCACAGGTGAAAAGCCCATTCGTAGCGGCGGTTGCGAAATCGACGGCTTCGGTGGTTCAACGGCCGAAACGGGCTTTAATTTATCCGGGAAGTTTGGCAAGGCTGGCGCGGGCTGGAGTTCCGTTTGTTCGACGGCATCGACTTTGGACCTTGAACTCTGAACGTTGGATTCCGTTGAATGGAAGGCGAGCAACGCTTCCTTGACCGCCTGCCCGACCAGTTTCCGGATTTCAAATTCGCGGTGAAATTTCACCTCGCGCTTGGCCGGATGAATGTTCACGTCCACCGCCGCCGGATCAATTTCCAGGAACAGGCAGCAGACCGGATAACGGCCCTTCATCAGCG
>JBEKKN010000119.1:0-5647 GCA_050010675.1 Verrucomicrobiota bacterium | reverse complement strand
CTGACCGGCAACATTGTTTCACCGGGTCAATTCCTCGGCAGTGTGAACAGCCAGCCGGTCGTATTTGAAGTCAATAATGTGCCTGAACTCACACTGGAGTTGAATGGCTCGCTGGCCATGGGTACCAGCACGGCGAGCGGCAGTGATTCGGTTGCGTTGGGTTATAACTCAACCGCCAGCGGCGGTGCCTATGAAGTCGCCATAGGCAATGCCGCCCAAGCCACTGGCAATGGCTCCGTTGCCATTGGCTGGATCCCGATTTCGAGCGGTCCAGGTTCGGTGGCTTTGGGCGAATCTGTAACTTCCTCAGGCAATGACTCCTTTGCCGCAGGCTACGGTTCAAAGGCCAGCGGCCAGTTCGGCGTGGCGATGGGCAACAATAGCATGGCCAGTGGACAAAGTTCCTGGGCTTTGGGTAACTATGCGGCGGCCACGAACAATGGTTCATTCGTCTGGGCGGACGATTCTACCAGCAGCCCCTTTGGCGACACCGCCCCCAATCAGTTCCTGCTCCGCGCCAGCTTTGTCGGCATCAACCGGACCAGTCCGGTCACCGGCGCCGATGTCTTCGCGGTCAGGTCGCCGACCACCTCCGGCTACGGGGGCATGTATCTGGACACTGCCGGCGCGGCGGGCTTGCCGTTTTACGGCTACGCGCAGGCAGGTTCTTCCGTGGCCTGGACTTACATTGATGGATCGGACGCGAACAAATGGAAGTTGTTTAACGGAGGCAATTGGCTGACGGTGACCACCAGCGGTCTGGTCGGCATCAACACGACGACACCCAATGGACAGTTGGACATTGAAAGTCCTTCCACCGGCAACGGACTTTATATCATTAATGGAGCGGCCGATGGCAACGGGATTTATGTTCAAGCGACGAACGGAACCGCTGCCTACGGCGTGTGGGCAATAGCCCCGACCGGATACGGTGTGGTCGCCAGCAGCACGTCTGGCACCGGCGTTTACGCCTCCAGCAGCAGTGGGTCGGCTTTGACCATTGGCGGCGGTGCCATCCACGTTTCGGGCGCGGGTACCAACGCGAACACGGCTGCTTTCATCCAAGTGGCGACAGCCGGCAATATTGCGGGATCCGTGTCGTTCATCAACAACCCGATCTGCAATAATGATCCTAACGCGATACTTATAGTAACGCCAAACTACAACGTCGGTTCTGGTTATTGGAACCATCCCCTCGGCGTGTTTTATGAAAACAGCGGCGTGAACGCCGGGAAGTGGTCCATCGTAAACGAGGACGGTGCGACAATGACCACGGGCCCCGCCTTCAACGTGCTGATCATCAAAAATTAGTTTCTGGAGAAATCTCTCATGAATACTAATGTTTTATTGCCCGGACGCTCACGGCTGCTGTCGCTTTGCGGCACCGTGGCTTTGCTGGCCTTTGCCCTTCCGATGCAAGCGCAGCCGTACTCCATCAACTGGTATAAAGTTTCCGGCGGCGGCGGCACCAGCACCAACAGCCCCTATACCATCAGCGGCACCATTGGACAGCACGACGCCGGCAGGCCGCTGACCAGCGGCAGTTACGAACTTGCCGGCGGGTTTTGGGCGCTGATTTCTGTCCTGCAAACGCCGGGCGCGCCGACACTTTACATCGGCCATTCCGGCAGCACGGTGACGGTGTTTTGGCAGGACGAGTTGGGCTGGGGTTTGCAGCAGAACAACAGCCTCACCAATAGCCTCAGCTGGTCCGCCAGCGGTGGTGTGACCACCGCCAGCGGCACGAACTATCTGAACCTCGTGTCGCCGACGGGAAATCTGTTTTTCCGGTTGAAGCATCCCTAGCGCAACCTGCGCTTATCGATTCGAAGATGATCTGAACGGTCGGCGGCAGGTCTCAGGCAATTACCCGCAACACCTTTGCCGCTGCTTTCACCGTTTGATCAATGTCCGCCGCCGTGTGGGCGACCGAGATGAAGCCCGCCTCGAACTGCGATGGCGCAAGATAGACCCCCGCGTCCAGCATCCCGTGAAAATATCTGGCGAACCGCGCGCGGTCGCTTTTCATCGCGTCGG
Source organism: Verrucomicrobiota bacterium (assembly GCA_050010675.1). Lineage (GTDB taxonomy): Bacteria > Verrucomicrobiota > Verrucomicrobiia > Limisphaerales > UBA11358 > UBA11358. The sequence goes on along the minus strand of JBEKKN010000119.1, from coordinate 3,610 downwards.
CCAGATTGTGAACCGGTCCGCCCGTGAAGTAGGCGCAGAACATCGAGCCGCAGCGGTTGAAGGTGACGGGGATGCCGGCAGCTTTCGCGGCGTCCTTCAGACCCGCCTCCAGTTGCGCGCCCAACGTTTCGAGTTGTTGGTAGGGACAGCGCGCTGCGCTGTCCGGACGCCGCAGCGCGGCGTCCCTACCGTCGTTCAACTCGCCCAGCGCCGCCATGCCCGCCGCCATCGCCAGTGGATTCCCGCTCAACGTGCCGGCCTGATACACCGGCCCCAGCGGCGCCAGCAGATCCATGATGTCCGCCCGTCCGCCGAACGCGCCGACCGGCAGGCCGCCGCCGATGATTTTGCCGAAGCAGGTCAGATCCGGCTTGAGCTTGAACCGCTCCTGCGCGCCGCCAGGGGCAAGGCGAAAACCGGTCATCACTTCGTCGAAAATCAACAACGCACCATTGGCCTGTGTGATTTCGCGCAGAAATTCCAGATAACCCGGTTTCGGCAGATAAAGTCCGGCATTGCCCGGCACCGGCTCGACAATGATGCCGGCGATTTGATTTTTATTTGCGTCGAACGCGGCCTTGAGGGCGTTAACGTCATTGAACGGCAGCACGATGGTGTGTTGCGTGAATGCGGCTGGCACGCCCGCGCTGTCGGGATTGCCGAAGGTGAGCGCGCCGGAACCGGCCTTGACCAGCAGGGAATCCGCATGGCCGTGATAACAGCCGTCGAACTTGATGATTTTGTCGCGTCCGGTGAACCCGCGCGCGAGGCGGATGGCGCTCATGCACGCCTCGGTGCCGGAATTGGTCATGCGCACCTTTTGCACGCTGGGCACGAGTGAACAAATCAGCTTTGCCATCGTCACTTCCTGCGGATGGGGGATGCCGAAGCTGGTGCCGTGGTCGGCGGCGGCCTTGATGGCGGAAATGATTTTCGGATGTGCATGGCCGAGGATCGCCGGTCCCCAGGTGCAGACATAATCAATGTATTCGTTGCCGTCCACGTCCCAAAGGTGCGCGCCTTTCGCCTGGTGGACAAAGAGCGGCTGGCCACCGACGGCGCGGAACGCGCGCACCGGCGAGTTGACGCCGCCGGGAATGAATTTCAACGCCTCGGCAAAAAGTTTTTCGGATTTAATCCGTGACATCACCAGCAGCCTAACCAACCGGCAACCAGAGCGGCGAGCACATTTGCGCGCCCGATTTCCGGTTCAAGTTCAGCAATTACGGGATTGCATTGTCAACATTAACGCCAATAAACTTGGCAACCATGAACGACCGATTCCAGACCCGCCGGGATTTCATCAAAACCACCGCCCTCGCTGCCGCGGCGGCGCCATTTGCCGGCGCTTTGACGCCGCGAGCCTTTGCCGCTGAGCCGGACAAAAAACTCGGTGTCGCCCTGGTAGGCCTTGGCAGTCTGAGCACCCACCAGATTGCGCCCGCGTTGCAACACACGAAATATTGCCGTCTCGCCGGCATTGTCACCGGCACGCCCGCCAAGGCCGAAACCTGGAAGGCCCAATACAATATTCCCGACCGGAGCATCTACAACTACGACACGATGGAAAAAATGGCGGACAACCCGGACATCGACATCGTTTATGTCGTCACCCCCAACGCGCTCCACGCCGAGCACACCCTCAAGGCCGCCAACGCCGGCAAACACGTGCTCTGCGAAAAGCCGATGGAAGCGACCTCGGAAAAGTGCCAGCAGATGATTGATGCCTGCAAGCAGGCCGGCCGCCAGCTCGCCATCGCCTACCGCTGCCGGTTCGACCCACATCATATCGAGTGCATCCGCCTGGCCCGGGAAAAGGTCTTCGGCGATTTACGGTTCATCGAGGCCTGCTTCGACATCCGCTTGAACCAGCCGCCCACCGCCTGGCGGTTTCACAAGGACCTGGCGGGGGGCGGCTGTCTCATGGACGTGGGCATTTATGCGTTGCAGGCCACCCGGTTCATCTCCGGCGAGGAACCGGTGCTCGTTTCCGGGATGGTCACCACGACCGACCCGGCGAAGTTCAAGGAGGTGGAGGAATCCATTGTCTGGCAGGCGAAGTTCCCCAGTGGCGTGGTCGCCTATTGCAACGCGAGTTACAATTCCGGGATCTTTGCCCGTTACACGGCCAGGGCCGACAAGGGCTGGTTTGAAATGAATCCGGCCTTTTACTACAAGGGCAACTGTGGCCGGCGCAGCGATGGCCAGGAAATACGGTACCCGGAGGTGGACGCGCTCGGAGATTATTACGGGTTTGCCGCCGAGCTGGACGATTTTGCGCAATGCATCACGAATCATCAGCCATCCCGCGTGCCCGGCGAGGAAGGTTTGCGCGACGTGAAAATCATGATGGCGATTTACGAATCCGTTCGCACCGGTAAAACGGTGAGCCTCGCTTGATCGCCGCGATTAATTCCGGAAAAACGTCTGTTGCAAGGAGCCGAGCTCCGTTCGAATCAACATGCCGGTGCTGACGTTGTGCCGCTGGAACCAGCCGTCATTGACTTCCAGAACATAACCGATGTTGGCCGAGGCGGAGGAGACGGTGTTGGTGTCGTTTTTTTCCAGATGGTGAATTTCCTGGATCACCCCGTCGGGACTGATGTAGGCGGCGGAAAGCGAGTCAGGACAATTTTTCATCCAGAAATTCGCTGGTTGCGGGTACGGAAAAACAAACAACATGGCGCTTTCATCGGTGACGTTGGTGCGGAACATCATGCCGGTCTGCTCCTCCCGCACGGTGGTGGCCAGCTCGGCCTCCAACGTTTCCGCGCCGAGATAAATCTTCAGCGTGGGCAATTGGGGCTGCGCCTGGGTTGGCTCCTGACTCTCCGTAGCAGGAGGCTTCGGCGTGGTTTCAGCTTTTTTACAACCGGCCAGCATCGCTGCGGCCAGGACGAGGGGAAGCCATTTCATCACGTTCATGCCGACAAGCTGCCGGAGATCGCGGCGGTTTTCAACTAATCTGCGTGATTGCTGCGGTGATCCTCGCGAGCCGCCGTTGCGGTGCTTTGACGCGCCAAGGCCGGCTCGACGGCAGCCTCGCCCCACCCAATTTTACCGCTCCCTCCGTTATCCGGGGTTTGACTATTCCGAGTCGCTCTACTAACATTCCCACTCGGACGACCAACAACGAAATCACCCCGAATTTTATGCCTGCAAAAGCCGCCGACAAATCCGCCGCCGAAACGAAAGTCGCTGCGTCGCGCACGCGCGAACTGGACGCCGCCATCGCCACCATCACCAAAAGTTACGGCGAAGGCAGCATCATGCGCCTCGGTGACGCGCGGGCGCAGGTGAAAATTGAGGTCATCCCGACCGGTGCGCTGGCGCTGGACCTCGCCTTGGGCGTCGGTGGCATCCCGCGCGGGCGCGTCGTGGAAATTTTCGGGCCGGAATCGTCCGGCAAAACCACGCTCATGCTGCACGTCATCGCCTATGCGCAAAAAGCCGGCGGACTGGCGGCGTTCATTGACGCCGAACATGCGCTGGACCCGGGTTACGCAAAGAAGCTGGGCGTGAACCTCGACGACCTGCTCGTATCCCAGCCGGATTCCGGCGAAGAGGCGCTGACGATCTGCGAAACCCTCGCCCGTTCCAATGCGCTGGA
>JBEKKN010000118.1:0-5837 GCA_050010675.1 Verrucomicrobiota bacterium | reverse complement strand
AGGACATCGGCGCCTTGCTGTTTGTATCGCAAACCCCGGATTATTTTGCTCCTCCCACCAGCAATGTGCTCCAAGGGAAACTGGGGCTGGGCCCCGATGTGGTTTGTCTCGACATCAATCAGGGTTGCGCGGGGTTTACCGTCGGCCTGATGCAGGCCTTCCTGCTGCTGGAAATCACGGCGCTTCCCAAGGTCGTCCTCTTGAATGGAGACACGGGCAGCAAACAAGTGGACCGCTGCAACCGGATTTCCTATCCCCTGACGGGGGATGCCGGCTCCGTGACCATCGTGGAACGTTGCGAGGCCGAAAACCCCATTTACATGGACGTGAAGAATGATGGTTCCCGTCACAAGGCGATCATCATTCCCGGCGGCGCGTACCGGACGCCTGCCTCGCCGGAGACGCTGGCGCTGCGGGAGGTGGAGGAAGGCATGCGGCAAAATCTTCAGCACGTTTTCATGGATGGCGCGGCCATCTTTAATTTCACGATGGAAGACGTTCCCCGGCAGGTTCAAGAGGCGCTGGCGTTCTCGGGCGACAGCCTCGATTCCATAGAGTATTTTCTATTCCATCAGCCGAATGCGTTCATCCTGCAACAGATGGCGGCCAAGCTGAAGATTCCGCAGACGAAAATACCCAACAATATTGTGACGCTTTACGGCAACAGCAGTTCGACGACCATACCCTTGAACATAACGCATAACTATCCCACACAATTTCTGCGTGAGCAACATCGTGTCTGCGTGAGCGGTTTTGGGGTGGGACTTGCCTGGCTTACGATGGTCATGACCCTGGGTCCGTTGACAGCCTGCAAAATTCTGGAATACGAACCGGTTTGAGGCATCCATGGGAGAACCGTACACATTGATCACGGGCGCGTCCTCTGGCTTCGGCCGAAGCATTGCGCTGAAGCTTGCCCCTCACCGCAGCCTGATCCTGGTCGGCCGGAACGGGGGGAGTTTGGAGGCCGTGCGCAGCGCGGGCGCAAACCCGGAGCGGCATTTGTTGTGGGTGCGGGATTTGAGCCGGTTGGAAGGAATCGCGGACGAGCTGACTTCATTGCTGGCAGCGAAAAACATTGGCATCGAGCACTTCATCCATTCGGCGGGGATCACCGGTGATCAACTGGTGCGTGCCGTGGAGACGGAGTTTGTAACCAAGGTTTTCAACGTGAACTTTTTCTCCGCGTTGGAAATCATCCGGCCGCTAGCCCAGAGACGCGTGAACAAGGGGGCGCTGCGAACCATCACCTTTGTCTCCAGCATCAGCAGCAAACTGGGTGGCAAAGGCTATTCCGTGTATTGTGCGAGCAAAGGCGCGCTGGATGCGCTGGCACGCGCATTGGCGGTTGAACTGGGTCCCGCGGTGCGTGTGAACTCGGTTCTGCCGGGCATTGTCGAAACGGGAATGACCAAGCAATACTTTACCAATCCTGACTTTCTGGCGGCGGTGCAGGCGACCTATCCCCTGGGGTTTGGGCGTCCCGAGGACATAGCGGACGCGGTGGAGTTCCTGTCGTCCGAACGCGCCCGCTGGATTACCGGACAGGAACTCATCGTGGATGGCGGCAAATCCAGTTCCTATTGAACCTGGCATTGTGATTGAATTAATCCGAAACCGCACGCCGCCGTGCGTGGTGCATTCCTGGTCATGAGTTTCACCTTCGCGTCGAAAACTCTGAAGCACTATCGCCAGGCGGTGGAGGAATTGTTGTTCTTCAACCCCGGACAATTTCGGGTGCGGGAAGGGATTGTCGATTCACTTGAAAAATTCGGCCATCCGCGAATCGAGCAGACCGCGGACACCCTGTCGGTGAGAATTGAAAATTGTGAGGCGCAAACCCTTTTCGCCTACGATGGGAATCGCCTCAATGGAAGCCCGATTGGCGTGGTGATCTTCCTGCGAACTTCTCCCGATGAAGTTGACATCATGCACATAGCGGTGCATCCGGATTATGCCCTGCAAGGCCCCCATGCCGGCATGGGTTTGGGCATCATTATGATCGAGAAGGTCAGGGAGATCGCCTCCCGGATTGTGGGCGTACGGCGGATTGTGCTTCAATACCGGCAGGAAATTGTCATTCACGTTTGAACGACCCGGAACCCGAACGGCTTGACCCATACTATAACCATGCGTCACGACATCCACTTGGAAGGATTTAACGTTCGATTACGCCCGGTTCGCACGGCGGACGCCGCATTCATTACCTGGTTGAGGAATTTGGATTACGTGAAGGGAAGGGTCGGCGATTCGGCCCAGAGTGTGCGCGTCCAGGAGGCCTGGCTGAAGGCCTATTTTAAACGGGCAGGTGACTATTATTTCATCGTCGAAACCCTGGGTGGAATCTCTCTGGGGACGCACGGTATTTATGACGTGGCCGGGTCAAGCGCTGAAAAAGGGCGTCACATCATGCGGCCGGAAGTCGTGGCCGGGTTGCCCAACGGAATTTTGTTGATCGACTATGCCTTTAAAAAAATGCGATTGACCCAGATCCGGAGCAATTGCGTGTCCACCAATATTCCCCTCCATTCGCTCCACCGGAAATGTGGATTTCAGCGCGTTGGTCTCAAACAGGCGGCGCAAATGATTGACGGCCAGCCCGTGGATTTGGTCCAGTATCTTCTGACGGCGGAAGACTGGGCTAAAGTCCGTGATCCGTTGTTGCCCCTGGCGAACCTGGCTGCGGCGCAGGTGCTGGATTGGGAAAAGACGCAGTCGGGCCGGACCCAGCCCTGGGAGGAAAACAATAAGCCGACCGACAGCAAGCCCGGTTACCCGGTTGCGGGCGGCGAATTTTAAAGATGCCATGAGATTACGAGTGATGATTTGACCATGCGACACGTTTTACATGCGGAAGGCTTCGGCCTGCGATTACGCCCGGTCCGGCTGGAGGATGCGGCGTTCATTGTATGGTTGCGCAATCAGGATTATGTCAAAGGCAAGGTGGGCGATTCCGCGCCGGACGTCGCCAGCCAGCAGCAATGGCTGGAGGCGTACTTTCAACGGGAGGATGATTTTTATTTTCTCCTGGAAACCGCGACGGGAACCCCATTGGGAACCAATGGACTATATGGCCTTTCTGGCGATACTGCCGAATGGGGACGCTTTATCATACGTCCGACTGTGTCCGCGGCCTTGCCCTGTTGCCTGCTGACGTATGGCTTGGCGTTTCGCGAATTGAAATTGCGCGAACTATTGGCGAGATGCGTGTCAACCAACCTGACCGTCCACTCGCTCTGTCGCAAACTCGGCTTCCGGCAGGGCGGCACAAAAGCCGCCGACCAGATCATCGGTGGTGAATCGGTTGACATGGTGCATTTCACTTTGAATGCCGGGAATTGGTCCCGGGCCCGTGAACGGGTCCTGCCCCTGGCACAATTTGCCGAGGCCAAAATCAAGGAATGGGAAGAGCGTGCTCTCGAATACAAAATCAACCACTGAAGAGTCATCAGCCGGTCCGACTTTTATGAACATAAAACAATGCCAAATCGTTAATCTGCCAAAAATGGTGGATCCGCGGGGAAATCTAACCTTTATTGAAGGCGACCGCCATGTCCCCTTTGCGATCAAACGGGTGTTTTACCTGTACGACGTGCCCGGTGGCGCCGATCGCGCCGGCCACGCGCTCAAAAAATGCCACCAATTCCTCATTGCGATGTCCGGCAGCTTCGACGTGGTGGTGTACGATGGAAAGGAGAAGGAACGGTTTCATCTGAATCGTTCGTATTACGGGTTGCATCTGCCACCCATGGTCTGGCGGGAAATTGACAATTTCTCCTCCGGCTCCGTTTGCCTGGCCCTGGCCTCCGAGCCGTACGATGAGAAGGATTACTTTCGCGATTACCGTGAATATCTTCGAGTGGTGGGAGGCGCCGGTTCGTGAAAGTGCCGTTCCTCGATTTTGTGGTTCCGTACGAGGAGCTTAAAGCCGGCCTGGATGAGGCGTATTTTCGCTTCATGCGCTCCGCCTGGTATGTCCTGGGAAAGGAAGTGGAGGCATTTGAACGGGAATTTGCCGATTATTGCGGAGTGAAATATTGCGTGGGTGTCGGGAACGGGCTGGAAGCGCTCCACTTGATCCTTCGGGCTTATAATATCAAAGCGGGGGACGAGGTGATCGTTCCGTCCAACACCTACATCGCCACCTGGCTGGCTGTGTCTTACGCCGGAGCCACGCCGGTGCCGGTTGAACCCGATCCACGGACATTCAACCTGGACCCGGACCGGATTGAAGACGCTATTACGCCGAGGACCAGGGCCATCATGCCGGTGCATCTTTACGGACAACCCGCGGACTTGGACCCGATTTTGAGCATTGCTCGCCGACACGGCTTGAAGGTCATCGAAGACAACGCGCAGGCACAGGGTGCGCGCTATAAAGGCCGGCGAACCGGCTCTCTGGGGGATGCTGCCGGCAACAGTTTTTATCCGGGCAAGAACCTTGGCGCGTTTGGCGACGCCGGCGCCGTGACCACCAACGACGCGTCACTGGCGGATCGCGTGCGCCTGCTGCGCAACTACGGATCGCAGAAAAAATATTACAACGAGGTGAAGGGATACAATTCACGCCTGGATGAACTGCAAGCGGCTTTTTTGCGCGTGAAACTGGCGAAGCTCGACGAGTGGAACGAACGTCGCCGGGTGGTGGCCGCCGGATACCTGGCCGAATTGAACGGAGCGCCCGGCCTGACCCTGCCGTTCGTCCCGGAGTGGGCGGAACCGGCCTGGCATCTTTTTGTGGTGCGCCATCCCCGGCGGAATGTCTTGCAGGAGCGGCTGACCCAAGCCGGCATCGGAACGTTGATTCATTATCCGGTGCCTCCGCATCTTTCCGGCGCGTATGCGGACGCCGGATGGACGTGTGGGACTTTTCCCGTTGCGGAGACCATGGCGGACACGGTGTTAAGCCTGCCGCTGGGACCGCATCTTTCACAGGAACAGGCCCGCTGCGTGGTGGAGGAAACCAGTCATTCCCTCCAGCCGTCCAAGGCCGGTTCCACCGCTCCGGCCACAACCTGAAACCGCTGTTGATTTTCCAGGCGTGAACAAAGACGGCAAACAGACTTACGGGCAAATCCTGAAGTCCTCGGTTTTGATTGGTGGTTCGTCCGTGTTTAACATCGGACTGCGCATCATTCGAACCAAGGCGATGGCGTTGATCCTGGGTCCTTCGGGTTTTGGACTGATGAACACCTACTGGTTGATCACTCAGTTCACGTCCAATGTCGCGGGCCTGGGCATCAACAACAGCGGGGTGCGCCAGATTGCCGAGGCGGTCGGAACCGGGGACAGCGGGCGCATCGCCCGGACGGTCACGACCTTGCGGCGCGTGGCGCTGTGTTCCGGCGCGGTGGGCGCCTTGTTGCTCTTTGCCCTCAGCGGGCCGGTTTCGTGGCTGACCTTTGGAGACGTTCGACACGTCGGCGCTGTCGCGCTGTTGTCGCTGGCCGTGTTTCTGGGTGATATTTCCAACGCGCAGGCTGCCCTCGTGCAGGGTATGCGCCGGATTGGTGATCTGGCCCGGATGAGCATTTTGGGAGCGCTCTATGGGACCGTGTTCAGCATCGTCATCGTTTACTATTTTTACCGTCAGGGCGCGGCGGAGAAAGGCGTGGCGCCGTCCCTGGTGTGTTTGGCGGCCATGAGCATTCTTACCTCCTGGTGGTACGCCCGGAAGATCAAGGTCGAACGGGTGTTGCTGACGTTGCGCCAGGTGAAGGATGAGGCTTCCGAACTGGTCAAGCTGGGGCTGGTTTTCATGTCGAGTGGACTGATCACCATGGGTTCGGCCTATTTGGTGAACGTGCTCTTGTTGCACAAGTTTGGCCTGGCCGGGG
>JBEKKN010000117.1:0-5856 GCA_050010675.1 Verrucomicrobiota bacterium | reverse complement strand
GCCGTATAAGGCAAAATGCTTTACGCACGCCATTAGCGCGTTGCTCCGGCTGAGGTCGTCGCCCTGGTAGCCACGCACCATCGCCCGGGCGATCTGCGCCCCCAGATACGGGTCTTCTCCCGATCCTTCCGCAATTCTTCCCCACCGTGGGTCCCGGGCTATATCCACCATGGGGGAGAACGCCCAGTTCACCCCATCGGCGCTGGCTTCCGTCGCCGCAATGCGCGCGCTCCGCTCGATTGCACTCAGGTTCCAGGTGCAGGAAAGACCAAGCGGGATCGGGAAAATCGTCTTGTGGCCGTGAATCACATCGTATCCAAACAACAGAGGGATGCCCAAACGACTCTCGTTGATGGCCAGCGATTGCAGTTTTCGCACCGCCCCCGGCGTGTAGACATTCAAAACCCCACCGACCGAGCCCTGGCAAATATTTGTTTCCACGTCCATGCTCAGTTGCGGCCCGGTCACATCGAAACCCAGCGGCAGGAGATTCAATTGCCCGATTTTTTCCGGCAGCGTCATCCGGCTCATTAAATCGTCAATGAAAGCGTTCATCTGGACATCACTGGCTGACGATTGGGCCTGAAGGCAGCCCGAAAGCATCAGCCCCATCAAGGCCGGGAACAGAATGGCTTTTTTCATTTCTGGTTGCGGTTCGTGTCCGGATGACGGGCGAGCCTTTAGCACAGGTCAACAGCCTTTGTCACAATAATTCTGTCTGGTACCGACGGGCTGGAAAAACTCCATAACGAGGCAGCGGATACGGCGGTGGCGCGTTAATCCTTGCACCGATCGACCCAAAGACCCCTTAAATCCGGAAGGGCGCTCCAAAGCCATTGATCATTCGCAGGGGCGCGTTCCCCGTACCAGCCGGTCAGGGAAAACTTCCCAATCCCACGGCATGCCGATCCAGCCAATACACATCTTCAACTCCCGGGTCGCCGACCATATTGTGTTCGTTTATGGCGGTGGATTGGATGGGTTGGTTGATGTATGCGGAAAACCACGGGTGAATCTCGGAATGCCCGTCGGCAAATGAAAAGCCGGCCGAGTTGCCATGGTAACTGGCGGGAACATCCTGCAGATAACCCGGCCGATCCGCAGCGGTGAAGAACGAGCCATCGTTAATACTATCGGGGCGCTCATCGAGAATCACAAACGTCAAGCTGGGTGCGCGGATGCTGGACAGCACCTTGAAAGTAGGATAGGCGCTGGTGTTGGCTCCGGGGCTGGTTACCGGGTTGGGATCCGTGCTCTTTGAACGGGACGGTCCGCCGACATAATTATTCATCGAATAACTGCGAACTCGCGGCAGCCTTTGGCCATAAATCGTGCACATTGACAGGTCTGCCGGGCACTTGTACGCGGCGAAGTTTTTGCTCATATAAGCCCCCAAATAAGCGCCGTACGGATACGCGGTGTTATCAACAAGCATGGCAACATTGGTGTTGTCGAGGTGGGTGGCAGCACCCAGGGTAAGCACGCCAGCCACCCAACAGGGAGTAGTCACCGTTTCGCCCGCGATAGGTGCCGTATCGCCATCCACATTGGGCGGTGTTTTGTCCTGGTTGTCACCGGCATACATGACCGCCGCCAGCGCCAATTGTTTGGTATTGTTCATGCAATAGGCAGCTTGGGCCCTTTTTTTGGCCGAGGCGAGCGCAGGCAGCAGCATGGCCGCGAGAATGGCGATGATGGCGATGACCACCAGCAACTCAATCAAGGTAAAACCAAGCCGGCGTCGCCCGGAAATGGTTTCCCGAATGGGTTGCACGTGGTTGGTGCATTTCATGGAGACGTCACTATGTAAAACCGCTGATTGCCTCCGGTGGTGGAGTCGCTCGCGGATTCCACCGAGCCATTGCCGGCGGTCGAGTTCAGCAGGGTCCAACTGCCGGTGACCAGGTTCGTCCTGTAAAAGACGCGATAACCCCACCCGGTCTGTGTCGGGAACGAGAGGTGGATGTTACTGCCCGATCGGGCAGCCGAGACGTTGATCGTCGAGGTTCGAACCAGCATAAAATAATTCGGGTAGCAATCACCGGTGGGGGTTGAAACCTGGAAGGTGGTCACCCCGGTAATATTCACCGCGACCGGCGCAACTCCCCCCGCGTCCGTTAGTGGCACCCAGGCAAAGGTGTTGATGTTAGCCCCGACCGAGCCCCATTGACCCAGCGGCTTGACCACCTGGTTGGTGGTCCCCGCACCGCTGACCACCTGGCCGAGATTCATGGTGTAGGCGCCCAGCCCGGAGGAACGGGTGTAAAGGTTGAACGTACCCAACGGATAATCGCGGGTGTAATTGGCCCAGTCACCGCCTCCAAACCAGTACAGTTGATAATCACTCGAAAAACTGTCGACGTAAGCCGTCCGCAGGTAATCCTGGGCGACTTGCTGCGGAATGCCGTTTTGACGATATTGGAAGTCGGAACCGTCCGTCGGCTCACCTGAATTAATTGTATGGTGGAAATCAATGTTGCTGACGGAGACGAACGACGCATAACAGTCCGGAGAATAGCTCGCCGAAGAAACGTATTGTCCGCCGTTAAAATCGAAATCCTCCGCCTCAAACATATAATTCGTCTGGCTGAAGGTATCGAACTGATTGGTGATGCTGATACCGTGGCCGAGTGAATTGGTCACGTTAATAATCGCCGTATGCATCGCATTGGGTTGCAGTGCGGAATACACGACATTATTACTCGAAGCCGAGCCGGTAATCATCAGGTTCGAGGAAATGTCATTGCCGTCCACGATCACCTGGACGCCGTTGGCGGGGAACGTTGCGCCAGCAGTGGTCACCGTGAAGCTTAAGACGTTGGTAGGCTCAAAAGGATGCTTGCCGTCAGGATAAAGTTTGCTCAAGAACGGCAAATCAACCTGGGCGGGGGTGAGCATATAGAAGGTTGGCAGCATGTTGCCGCCGCTGGTCATTTGCAACGTTTCCTTGCCATTGAGGACCACCGGCGCGAGCTGCCCGCTGCCGTTGGTCTGGAGCAAATAGACGAATTGAAAGGCAGTATAGCTCGGATTGCTGGCCGGGTAGGGATTCATCGTGAAGGTGCCCACAACATTGGTCACGCCACCGTGGATCACACTCATCTGAATACTCCCAACCGTGCCGGCGCCGTTGGCGAACCGGCCAATAATCCAGTTGGTACTGGCTGGCCAATCGCGGGTGTAGTTCACCCACTCGCAGCCGCTGTCGTACAGTGGATCGCCGTCGAAGGGATTGATGCAATAATCAACCCGGTCCGCCGCAAAGAGGTTCGGCCGCGAGTAATCGCCCGACGGTTTCGTGCCAATGCCATCATTTGTGCCACGATAGAATTGCGCGGGCGGAGGGGCCGTGACGTACTCGTCCACGTTGGACACGCCGACGACTCCGAAGTAGCAATTGCCACCGCCGGGGGCATTGCAAAGGTCGGGATTATCATAGTACATGCCGTTGGTGAAATCCCAATCCTCGGCTTCCCATATGTAGGTCGGTGCCAGCACCCCTAACCAGGTGGTCTGAAAGCTGGTAGTGGCGCTGGCCTTAAAGCCGAAGCTGTCTGTCGCCGTAATGGAAACAGTATAAGCGGTGTTGGATTGGAGTCCGTTGTAGAAAACGGTCCAGTTTGAGGAGGAACCGCTGAAGGTCACGTTGGTGGAGACATCCACGCCGTTCAAGACCAGGTGAATGGCGTTGGTGTTGATATGGCCGCTGGGCGAAGTGACGTCAAAACTCACGCCATTACTGGGAGCCACGAAGATCTCGTTTTGGGGATTTAGATTGTTGATTGTCAGCGGCAACGGCCCGGTTAACTGTTCCAGGTCGGCGTCATCGAAATACGACGATCCTCCCTCGCTCTGATACTGGAGATAGCAATAGCGATAAACAATCGAGGCAGTTCCCGCCGGGGCCGTCAACTGGCTGACCGCGCCGGTGATCACATAAGTGTTGAAAAACGGGTCGCCGGTGGATACCGGTGCAGTCACGTCACAGGCGTTGGTGACCTGGAATTGAACCCATGTGTTCAACCCCGCGTTGATGTTAAAGTTGCCCGATTTGTACAGTGCCAATAGATTGGTGCTCGAATCATAGAACTCAGCTTGAATCCAAACGTAGCAGTCTGCGCCCAACTCGTCGCCGCTGTTAATGTAGAACCACCCGCTGGCCTGATAGGTTGAGCCCGGAGTGCTGCCGAAGGTCTGATAGAGTCCCGCCACGTTGTTTGTACCGTCGTAACAAGCACCCCATTCCTTCCAAAAGTCATTCCCCGAATGGGCGGTGACCAGGTTTCCATTCTCTATGCCGCTGACTTCAATCCAGTAGTTACCGAACGGTTGATATATGGCGGCGGTCGGTGGCGCAAAACGCGTCCAACTGGTCGGAATGAAGTGCCCCGAGTTAACCTCAAAACCCGGATTCTGAAGCAGATTCACGGCTTGAGCCGGGCAGGCGGCCAGCACCAGGCCTGCTACCAGAACCCAGACGGGAAAGACCAAGATGGTGTGTTTGGCTCTTTCCTTCAGGTTCTGAAGCACATTAGGATTCGTCTCTGAAGAGGTTGTGATATTTTTCATAAGGTTTGCTGTTTACCGCATGCCAAAAAATTTCCCTCACAAGTATAGGCAGCGGGTACATAGCACTTTTGCAAGGGGGTCCGAAATTGTCAACATCTTTCTGCAATCCGAACCATGGGGTATTCACCCCATATGGTTTCCAGTCAGCCAGTGAGAATAATTCTTCAAGATTTCAAACCTGGTCGTCAAAGCCCCGCTCTATTGCCGGAGCAAATTCTCTGGCGACCCGGTTGTGACATCTCTGTCGCCATGATTTGTCTTGACCCTGACTTATTGGATGATACGATGAATATTATAGCCACCCTCATTCGTATGCGCCGAATTCTGGCTCTCCAAATTCCATTCCTGGTAGTTGCCTTTGTCGCTGCCGCTCAGCCCGTCGCCCCAACCAACGCGGTGGTATTCTCAGGCGACCAAAGTGCGATTGTGCACTGGGACCTGGACCCGGGTCCCAATCTGGCGGGCTATAATGTATATCGCTCACTCAGCGGCGGCGGCCCCTTCACACAGCTGAATCCCGGCTTGCTGACGACTTTGGGTTATTGTGATCTCAATGTCAGCGACGGCCTGACGTATTATTATCAGGTCACGGCGGTGAATGCGACGTCGCAGACCAGCCCGCCTTCAGCCACAGTTTTCACGTCGCCCAATCCCTTTCCCAACGATGACGCCTTCCTGGATTACCTGCAGGAGGCCAATTTTGATTACTTCTGGTACACGGCGAACCCCGCCAACGGCCTTATTCCCGACCGTTCCACGGCCGGCTCGGCTTGCAGCATCGCGTCGGTCGGGTTTGGGCTGACCGCCATCGGGATTGCCGTTGATCACGGGTGGATTACACGGGATCAGGGCGCCGCGCGGGTCCTGACCACGTTAAACACCTTCTGGAACGGGCCGCAGGGCCCTAATGCCTCCGGCGATATTGGCTACAACGGCTGGTTCTATCACTTTCTGGACATGAACCTGGCGACACGCTCCGGCAGCTCGGAGTTGTCATCGATTGACACCAGCTTGTTGCTGGGGGGAATTCTCTACGTCAAACAATACTTCAATGGCACCAACGCCACTGAAACCAGCATTCAGACAACGGCGAGTGCGATCTTCAACCGGGTGAATTGGTCCTGGATGGCGCCAGACGTACCGGGCACCAACGGAGTGCGGATGGGCTGGCTGCCCAATAGCGGCTTCAGTACTTTTGGCGACTGGATCGGCTACGACGAAGGGATGCTGATTTATTTGCTCGGCATCGGTGCCACGAGCAATTCGATACCGGCTTCCTGCTGGAAC
>JBEKKN010000116.1:0-6050 GCA_050010675.1 Verrucomicrobiota bacterium | reverse complement strand
ACCTCGGCTTCGCTGTTGATCCAGGAAAACGCCAGCCCGGACGTGCGGCGCGATTTGGAGGCGTTTTTCAAGCGGCTCGTGCTCGACGGCGACCCGCTATTCGAGCACACCCTGGAGGGCGACGACGACATGCCGGCGCATATCCGGACAGCGCTCACGACGGTCAATCTGGGCATCCCGGTGCGCGCGGGGCGGCTGGCGTTGGGCACGTGGCAGGGGATTTACCTGTGGGAACACCGCGTGCGGGGGCAGGCGCGGCGTGTGGCTCTGCATTTCCTGGGCGAATGATTTATTGGCCCCGTCCTCCTCGTCCTCGATGAGAGTTTTCGAGGACGAGGACGAGAACGATTGGGGTGCGAATAAACTGGCCAAGTGCGGTGGCGGATGGCAGGTTGCGCGGCATGAAATTTTCATGGTTTGCCGTTCTGACGGCGCTGTTGGTGAGCTTTGTTTTTGCCAGTCACGGCCAGACCAACTCGACGGGTTTTGCCTTTGCCGGCCCGGAAATCTTCCCCATTGACCAGCAAATCAGCCTCTTGCACGCGGCGGATTTGAACGGTGACGGGTTGACCGACCTCATCGTGGCCAACAATCTGCGTTCGAAAATCAATCTGCTCTACAATCAGACGGGCAAAACCAACCTCACCGCCGCCGCGGATTCGGCGATGCCGCTGGACGTCAACCAATTGCCGCCCGGTTCGCGTTTCCGCATTGATTCCATTCCCGTGGATGAACACATCAGCGCGATGGTGGTGGCCGACCTCAACGGCGACGGCCGGCCCGACATCGCCTTCTATGGCGACGGCAAGGACCTGGAAGTGATTTACAACCAGGGAACCAACGGCTGGAGCGATCCGGAACGCTGGCACATCGACAACGGGCGGACGGACGCCAACGCTTTGACCGACGGCGATTTGAACGGTGACGGGCGCCGGGACCTGGTGTTGCTCGGCGACGACGGCGCGGTATATTTTTTGCCGCAACTGGCGGACCACACGCTGGGTGAGCCGCAAAAAATCCCCTATTCGGGCACGCCGGAGGCGGTACAAATCATGGATATCAACGGCGACGGGCGGAAGGATTTGTTGTTGGTGGATTGGGACAGTCCCACCCCATTTCGTTTCCGCTTGCAAAGCGTTTCCGGCCAGCTGGGCCCGGAGATTTATTTCAAATCGCCGCCCATCCGTTCGTATTGTGCGGACACGCTGGAAGGCACGGCCAGAAACTACGTGGTGACCATTGCCCAGAATTCCGGCCGGGCGGAAGTTGCGCAGTTCATCCGCAAGCCGGCCGAGCCCTTGTCCGGCGCCTTTCGCCAGGGCCAGTTCCAGATCCTGCCGTTGACCAAGACGGATGCGGCGCAGCGCGGCCTGTTGTGGGCCGATGTGAACGGGGATGGCCGTCCGGATTTGCTGGTGGCCCAGCCGGACAGCGGGCAAATCTCCGTGTACCTGCAACAACCGGATGGTTCCCTGGCCGAACCGCAGACGTTTCCGACCCTGGCCGGGGTCAGCCAGCTGGCGGCGGCGGATTGGAACGGCGACGGCAAGGCGGAAATCTTTCTATTGAGCCAGAGTGAAAATGCAGTGGGCGTGACGAAGTTTGACAAGCACGGCCGGCTGCCATTCCCGACGCTCCTGCCGATCAACGGCAAACCGCTGGTGATGGCGGTGGGCGCGTTGCGGGCCGGCGCCAAACCGGCCCTGGCGATGATTGTGGACCAGAACGGACAGCGTTTTCTGGTGATCCGGACGGCGGATGGCAAAACCCGGACCCAAAAGCTGAGTGAAACGTTCACGGCCAATCCCGTCGCCATGGCGGTTCAGGATGTGAATCAGGATGGGCGGCCCGATCTGGTGGTGCTGATTCCCTATGAAAAAATCAAGGTCCTGCTGCAAAAATCCGGCGGGGATTTTGACGAGGAGGACGTGGACCCGCCCGGCGGCGCCATTGACCGGCCCTGGCTGGCCTCGGTGGATGTGGACGGCGACGGCCGGCAGGAATTGTTGCTGCCGCAAAAGAATTTTGTGCGCGCGGTCGTGCTGGAAAAGGAAATGCAAACCCTGGGTGCGACCAACCAGCCGGATTGGGTGTTTCGCGTCAAGGACCAGATCAACGGTTCCTGGAGCGATTCCCGCATTGTCGGCGCCGCGGCGTTGCCCAATGGCACAAACGCCACGCCTTCCATCTTTCTGCTGGACGCGGAGCACGGGTGTTTGACGCTGTGCGAGCGCGACGCGGCGGGCGTCTGGCAGGTCAAACGAAACGTCGATTTGCCGGTCGCCGATTTCACCGGTTTGCAATCGGTGGCCCTGGGCGGCGCGGCCCTGCATAGTATTGCGTTTTTGGGCCAAAATGCCGTTGCCTGGATGCCGTTGGGGGGTGATGTGTGGGACCTGGAGGCGCTCGATGGATATGACACTCCGGTCAAGGATGGTTATCTGAATGACGTGGCGGCGGGTGATTTAAACAACGACGGCCACAAGGAACTGCTGTTTTTGGAGACGGCCAAAAACTATCTCGACATCGTCAATTTCACCGCGCAGCACAAGCTGGCGCCGGCCATTCGCTGGCAGGTGTTTGAGCAACACACCTTCCGCGGAGCGGCGGATGCCTTGCCGGAACCGCGCGAGGCGCTGGCGGCGAACGTGACCGGGGGCAGGAAAAATGATCTGGTCGTGGTGGTGCACGACCGGATTCTGGTTTATCCGCAACCGTGACCTTATGGTTTTAATTGCGGCGGACGGGGGCTGAAAAATTTGAAGATCAGGCCATCCGCCGAGGTGTTGCCGCTGTACACGGTGAAGTAAAAGTATTTCGCCACCTGGTCATAATCGGGCAGCAGCGAGAAGTCCAGCCAGTCGCCGAGGCTCCCGCCCCACATCCCCATCAACGGATTGCCGCCGCCGGACAAGGAATGGGGATCGCTTTTCAGGGCGGCAAACAAAGCGCGCATCTGTTCACCCTGGTTTTCGTACCCAAACAAACCGTTGCCGGCACCGCCGACGTGCTGGGCGGCCTCCGCCAGACCGTCCCGCTCACGCAGGGGTTTGACGTGGCTTTCCGCGCTTCGCAAATAATCTTCAATCATGGCGCTGCTCCCCGAAACGGCAACGTAACCGCCACTGGCCGTGCAATAGAGCGACCGCGGAGTGGCGGCCGCGGAGCGCAGGGGAATGGCATAGATTTTCCGGCCCAGAAAATCACGGGTCGGCGGCGCATTCTCCTGGGAGGCGCCAAGTCCCATGACGCTTTTCACGGCCAGGGCCGCTTGATCGGGATGGGCCGCGGCAAAAATGAAGATGGAGGGCGCCTGATTCAAGTCGGCCAGCGTCGTCCCCACCGGTTTTTTTTGGTAGCTGATCCAGTCGTCGCCCAGATTGCCGATCAGGTTCTTGCGAATGTCAAAATCCGGGTCCTGCTGTTGGGCGCTGGCGTTGGCGATGTCGAGGAACGAATTAAGACTGGCGAGCGCCAAGGGTGAAACGCGGTTGATCATTTTCAGGAGCGTGGCCCACGATTGCTGGCCATCCACGCGCCAGCGCCAGAATTTCATGGCGTCCGCGGGCACAAACGGCGGCGGATTGGCGTCTTTTGAGTTCGCGCTGATGATTTTAATGAATCCCTGCCGGGCCGGCTCCGGCGCGGAAATGAAAAAGTCGGCCTCCGCGCCCTCGCGCGATTGGCGGCAGCTGAAGCTGATGCTCTTCAAATCCGTGAAGCCGGACGCGTCCAGGATTTTTTTCCAGGGAATGGCCGGCATGGGACTGGGGGCTTCCGGATTCGATCCCGCTTCCGGCAGGTGAACCAGCACGTCGAAAAAAGTGTTGGCGTTGAACCAGCCGTAATACAGCGGCGCGCCATGAAATTGCGAGAGCCGGTCCGCGGTGAACAGGGGATTGTCATTCAAGGACGGGTTGGAACCGCCGGTCAACCGCGCCGCCACGGTGTCCACGTCCGTCCGTGAATTGCCGGCGATCAGCAGCGACGCGAACTGCCCGATGAACAGTTTGGCGGGCGGCGGGGGCGGCGGGTTTTCTTTGCCCAGCTCCTGCACCGGCTGGCGGGTGGGGAAAATTTTGGCGAGCACTCCGGGCACATCGTTGCTGGAAAGCGTCACGACCGAAAACTCAATGCCATGGAGGGTTTCCGTCTGGAGTGGCTTGCCCGCGGCCAGCCATTTTTTACGGAGGCCGGCCAGATTGGTTTTAAGCACGTCGCTCTGGTTCCGGGTGTCGAGCAACAGCAACACGCCGGGGTTGACGTCGTTGCTGCCGTTCCAGCCATTTTGCGTGAGGGCCAGCGCGGCCTGGCCCTGCGGCAGGCCGGCAAAGTCGCCCAGTTTCACGCCCAGATCCTGTTCCAACGGGGCCACGAACTCCTCGTCCCATTTGGCGACAAACTTGTCGCGAAACGGTTTCATGGCCGGGTCGTTCCAGAAAAGCCACTGGGGCGACTGATGGCCGGCGGCGCGCAATGCCGCACAGTCCGGCGCGGCGAGCACGAACAGGGCGTCCGCCG
Organism: Verrucomicrobiota bacterium; assembly: GCA_050010675.1. GTDB lineage: Bacteria > Verrucomicrobiota > Verrucomicrobiia > Limisphaerales > UBA11358 > UBA11358. The sequence goes on along the minus strand of JBEKKN010000116.1, from coordinate 1,529 downwards.
GCAACAGATTTTCCACGGGGGGAATGGCCGCCCACGCCGTGGCGGCGGCCGTGAGACCCAGGAACACGGCCAGTAACCGTCTGGGGAGTCGTGGTTTCATCTACTCGGCAGACTGGTGACGGGTGGTCCCGGGCGGTTCAAGATAGCGATAAGGCGTGTTGGGATTGTCGGCGGAATACGCAAAGGCGTCGCGGTGGTCCAGAAAGTTTTTTACCAGTTCGACCGGAATGGCAAAACCCAGTCCCTCGCCGAACATGATTTTCATATTCGTCACGCCGATGACATTGCCGGCCATGTCAAACAACGGGCCGCCGCTGTTGCCGGGGTTGATTTGCGCGGTGGTTTGCAGGTAAAGCTCGCCCTCCAGTTCCCGCGTCTTCGTGCTCAGGATGCCCTCGGTCACCGTGCGTTCCAGCCCCATCGGGCTGCCGATGGCGAAGACCGGGTCGCCGACGCTCAGCGCATCCGAATTGCCCAACGTGACGTATTTAAACTTCGGCGCGTTCTTGTCTTCAATTTTCAGCAACGCCAGGTCGTGAAATTTGTTGATGGCCACGATGCGCACCTTCTTGTAAGACTCGCGGTCGAGCTGGCCGTCCACCTGCCGGTACACTTCGACGGTAATTTCCGTCTCGCCCTCGATGACGTGAAAATTGGTGATCAGGTAACCGTCCGCGTTGATGAAAAATCCCGAACCCAGTCCGCTGGGGGTGCGCACCTGCACGACGGCCTCGCCGATCTGTTTGACGAGGTCGCGCACGTCGCTCACGGCGGCCGCGCGTCCCCCGTCGGCGCTGTAAAATTGCGCCGGGGCGTTGACATTGAGCAGCGGGTTGGCCGCGACGGTCAGCCGGTTCAACGTGTTGCTGGCCTGCGAAATGTTGACAATCGCGCTGCGCGGCACAATCAGCACCGTGTAACCCACGTCCACGACCACGGCGTCCGGCTTTTCCATGAGGATTTTACCGGTGACGGCGTCGTTGCCCTTGAGCTGAAGGACGTCGGCAAACGCGGCGTTCAGACCACAGAAAATCAGGGCCAGGCAGGCAAGCTGTTTGAGCAACGACATTTGTGGAAACTAATGCACCGGCGGCGGTTTGACAAGCGGACGGACCCGGATTTCAGTTAAAATAACCGTTGCTACTTTCGGCGGATGGGTTATGCTCGGAACCCTTTTCCCCGATATGGGTGAACGGGAACGGCCCTGAATTTCCTCCTTCGCGTGAAGGCGGAGGCCGCAACAACATCAAACTTAATCCCGTGTTCCGCGGGATGGTTTTTTGCAGGCGGATTAAGATCAAGAAAACGACCAAGATTAAGAACGCCGGGACAGTTCTCGGAACCTCTTAATCGTAATCGTAATCTGATGCTTAATCCAAGAGCGAAGAATCTACAACCAAAGGAAATTTGTGCTTAGCATTGGCATCAAAGAATTGTTGGAATCCGGTGTCCACTTCGGACATCAGACGCGGCGTTGGAACCCCAAGATGAAACCGTTCATCTTCGACGCGCGCAACGGCATTCACATC
>JBEKKN010000115.1:0-7982 GCA_050010675.1 Verrucomicrobiota bacterium | reverse complement strand
CCCAACAGCCCCGCCCATCCGCCTTCGTCGAGACACACATCCGCGCTCACCTCGTAATCCGTCCATTGTTCGTCGCCGAGGATGGTGTAGGGCATCCATTCGGGCGCCCAGCTCTGCGCCTTTTGGTCCACGACCTGGCGCAGGCATTGTCCGGACCCGTCCGGCCGGTTGGCGAGCTCGAATCCGCCGTCGATGTCAGCGGTGTAATGCGGGAGGTAACCCCACGTCTTCGCCTCGCCGTAATGATCAAAAGTTTCATGGTAGGGAAACGGAAAACGGGCAGGGACGGGCACATCAGTGAACGACCCCTTCTGCTGGCCGGTGGTGGTGGAGAGGCTGTAGATGGAATTGGGTTCCAGCGTCAGGCTGAACAAGCCGCCGGCCGGCGTCAGGTCCTCCACCTTGACAAATTGTTCCTGCTGATTGCTGCGCCAGACACAGACCTTGCCGGTCGCCAGGCCGCCGGTCACTTTGATGGTGACCTTTTGGTTTTCCGTGCAGCCTTTGGTTTCAATGATGATGCTGTAATCGGGGCCGGACGCCAGAGTCACATAGCTGCCGCCGCCGGACAATCGGCCGCACGCGCTGTCCAGATATTTCCAGCCGACCTTGACGAACTGGCCGTAATGCGCGTAGGCCCACAACGCCGGGTTCACCGTGTAGTGACCACTCCAGGGCGAGGCGGCGACCAGGGTGGTGACGTCGAAGAACGGCTCAATCGGGTAGGTCGACGTTTCCAGATACCAGCACAACACCTTGGTCACCCCGCTGCCGACGTAATTGTCGTTGAACGCCTTGACCAGGCTGATCTCGCAATCAAAACCCTTTTTATAGACGTGTTCCTCCGTGTTCCAGATCGGTTTATCGTATTCCTGGCTCAATTGCCTGACTTCGGGAGTAACCGGCACTTCCGAAATCGTGTGATTGCTCAAGATGGCCACGGCCTGGCGCAGTTCCGCGTCCGTCTGGAGTTCCTTGCACCAATCCCACTTGGTTTTGCCCCAGTTGTCAAAGCCATGGATCCGGACGTTTTCCAGGCCATTGCTATCGAGCGTGCGGCGCAATCTTTTCACAAAATACTCGTTCACGCCCTTTTCGTTGCGGCAACCGATGGCGTCGAAATCCAGGCCGTAAACACTTTTAAGACCCTTGATCCACTTGGCGTAATAATCACACATGTCTTGCGACCAGAAATTATTGTTGCCCACCCATCGCGGGCAGCCCCACGCGACGCCGTCCAGCGTGATGGCCGGATTCCGCCGTTTGGCCTCCTGCATCAACCACCATTCATAACCCCGGCTGAAATTCTCATCGTTCCGGTAATGCATGTGGCTCAACTCGGAGCCCTGTGTCGAATTGCCGTCGCCCGGCACCTCGACAAAGATGGCGAACATGGCCGCGCCGAAATCCGGCTTGAACAACAAATCCAAAACCTGGCTGCGCTGCGGTTCCGGATAATCCTTCAACAGCACCGAGGTGGCCCCGCCGCCGCTCACCGCGCCGATCCCGTCAAAGGACCTGCCCCGGGCGGTTCCATCGAGGGTGATGGTCTGATCGGCCCGGGCGGCCAAACCGGGATGGAACATCGCACAACCGCAAAGCATCGAGGCAACCGTGGTGGTGATGTTGCCGGCACGCCTGCGGACTGGAGAAATGGAGCGGATGAATCGTTTCATCGATGCACGCATTGTGAAACCGGGTCGAATGAATTCAAGGAAATTATCCCGGGTGGATTTCAATTTTGCGTTCAACGCATTGCCAGCCGCACCGTTTCCGTTTAGCCTCGCCCGTGTATGGCTTTTGAATCCTTCCGCGATTTTATCGGGCAACTCGACCGCGCCGGCGAACTCAAGCGCATCGCCCAGCCGGTTGCCGGCAAGGCGCTGCTGTTCGAGAAACCCACCGTCAATGGCGAGGTCTCTCCGTTCCCGCTGGCCATCAACACGATGGGTTCCTGGAAACGCATGGCCATGAGCATGGGCGCGAATTCCGTGGATGAAGTCGCCGCCGAACTCGGTTCGCTGATGAAGGCCAAGCCGCCGACCAGTTTCCGCGAAGCCATCAAACTGCTCGGGCAGGCCCTCGAATTGCGCCATGCCAAACCGAAGGTGGTGAAGGATGGCCCGTGCAAGGAAGTGGTGCACTTGGTCGAGAGCCGAGAGTCGAGAGTCGAGAGCTGGCCCAAGGCGCCCGACTGGCGCAATCCCTCGACCCTCGACCCCCGACCTTCGACGCTTTTGAATCTTCCGATTCAAAAATGCTGGCCGTTGGACGGCGGACGTTTCATTACGCTTCCTTGCGTGGTCACCAAGGACCCCGACACCGGTGAACGTAATGTCGGCATGTATCGCATCCAGATTTACGACGGCCGCACCACGGGCATGCACTGGCAGCTCCAAAAGGTCGGCGCGCGCCACGGCCGCCGTTATTACGAAACCGGCACGCGCATGCCCGTGAGCATTTTCATTGGTGGCGACCCGATGTTTCCCTTCGCCGCCACCGCGCCATTGCCGGATGGCCTCGATGAATTCCTGCTGGCCGGTTATCTCCGCAAAAAATCCGTGGAACTGGTCAAATGCGAGACCAACGACCTCGAAGTGCCGGCGAATTCTGATTTCGTCATCGAAGGCTACGTGGATCCGAAGGAACCGTTGCGCGAGGAAGGCCCGTTCGGCGATCACACCGGCTATTACACGTTGCCCGAGCCGTATCCGGTGTTTCATATAACGGCCATCACGCATCGCAAGGATGCGGTCTATCCGGCGACGATTGTCGGCAAACCGCCGATGGAGGATTTTTATATCGGCAGCGCAAGCGTGAAACTGTTCCTGCCGGTCTTCAAGATGAACTTCCCGGAGATTGTGGACATTGCCTTGCCGGCGGAAGGGGTGTTTCACAACCTGGTTTTTGTCAGCATCAAGAAAACCTACCCGATGCAGGCCTACAAAATCATGCATGGATTATGGGGCATGGGCCAGATGATGTTCACCAAATACATCGTGGTGGTGGACGACGACGTGGACGTGCACAACACCAGCGACGTGCTGTTCCATCTCACCGCCAACACCGACCCGCAGCGCGACAGCATCTTCACGAAGGGTCCGGCCGACGTGCTCGACCACGCCACCACCGAAATGGCCAGCGGCAGCAAGCTGGGCATTGATGCGACGAAGAAATTGCCCGGCGAAGGCCACAAACGCGGCTGGCCGCCGTTGATTAACATGGATGCAGCGGTGAAGGCGAAGGTGGAAAAACTTTTTAGGTCTTAGATGGATGCCGTTGTTTGAGAATCCCTTTGGGATTGTTGCGATACGGTTACAGACAAAGTCCTGCTCACGCACATGGCGGCGGCAGGATTTCCAGCCCGAATATTTTCGCAAACTCCATCGCGCGGGATGTCCTGCGGTTGCTGCGGAGTGAGCGCGCCGTCGAATTCGAAGGTGGATGCCTTCGTCCCCGTTCGGTAATCTCCTTGAAACATGTCTGACGTCACTCAACTGCTTCAGGCCGCGTTCGCGGGCGATCCCAAGGCCGCCGAAGAATTGCTGCCGCTGGTTTACGACGAACTGCGCCGGCTCGCCGCGCAGAAGATGGCCGGCGAAGCACGCGCCCAAACGTTGCAGCCCACCGCGCTGGTGCATGAGGCGTGGTTGCGGCTGGCCGGGGATGAGGCGGCGCGTTTCGAAAATCGCGCCCACTTCTTCGGCGTTGCGGCCGAGGCCATGCGTCGCATCCTGATCGACCGCGCACGCCGCCGGCTGGCCGCCAAGCGCGGCAGTGGTGTCGCGCCGCTGGATGTGGACGTGATTGAAATTCCATCCCCGGCTTCGGATGATGACAGTCTGCTGGGGGTCAACGAGGCGCTGGAAAAGTTTACGGTAATTGATCCGCGCAAAGCGGAGTTGGTGAAGTTACGCTATTTCGTCGGCATGAATTTTGAGGAAGCGGCGGCGGCCCTGGGTATTGCCGTACCCACGGCCAAACAGTGGTGGGCTTACGCTCGCGCCTGGCTTACCGTCGAGATGCGCGGGCCAACACCGCGTTGAATTTTCAACCTAAAAACCAAAGTTGGTAGGGACGGCGCGCTGCGCCGTCACCGCGCCGTAGAAGGCGCGGAACGAATTCCGACGAACGCACGTCGTTGCACAATTCCTTCGACCGCTCTATGCGGTCGGGGAACAGCGCAGCGCGCTGTCCCTACCTCGTTATCCTTGCTCAACGTCGGAAATCGAGTTCAGTGCCCCGGCCGCCAGTCACGCCTTTTGGCCCTTGGGCGGATGTGTGTCCCAGGTGCGGCCGGATTCCGGCTGGACTTGGGTGAAACCGGTGCCCGGCGGTGGATTGGGAATGCGGATGAGATGCTGGCAGGCCGGGCATTGAATCTGCCGCCCGGCGTGGCAAGGGTCGCACTTCAACGGTTGATCGCAGTGGGAACAGTAGAATTTAAATTCGTTCGCGCTCATAAGCTTCATCCTCATCATGCGCAAATCGGCCGCGAAAAGTATATCAAAGATTTATTCATACTTTTAGCCTGGCGAATACGCATGTAGGATGGAATGAGCAATTCCCAATCCGACATGCCATCGTCTCAAAAACCTGAAGAAGCATTGTTTCGCGCGGCGGTCGAGTTGCCGCCGGGCACCGTACGCCGGGCCTTCCTCGATCAGGCTTGTACCGGGGATCCCGTCCTGCGCCAACGCCTGGAAGCTTTGCTGGCCGCCCACGATTCGCCTGGCGAATCGCTGCCCGGCACCGCACCCGGTGTCAAAGCGACCATGAAACTTGATCTGCCCGACGCGCCGGATGAAGCCGTCGGTCAAACTCTTGGTCGGTACAAATTGATGGAACGTCTCGGCGAAGGCGGTTGCGGCGTGGTCTATGTCGCGGAGCAAACCCAACCGGTGCGTCGCCGCGTGGCGCTCAAGGTCATCAAGCTAGGCATGGACACCAAGGCCGTCGTCGCCCGGTTCGAGGCCGAGCGACAGGCGTTGGCGATGATGGATCATCCGAACATCGCCAAGGTGCTGGACGCCGGCACCACCGAGGTCGGCCGGCCCTACTTCGTGATGGAACTGGTGCGCGGCATCCGCATCACGGATTACTGCGACCAGGCGCAGCTCTCCACCAAGGAACGGCTGGAGCTGTTCATCAAGATTTGCCAGGCGATTCAACACGCGCATCAAAAGGGCATCATCCACCGGGACATCAAGCCGTCGAACATTCTCGTCACGCTGCACGACGGTGTGCCGGTGCCGAAAGTCATCGACTTCGGAATTGCGAAGGCAACGGAGGGCCGACTGACGGACGCGACGGTTTACACGCAGTTGCGCCAGTTCATCGGCACGCCGGCGTACATGAGTCCGGAACAGGCGGAGATGAGCGGCTTGGACATTGATACACGCTCGGACATTTATTCGCTCGGCGTTTTGCTGTACGAACTGCTGGCGGGCAGCACTCCATTTGATGGCAAAGAACTGATGTCGCTTGGCATTGACGCCATGCGGAAAACCATCCGCGAAAAGGAGCCGGTGCGACCGAGCACGCGCTTTGCAACGTTGAAAGGCGATGATCTCACGACTACAGCCAAACGGCGTTCCGCCGATAAGGCGAAGCTCATGCACCAGCTCAAGGGGGATCTGGACTGGATTGTGATGAAGTGCCTGGAGAAGGACCGGACGCGGCGTTACGAGACGGCCAATGGCCTCGCGGCGGACCTCAATCGCCATTTGAACAACGAGCCGGTGGTGGCGCGTCCACCTTCGACCGTTTACCGGATCCAAAAGGCGATTCGCCGCAATAAAATCTCATTTGCCGCCGGAACCGTCGTCTTCGGCGCCCTGTTGCTGGGCATCATCGCCACCACCTGGCAATCGGTGCGGGCCACGCGCGCCAAACAGGAAGCGGTGGCGGCGCAAGCACAGGCGGTTGCGGCACAAGTTGAAGAAAGCAAACAACGGCAGCAAGCCGATGCCGCGCGCGGTCAGGCTGAGGGACTGGTAGGTTTCATGATCCAGGATCTGCAACCGTCACTGAAGGACTACGGCCGTTTGTCGCTCCTGAGGCAGGTGGACGAGAAGACGGTGAGTTATTACGCCGCGCTGCCGCCGGAATTGCGCAACGCGACAACGGACCTGGCCCAAGCCGATGCGATTGAAGCCTTGGCTGAAATCCTCGCGTCGTCGGGTGACATGAAATCCGCTGCGGCAAAAGGGGGTGAAGCACTGGTTTTGTATCAACGTCTGGCGGCGCAGCATCCGGAGATTCCGGAGGCAGCGGCGGGAGCACTGAATCTTGAGTGGTATGCGTATTCAACCGACCCCTCACATTCCTCGGCCGAACTGGACACGTTTCAGCAGGATATTCTCCGTCGCTGGCGTGAGCTCTTTGCAAAACACCCGGAAAGTTTAAAGGTAAGAACGGGTTTGGGCGGGGCGTTATGGAACCGCGCTTCTTACGCCGCCCAGCGCTTTAACAAACCCCAGGAAGCAATCGCGATTGGTCTGGAATTGCAGGAATATGATCGCCGCGGGATGGCGAAGTGGCCCGATGACAAGAAAATAGCTCGCGGCTATGCGAACGCCTTGGGTGTGCTGGCCGTTGCCTATCAGGCCAACGGCGAACCGGACAAGGCCGTGCAGGTGAGCGAAGAGGCCGAAGCTTTTTACGACGAGGCGCTGAAGAAAGACCCCGGCAACCTGAGCTTGCTCGCCGATGCCGGCGAGGCAGCCATGAATCTCAGCTACCGGGTTTCGGTCTTTTCACAACAGCGCTCGCGGGATGCCGAATTGATCGCGCGCGAACGCTATCGCACGCTCACCACGCTCGATCCGGCCAATGCCGACTGGCGCCACCACTTCGTCATGGCGCACATGATGGAATGTTACTACCTCGAGGGTGACGGCCAGATCGAAGCCGCCCGCCAGGCGATCAAGAAATTTGATGCCCTGCTTCAGACAGTGACGATCCAGCCTTGGGACGAGCAAAAACCGTTGCAAAACAGCGTTGACCTCGCGCGACTGGCCGCCATGGCGGGCGACAACGCCGATGCCCGCGCCCAACTCGCGGTGGCCGAATCCCGTTTTCAGGCGCACTATGACCAGCTTCCCAACGCGCCGTTTGATCGCCTGCAGGCCCGCATCCGCTGGTTGAATCAGGAAGGGCTGGTGTATGTCGAAATGCACAATTGGACCGAACTGGAACGGGTCGCCCGCGCCACGCTCGCGGCCATTGACGAGGGCTTGAGCCAGCGGCCGGATGACAGTGAATTGCTCCTGCGCCGCGCGGTGTCACAAATGTTTCAAGGGATCGCGTTATTGCGCCAGGGCCAAACAGCGGAAGCCGTGTCGGTGCTGGAACAGGCGGTGACGGGCTTTCGCGACACGCCACCGGCAATGGGGTTCACGGATAACCGGGAGATGCATTCACACATGGCCGACATGAACCTTGCCGAGGCGCTCGCCAAAACCGGCAACCGCGAGCGGGCGAGAAGTCTGGCAGAAACCATGCTCGCCCAATGGGAGGCTGCGATCGCCAATCATCCACTGATAAACTGGTCGGGTAAGGAATATGGTGCGGAGTTTTCCGTCATGGTCGCCAGTCTGCTGGATCCGGCGAAACCGGACGAAGCGGCGCGCCGGCAATCCTTGCTCGACCGCGCCGCCGCCATTCTGACGAGCCCCGAATCCGTCGCCCGCCTCAAAGTGGATGACAAGGAATTGCTGGCAAAAATCGCGTCACTGCGCGGTACGGCGGAAGTGAAGGAAAAAACGGCGGTTCCGCAGCCGTGATCTGGCGGGACTGCGTCCCACGGGCCAGGACTGTGCGGCGCCGTTGTCCCGGGTACCGACGTTGCCAATCACAAAAAAGTTTTCACAATTGTCCTGAACGCGGCCGCCCGTTCGTCGTCTGATTGAAGGGTTAACAAACAATTCAACCAAAAAGGAAGAACATGAGCACAGCAAAGAAAAAGATGGCGTCGGGCA
>JBEKKN010000114.1:0-6176 GCA_050010675.1 Verrucomicrobiota bacterium | reverse complement strand
CAAAATTCGATTATATGTCGCCGGTCGTCGCGTCAATGTATTGCTCGCCTCATCCGGCTGCGCTCCACATTGCACCCGCCGCCCGGCTCCGGGAGTTTTGCTTTTAGGATTTCGCGCACGAGGGATTTTTCGCGAAAGCGGTGTCGCCATCCGAGACGTAGTAGTTATGGAAAATGAGATCGCCAATGGCTGCTGGGCTTGACGGTGGCAATACCTTTAGCCACACGGCCAACGTGGCCCTCAATGAATGGCCGCTGTCGTTTCATGCGAAATGTCCCAGCCACCACCCAGCGCTTTGATCAACTGGACGCTTGCCGTCAGTTGTTGCATCTGGAGGTTCAGTGCCGTCCGCTGATTGTTCAACAGAGCGGTTTGCGCGGCAATCACATCGAGGTAAATGTCCAGGCCGGATTGGTAGCGGGTGTTGGCGAGCGTCAGGTAGTGCTGCGACGAGGCGACGGCGGCAATCTGCTGTTGAAGTTCCAGAGACAGAATTCGCAATGTTGACAGATTGTCTTCGACTTCCTGAAAGGCGGTAAGCACGGTCTGACGGTAGTTTGCGACGTTACCCTGGTAGATCGCCTGGGACTGCTCGGTGACAGCTTTGCGTAATCCGCCGTCAAAAAGTGTTTGCGCCAGCGTTGCGCCGACGGACCAGACCAGACCCGGCCCGGAAAAAAGATTTTGCACGGATGTGTTCTGGTATCCCGCCGCTCCGCTCAAAGTAATCGTCGGAAAATAAGCCGCGCGCGCCACGCCGATTTGCGCGTTCGCCTCCGCGACGCGGCGTTCGGCGGCGGCGATGTCGGGACGGCGTTCGAGGAGTTCCGACGGAACGCCGAAGGGAATGGCGACGGGTTTTGCGACGAATGGATTAATTTCAATTGAAAATGATGAAGCCGGTTTGCCGAGGAGCGTCGCGATGGCGTGTTCGAGCAGCGCGCGCTGAATGCCGAGGTCGGTGGCCTGAGCAAGCGTGGTGTTGAGCTGCGTTTCGGCTTGCGCGACATCCTGACCGGACGCCATGCCCGCATCATACTGGGCCTGGGTCAGCTTGAGCGACTCCTGATACGCGAGCACCGTCGCATCCAAAAGCTGCTTCTGCGCATCCAGCACGCGAAGCTCAAAATAATCCACCGCCACTTCCGCCCGAACGGTCAACTGCACGTTTTCAAGATCGGCCAGCGTGGCTTGTGCTTCCAGCGAGTTTGCCTTGACCGTGTTGCGAATGCGGCCCCAGAAATCCGGCTCCCAAGATGCGTCGAACGGCAATGAGTATTCGGTGCTAGTGGAAGCGGCGGACGGCGAACCTGATGGTGATGACTGCCGGGATTCCGTGACCGAAGGACTGACGGTCACGGTTGGGAAATTCTGCGACCGGGCTTGTTTCACCACCGCCCGCACGGCAAGGAAATTGGCGAGCGCTGCGGCAACACTTTGATTGGAGACAACCACCTGGCTTTCGAAGGCATTCAACTCCGGTTCATGGAACATTTCCCACCAGTTGCCACGAAGGGCGTCGTCCTTTGGCTCGGCGGTTTTCCATCCGTCAGTTTCTTTGGATTGCGCCGGCGTCATTTCTTTGAAAGCGGCGGGCGTTTGAACGGACGGTTTCGCATATTTTGGCGCGAAGCTGCATCCGTCGAACAGAGCCAGACACGCCAGTGAAACGATTGCCATTCTGGTTTCGGCTTTAAGCAGTGAGAATATGGTTTTCATTGAATGGCTCATTGCTATCCCCGGAAGATGTCGAAAGGCTCGATCTTGAGGACTTTGCGTATCCCGATATAACTTGAGATTCCGGCAATCAGGAGCACCATGCCAAAAGCCAGCCCCAGGTTTCCAAATGTGATGGTTGCCGCGTAATTGGGCAGCCTGGATTTAGCAATCGTAATCATCAATGTCACCAGGCCGATGCCCAGGCCGTAGCCGATCAGAGCCGTAAAGAACGCCATGAATAGGATCATATAGACCAGTTCGCATCCCTTGGCGCCGATGGCCTTGAGCGCGCCAAATTTCTCCAGATTTTCGAGGATGAAGGTATAAAAAGTCTGGCCGGAGATAGACAGTCCAACGATAAAGGCGATCACAGTCATCAACAGGATGTTCGTGCCAATCCCAGTCTGGTAGATGTAGTAGTGGCTGATCTGGTTGTTGAATTCATCCTTGGTAAAGGCGACATAGCCAAGCTTGGTGACTTGCTGTTGAATGCCAGCCACAGCCGCGTCGCTCTTCGGCTGCACCAAAACATAGGACATGGTGAAACGCGTCGAGGGGAGGTATTCGATCGCTCGGTTGTAGGTGGTGTAAAGCGTCGGCACGCCATTCAGTCCGTTTGAGACGACACGGGCGATGCCTACAATCGTGCCACGGTGATCGTTGAGTTCAAATGTGGTGCCGATCTTCGGGTTGCCCAGCTTGGAGAACTCGGCGTCATCCACCACGAAGAATGTGTTGTCGGCATAGATGTCCTGAATGTTGCCCTGCTCAAGTTCGGGCCGGCCAAACAAGCTGCTGTCGTCCAGACCAACCACATTGACCCCTTGATAGGCGCCATTGGCGAGCTTGACCAGCGCGCCACCCATAAAGAGCGGCACCGCATAGCTGACTCCGTCCATGCTGCGCACCGCGTCTAAAACATAATCGGGCATGGGAATTGGACTGGTGGCTGTATTGACCGCCGGGTCCATGATCCACATCGCTGCACCGATATTAGTGACCGGTGAATAGGCACGATTGAGAATACCCGCGAACATGGCGGTCATTTCCATCATCAGGAACACGGCGAAAGTGATGCCGATCAACAGGGCGAAGAATTTGCCCCGGTCATTGACGAGCAGCTTGAAGCCGATCCGCAGGATACCGCTGTATCTCATGTTCGTATGGTGTTCATGCAGTTTGCGTCGGTTATTTTTGTCCGATAAAGACATCCACCATCTGTCCCGGATAAACCGGGAAATCCTTTTTCTCGAACCGGAAAATCACCGGGAGCACCCGCAGGTCCACTTGCTCTTGCTTTTCGTTGGACAGTTCGATCTTGGGCGAGATATAAGGCTGCACGCGGACGAATTCCAACGGCACCTTCATATCCGTTCCGGTGATCTGCATCTGTGCCTGAATGTGCCACTTTGACGGCAGCCGTGAGACCAGTATCTCATCCACATAACAGCGCACGTCCATGTAATCTTGCGGCCCGCTCATGACCACGAGCGGGTCGAACAGCTCGGTGTAGGTGTCATAGTTGCCCTGCGATGACACATAGCCACCCACTGCCGCGTTAACGGCCAGCACGACCCCATCAACCTGCGCTTTGACCGAATAATATTGCAGTAGTGCGTTTGCTGCCTTCAGTGCGGCGGCCGCCTGAATGACGGCATCTTCCGCTGTATCCAGCACGTCCTTGCTGATTGATTTTGAGTCAATGTCGTAGGCGGCACGGCGTTTGTCGTATTGGTCGCGTGCCGCTTTCAGGTTGGCTTCAGCCAGTTCCGTGTTTGCTTTCTGCACTGAATCCTCAATGGTGAACAGCAGTGTGCCGGCTGTCACCTGTTGGCCCTCATGCACCAGCACCTGGGTGATCGGGCCTGAAACCTCCGGAAAAATATTGATGTTGGCACCGTTCGGCTGTTCGCTCTCGATCATGCCATTGGCATAGATGGCCGTCTCGAAGGGGTTGCTGACCGGTTTAAACACGGGCGGCTGCGCCTTCCGTTCCATGCCAAAGATATAGGCGGCGACGAATCCGGCCAGGATACCGATGAAGGCGATGGTAAAGATGATCTTGTTGCCGACTGTCATCTTGGTCGCGGCGACTTTGGCTGTGGACTTGGTCACGTCGGCTTTAGCTTCAGGTTTAGTTTCAGCTTCGGCTTTGGGTTTGCTTCCGGCTTTGGGTTCAGGCTTAACTTCGGTTTTAGGTTCAACTTTGGCTTCGGGATTGGGCGCAGGCTTTACTTCAGGTTTAGATTCATCTGCTTTGACTTCCGATTTGGCGGCGGCTGGTTCCAGTTTAGGGTCAGCCGCTTTTGTGTCGTGTGTAAGTTCGATGGCTTTAGGATCGGGTTTGGGCGTGGCTGCTGCCGGATTAGGTTCGTCTGTATTCATTCAGTTCCCTTGTCTTCGGCGGTGAGATGTCCATCTTCCATGTGGAGGATACGATCCGCATATTCGTTGATGCGCGCATCATGGGTGACGATCATAATGCAGCGCTTTTCGTTCAAAATTTTCTCTTTGACGAAGGCGATGATCATTCTCCCGGTGTCCCCATCCAGAGAGGCCGTCGGTTCGTCGAGAATCAGAATCTCCGGCTGGCTGATGATCGCCCGCGCAATCGCCACGCGCTGCTGCTCACCACCCGAAAGCTTCACCGGCAGTATTTCGCCCCGGTCTTTCAGTCCGACGATCTCCAGGTATTGGGCAGCTTCGGTGATGGATTCATTCCAGTTGTGTTGTTTTAGGATCAGCGGGATCGCGACGTTCTCGGCGGTGGTCAACCGTGGAAACAGATGGTAATCCTGAAAGACGAAACCAATGGTATTCAGACGGAAATCCGCCAACTGGTCATTGTTCAGCGTCCAGATATCTGCTCCTTTGACTTTGACGTTGCCGGCGTTCGGTCGCAGGATGCCGGAAATCATGCTCAACATGGTGGTCTTGCCGCTGCCGGAGGGACCGACGATGAACAGCATCTCGCCAAAATGAGCAACCAGCGTGACACTATTTACGGCAATCTTCTTGGTTTCGCCTTCACCAAACCATTTGGTCAGACCAGTGGCAACAATTGCCTCATGATCCTTTGGAATTATGGTGTCGGTGGTATTCAAATGTTTGAGCGGACGTTCGGTTTTTCTGGAGTCTCCATCATCGTTGAACGAGTTGGGCTTCCAGCGCCGGATAATCGGTAAACACTTCGGGTGTATTCATAATCTTACCATGAACAGATTCCCACTTTTGGGCACGGCAGACAATGGGGTGAACACCCCATAGAAATTGAACCACCAAGACGCCAAGGCGTGAAGACCTGACACGGATTCGCACGAATGGAATGGCAGGCCGGATGAGGTGAACCGCGAACCACGCGAACCACGCGAAACCAATTCAAATACGCTGAAAATTCCAACGGGATTTAATCAATCAGCCCGGCGAAGGTGCGGTCGGTGGCCGACTGCCAAGTCTGGCCGTGCGCAAGCACCTGCGCCGGGAAAATGTCCAACAAAATAATTCTCCCTTTCCACCCCGGCCCTCTTTGTTCGGCGACGAGAAATCGCATTGCCCGAATGAAGCCAGTGCGCCATTATCCCTCCATGCCAGCGATGGACTTGAATTATCCCGCGAGCGCAGAACAAATGCCCAAGAAAGCCAGACGAATCAGCAAAGCCAAACGCCAACAAAACAGCGTTGCCGTTTTGCATGAAGACACGACGCCGTATCGCGTCAATGGTAATTCTTCCGGGCATGGGCGAACCGCTCCCCCGCCAATCGCGCGGCTGTTGGAGAAAAAGAAGCTTATCCCATTCGGCTGGTATGGCGGGAAATTCTCGCACCTCGACTGGCTGCTGCCGCTGCTGCCTGCCTGTCATCATTATTGCGAGCCATTCGCCGGTTCCGGCGCGGTGCTGCTCAATCGCGACCCGTCACCGGTGGAAACGTTCAACGACCTTGACGGTGAGGTGGTGAATTTCTTCCGTGTTCTCCGTGAAGAAAAGGAACAGTTGATTGAGGCCATCGGTCTGACCCCGTTCGCGCGCGAGGAATTTGCGCTGGCCTGCGAAGTCAGCCCCGACTTGTCGGCGCTGGAACGCGCCCGGCGGTTTTATGTCCGCGCCCGGCAGGTGCGCACGGGTCTGGCGCAGACAGCCACGGTTGGCCGCTGGGCGAATTGCAAAAACACCAGTCGCGCCGGCATGAGCGGCGTTGTCAGCCGGTGGCTGGGCGCGGTGGAGGATTTGCCGGCGGTGGCCGAGCGGTTGCTTCGCGTGCAAATCGAAAATCGTCCGGCAGCGGACATCATCCGCCTTTACGATTCACCGGGCACGCTGTTTTACTGCGACCCGCCTTACGTCCATTCCACGCGCGGCGACTCGAAGGCTTACGAATTTGAAATGACCGACACGCAACACTGGGAACTCGCGGATGTTTTGAATTCGGTTCAAGGCATGGTCGCGTTCTCAAATTAT
>JBEKKN010000113.1:0-6271 GCA_050010675.1 Verrucomicrobiota bacterium | reverse complement strand
TGTTGCGGCAGTGGATTGAAAGCCTGCCCGGCCCACGGGTGCTGCCGCCGCCGGAAATTTCGCCGCGCGGAGGGAATTTCGAAAAACCGGTTGCCGTGACCTTGAAAAGCGAGCCGGGTGCAACCATCCGCTACACGCTGGACGGGACCGTGCCGACAACGTCAGACCTGCCGTTTGAAAATCCGATTCAATTGAACGGCCTGACGATTCTGCGCGCGAAGGCGTTCAAGCCGGGCTTCACCAAAAGCATCACGGCCCAGGAAATTTTCATCATCGGCGGGTGAAAGCCTCGCGTTTGTTCACGGCGTGAACCATTTGTTTGCAGGATTTTGATTGATGTAAAATTGATCAAGACGCATCGGCTCCGCGTGGCCGTCCATGAAACCGAGATCACATCTTAGACTGTGACGCGCAATCGGCCGGGCATCCGCGTCGTCATTGATATCAGAGCCGGGGGCGATCATTTTCAAGGTGTCAGGTCGCAGGGTCGTGAGGTCGTCTTCGGTGCCGAGGTCGCCCAGCATCACGGTAATGGTGGGCGTGTGAAAGCCTGCCAGGCAATTCGGCGTTGTCACCCCCGGATCGGTGAGGTCCACAAACCCGAGTTCGTTCAGACCATAGGAATTATTTGTGGAAACCAGATCGTTCGGGCAAAAATGGATTTTTGGATTTTTCAGATAAGGATCAAGCAAAGTTGGCCAGTCCACTTCATTGCCATTCTCATCATTGTATGCCGTCGGTGGCAAAATGTCGCCGTTGTCATCGGCATAAATGAATAACGCGAGCGCTTGCTGCCGCGAATTGCTCACACACGCAGCCTGCTGCCCTTTCTGTTTTGCGCGTGCCAAAGCCGGCAGCAGCATGGCCGCAAGAATGGCGATGATTGCGATGACAACCAGCAGTTCGATCAACGTAAAACCCGGCCGCTCGCATTTTGAAAACTTACGAAACATGAACGCCGTGGAATGCATCTTTGTCGCATCCGGTTTTATTTTGCGTCCGGCACCGCCACCACGCCCCACGGACTGCCGGGCGATTTGACGCGGGCAATTTCCTTTTCCGTCGCCAGATCCACCACCGAGACATCATCCGACGGGCCATTGGCGGAGAAGAGATATTTTCCGTCCGGCGAAAATGTGATGCCCCACGGACGTTTGCCGACCGGGATCGTGTTCAGCACTTCATAAGTATGCGCATCAACCACGCACACGGTGCCGGCGCGGCCGGTGCTGACATAAACCTTCTTTCCGCCCGGCGAAACGATGACGCACTGCGGACGAGAATGCGGTGGCAGCGTGATCACTTTCAGCAGCGTTTGGCTGGCGGTATCAATCACATTCAATTCGCCCGCCGATTCCGACGGGATGAAGGCTCGCGAACCGTCCGGCAGAAACGCCACGCTGCGGGGGCGCGGGTGGACCACGATGTGCCCGATGATTTTGAAGCTGTTTGCGTCAATGGCAAACACGTCACCGGCGGTCTCGCAGGTGATGTAGAAAAATTTTCCGTCGGGACTGACGCCCGCCCCTTCCGGTTCGCGGCTGACCGGGATGAAGGCCACGATTTTTCCAGTCATCGCGTCCAGCACGGTGGCCACGCCGACGTCCTCGTTGGACATGTAAATGCGCTTGCCATCCGGGCTTAAGCAGAACTGTTCGGGATCGGAACCAACGGGAATTTTGCGCAGAAATTTCCGTTGCGCGACATCCACGATGCCCAGGCCGTCGGCCGTCTTGTCGGCCTTGGCATCGTCGTCATCATCATCGTGGCCTTTTTCAAAAATCGGATTGCCATTGGCGTCAAGTTTCGGCGGTGGTTCGATGGGGGTGCCGCTCAACGCAACATAAACGGTTTTCCCGTCGGGGCTGGCGTGAATGCCGCGCGGCCGCTTGCCCACGGGAAGGGTCGCCGTCACTTTGAAATCGGCCCCGTTGATGATCGTCAGATCGCCCGATTTTTCATTGGAAACAAAAATTTGATAACCGTCGCCTGCATGGCATTGCAACAGAACCGCCCCAAAAAGAACCAAACCGTAAAACAATGCGGCCCGCCGGCTGAACCGGAAATCTGGTTTCATGATGAAACATTATCACAGTTGTCTGCTCCGAAAAAGTGTTTTTAAAATTGAAAATTACAGTTTCTTAAGTTTGCCATTGATTTGGCTGCCGAATTTGCTAGATTAGTCATACTCAGCAAGGAAGTTCTGGTCGAAGCTGGAACTTTCAGGCCGGGTTGTATATGCGCTCAATGGAAGTTGTTGAAACCGGCCAGATGGCAAAGCTCATGAAAACCCTGGCCGCAACTGCAGTTGTCCTAACATTGGCATGGACTGCACACGCGCAAACTCTTACGGACCTGGGTGCCACTGCCCCGACCCCGGGCGCAAGCGACATTTCCCAGTTCAGCACCAACGGGAACACGACATTTCCCGATGGTTTGAATTACTACACCGACAACCAGACCGGCCATAACGCCGGTGAACCGGGCCAGACTTTCACGACGGGAAGCAACCCGGGATACATACTGACGTCTGTGTCATTTATGACCGCCGGGTTGAATTCCTACAACGGCATCAGCACAGCCCAACCGTATTACCTTCACATTTATTCCGTGTCCGGCGGCAATGTCACTTTGCTCACGAACTATACATCGGCCAATATCACCTTCAACGACGGCGACTGGCTGCAATGGAGCGGCTTGTCCATTCCGCTGGCGTCAAGCTCGACATACGCCTACTCATTCGGCAAGGCCAGTTCGACCGGCGGCTGGGAAGCGATGGGTGTCGCCAGTGGCAATCCGTACGCCGGAGGCGAGATCGGGCTTTTTCCTCCGGCTGGCGGGGCGATCACCTTTGGCAGCAGTCATGGCTTTGACGCGGTTTTCGACTTGGGTTTGTTTTTGGCCAGCGGAATTACTGTAGCCCGGCCGACGGCCTCGCCTTCCAACACGGTTTATGCCGGAACAACAGTGACGTTCAATGTGGTGGTCACCGGCACTCCACCCTTTTCTTATCAATGGCGCACAAATTTGGTGAACATCGCCGGGGCAACCAACAGCACGCTTGTGCTGACGAACACCACTGTCTCTGCTTCGGGCAATTACGACGTCGTGGTTTCCAATAACTCGGCTTCGACCAACAGCCCGATGCTGGTTCTTACAGTCAATCCGGCCTCCAAGCCAATCTTTACGGAGCAGCCGACACCGGTTTCGACAACGAACTATGTCAACGGCCTGGTCACGTTCACGGCCGGGGTGGCTGGCTCTCCGCCAATGGCACTGCAATGGCAGCATGACGGCACCAATCTTCCGGGCCAGATAGCGACCTCCTTGAGTCTGGCCAATCTCCAGACCAATGCGTCGGGAACCTATGCGGTACTCGCCACCAACGCATTTGGCACCAACCTCAGCGCAACCGCCTCATTGACCGTTCAGCCACTGCCGAATGGCGTTGTGTTAAATGTACTGACCTATCACTACGACAACACCCGCCAGGGTGCGAACACAAATGAATTCCTGCTGACGCCGGGAAATGTCAACACCAGCACCTTTGGGCGTTTGATGACCTATACGGTGGATGGACATGTTTACGCCGAACCGCTGTATGTTTCGGGTCTGGCGATTCCGGGACAGGGCACACATAACGTCGTGTTTGTGGCGACCGAGCATGACAGTGTTTACGCTTTTGACGCCGACAGTGCGGCCGGTCCGACGGGTGGATTACTGTGGTTCACGAACCTGGGAATTTCCGCCGTTACACCGAATAACGATTTTGGGAATCGTTACGGAGCCTATCATGATCTGGTACCGGAAATGGGCATCACTGGCACACCGGTCATTGACCCGGTTTCCGGCACGCTTTACGTTGATGTGTTTACGCATGAGGGCTCAAATATTTACTATCACCGCATTCATGCGCTGGACATCACGACCGGCAATGAAAGACCCTACAGTCCAGTGTTGGTGGCCGCATCGGTTCCGGGAAGAGGGGTGGACAGCTCAAATGGCGTGGTGACATTTAATCCGGAGCAACAGCTTCAACGGCCCGCGATGACCCTGGCAGGCGGCAAGTTGTTCGTTGCCTACGGCAGTTATGCGGATACGGACCCGTATCATGGCTGGATTTTGGGTTATGACACCACGAATCTTCAACTACAGACCAACTACATCTTCAACACCACTCCCAATGCCACCATCGCAGATTTTGGCGCCAACGCAGCAGAAGGCGCACTCTGGATGGGGGGAAACGGATTGTCGGTCGATGCCAACACCAATCTGTATTTTGAAACCGCGAACGGTTCCTTTAGTGCAAACACCAACGGCGTTGACTATTCCGACAGCTTCATGAAGCTATCAATCACCAACGGGCTTCAGGTGGCCGATTATTTTACTCCTTACAACCAGGCCAGTTTGCAGGCTGCCGACGAGGACCTCGGTTCAGGCGGGCCGTTGTTGCTGCCGGATGAAGCGGGCAGCACAGCCCATCCGCATTTGATCGTTGGCGCGGGCAAGGAAGGAAAAATTTATCTGGTGGATCGTGACAGCATGGGTCATTACAACTCCACCAACGACAATCAGATCGTGCAAGAAATACCGGGGGCGATTGGCGGTGCGTTTGAGTCGCCCGCCTACTTCAACCATCAGATTTACTATCAGGGCGACGGCGATGTGATGAAAGCGTTCGCCATTACCAACGCCGTCCTGACGACCACGCCCGTGTCCCAATCCAGCACGTCCTTCGGATATCACGGTTCCACCCCGGTTATTTCCGCCAATGGCCTGAATAATGGGATTGCCTGGGTCATTCAGGCTGATGCTTATGCCAGCGGAGGGCCGGCTGTTTTGCATGCTTACAACGCCACCAACCTCGCCCAGGAACTTTACAACAGCAGTCAGAACCTTTCCCGGGATAATCCCGGTGCAGCCGTCAAATTCACTGTCCCCACCGTGGTCAACGGCAAGGTTTATGTGGGAGCGGAATATGCCCTGTCGGTTTTTGGCAATGGAATTTTCCTGCCTACGCCCACCATCTCACCCAACGGCGGCGTCTTCACCAATTCGGTGATCGTGACCCTGTCCGATGCCGCACCGGGCGTCAGTCTCTATTACACGCTTAACGGCACCAACACCCCCACAACCAATTCGACACTCTACACCGGCCCTTTGCTGTTGACGAACAGTGTGTCGCTCGAGGTCGTGGCCGCGCAGGCCGATGCGGTCAACAGCGGCGTGGCCATGGCGAGTTTTTTGAACAGTTCCGCCGTTGGCAACGGAATCGGACTGTTGGGCGAATATTGGACAAACACAACCAGCGTGGCCTTCACCAATGTAACGTTCAATACTCCACCAACCCTCGTGCGCACCGATGCGACAGTGAACTTCAATTGGAACACCATCGGGCCGGATCCAAGCATCGGCCAGACCTACTTCACGGCACGCTGGACCGGCTCCGTGCAGCCCCAATACGATGAAACCTATACGTTCTATCCCACAGCCGACGACGGGGTGCGCCTGTGGGTGAACGGCCAACTCCTCGTTGATGAATGGGTTACGGAATCGCCCACGACCTACCCGGCTTCCATCGAACTCAATGCACAGCAGCTTTACAACATCCGGATGGATTACTTCCAGGGCAACGGTGGCGCCGAAGCCATGCTTGCCTGGAGCAGCCCCTCCACACCACAGGCCATCATCCCGCAAACGCAGCTTTATCCCTATACCAACCCGCCGCCAACGGTCTTGTTGACCAATCCAACGAACGGCTCCACCTATACTGCCAGCGCCAGTGTAACGATCAGCGCCGACGCCGATGCGCCGTATAATCCGGTCAGCCAGGTGAATTTCTACGCCAATAGCACCCTGCTTGGCAGCGTCAGCAACGTTCCTTACGCCCTGACCACGACGGGTCTTGGTGCAGGTTCGTACGCTCTGACCGCTGTAGCCGCCGACGGCAGCGGTCTGATCAGCACTTCCGCGCCGGTCAACATCACCGTCGCCACCAGCACCGGTCAGCCCTACGGCTTGACGACCGTTGGAGCCGTCCCGGCCTTCTTCAACATGCCGCCCACTTACAACGGTTCGCTGCCGCCACTGCTTTCGGAAACCGGTGTTTTCACCAATACACCGAACATGAGTCCGGCTGGCGGACTGATTCCCTATCAGCCGAACGTGCCTTTGTGGTCCGATGGGGCTTTGAAAATCCGTTACCTGGCCGTGCCCAATACGGGGATGCCTTACACTCCCAACGAGCAAATCACCTTTGCTCCCACCGGTA
>JBEKKN010000112.1:0-6372 GCA_050010675.1 Verrucomicrobiota bacterium | reverse complement strand
GCCCGGCGGTTTTTGCGGCGCGAAGTTGTCCATCCCCAGCTCCGGTCGGGCTTCGCCCTCCCTGCGCAGGGGATGGACAAGGAACAAACAAAAACATAAACTCAACCAGGTCCCAGGACTAACTCATGGACTGGCACAGAAAAGTGAACCCGGTCACTCAGAACCCTCTCGAAAAAACTGAATTGTTGCGTGTTCAAGGTCGCCAGAAGCGAGCGCGTCGCGCATACACGCCGGAGGAAATTCAACGGCTGTTAGCGGTCGCTGGCCGGCGAGTGCCGGTATATCTGGTGGCGGCGCTAACGGGCATTCGCAGAGGCGAAATCAAGCAACTGCGCTGGGCGGACGTTGAACTGGACGGCACGGCTCCCAAAATCACTGTGCCGGCAGCCATTTCCAAAAATCACTACGAGGATGCCCTGCCCCTGCATCCCGACCTCGTAGCAGCATTGAAGCAAATCAAACCAGCATCCAGCAAACCGGAGCAGTTGATTTTCAAAGGAAAGTTCCCCGGCTACAAACAGTTTTATGCCGATCTAAAGGCGGCAGGAATTGATTGGGAAGACCACGGCGACGGACGTTTGGACTTTCACAGTTTCCGGGTCACCTATTGCACTCAACTAGCGCCTGGAACGCCCAGCGAGCGCGTGCGCATGGCGCTGATGCGACACCGTGACCCGAAACAGACCGCCAAGACTTACACCGACGCGCGCATGTTGCCATTGAAAGAAGCGATTGCGAAACTGAATTTCCACCGCTCGCCGGGTCCGTCAAAAGATGACACACAACTAGACACACAAAATTCGGTCGCAGCGGGTCAAAATGGGTCATTTGTTGTCACTCCCTCACTGACAGACAAAAGTGAAAATTCACATTTAGACATGGGGCTGAAGTCGCTGTTTGTCACTACAAGTCACAACGGGGCAAAAGGGGGGAAATGGTCGGAGCGACAGGATTTGAACCTGCGACAGCCAGCTCCCAAAGCTGGTGCTCTACCAAGCTGAGCTACGCTCCGACTTGCAGACTGAAGTATCCCTGCATTCACCTGGGTTCGCAATGAGATTCGCTTGAGGCAAAAAAGTATTGAAGCACCGGATCAATGGATTGATGAATTGGTGGATTATTGGATGGGCGCAGTCGGGATTTGCTTCAACAATCCATTCATCCAGCAAGCCATCCATCCATTTCGCCTGTGGCTTTCGCACTAGACGATGCCCATCCGCGTGTTACACTCCCCGTGTTATGTCAACCGAAGCGCCCGCCACGCAGAAGAAAGTCAACCTCCGCCGGCCCGATATTCTCGAGGCCGTACAGGCCCAGGTGCTCTCCCACTACCGCAGCGAACTCGTCGAACGCGTCCGCGCCAATGGCTGCGTGCTGTCCGCCGACAGCCTCACCGTCAAACTCGCGAAGGAATTCGGCTTCTGCTACGGCGTCGAGCGCGCGATCGACCTCGCCTATGCCGCGCGGAAATATTTCCCCCCGGACAAGCCCATTTATCTGCTCGGCGAAATCATCCACAACCCCGAGGTCAACGATCAGATCCGCAACATGGGCATCCAGATCATCTCACCCAAGCCGACCGAGGAGGAAATGACGCGCCTGAATGCCGGCGATGTCGTGATGATTCCCGCGTTTGGCACCGAGGTCGGCACGCGCAAACGGCTCGAAGAAAAGGGCTGCGTGCTTGTGGACACCACCTGCGGCGACGTGATGAGCGTCTGGAAGCGCGTCCGGCAATACTCCAAGGAAAGCGTCACCAGCATCATTCACGGCAAGGCATGGCACGAGGAGACCAAGGCCACCAGCTCCCAGGCCCGCGCCTATGGCAGTGGACATTATCTCGTCGTCTTCAACCTGGCCGAAACGGATTACGTCTGCCATTACATCCTCCAGGGCGGTGACAAGCAGGAATTTCTGGAAAAATTCAAAGGCTCGTATTCCCAGGGCTTCGATCCGGAGTTGCATTTGCAGGCGGTCGGCGTGGCGAACCAGACCACCATGTTGCGCGGCGAAACCGAGGAGGTGCAGCGCCGCTTCAAGGCCGCCATGGAGAAAAAATACGGCGCCGAAAATGTCACCGAACATTTCCGCTTCTTCGACACGATTTGCGGCGCGACCCAGGACCGCCAGGATGCGCTCCAAAAACTGCTGCGCGAGCCGATGGATTTGCTCCTGGTCATCGGCGGTTACAATTCCTCCAACACGTCGCACCTCGCCGAAATGGGCGAGGCCAAACTGCCGACTTATTTCATCAAAAATGCCGCCAAGATGGAATCGGACCAGCTCATCCGCCATTACGACCAGCACGCGAAAAAGGAAACGGAAACCCGCGACTGGCTGCCCTCCGGCAAAATCACCGTGGGCATCACCGCCGGCGCGTCCTGCCCGAACAACCTGATCGAAGACGTAATTCACCGGCTGTTTGAGTTGCGCGGCATTTCCGTCCGAAATTTGCTGGCCACCTGATTTCGATTCCGAATTCCGCACTCTGCGTTCCGCAATTGAACCATGCCCCGCACGCGCCAGGAACTGGAACAAATCGAACGGCAAACCCTTGCGCCTTACGCCCAGTTCAGCGGCGACACCCGCGGGCGTGACTACGCCGAGCCGCCTCCCCAATGGCGCACCCACTATCAGCGCGACCGCGACCGCGTCATCCATTCACGCGCCTTCCGCCGGCTGGAATATAAAACCCAGGTTTTCCTCAACGGCACCGGCGATCACCTCCGCACCCGGCTCACCCACACCATCGAGGTCGCCGCCGTCTCGCGCAACATTGCCAGCGCGCTCAAATTAAACGAGGACCTGGCCGAAAGCATCGCGCTGGCCCATGACCTCGGGCATTCGCCGTTTGGCCACAAGGGCGAGACGGTTTTGAATCGTCTGATGCGAAAACACGGCGGCTTCGAGCACAACCGCCAGAGCCTGCGCATCGTCGAGGAATTGGAGCAGAAATACCCGGATTTCCCCGGCCTGAATCTCACCTGGGAAGTCCGCGAAGGTCTGGTGAAACACTACACCGCCTACGATCACCCTGGCCGGCGAAAAGGATTCGATGCCAAAAATTCCTCGCTCGAAGCGCAACTCGCCAATCTCGCCGACGAAATCACCTACTACAGCCACGACCTCGACGACGGACTGGATTCCGGATTATTGTCCGAGGACAACCTGCGCCGCGACGTCCGCCTCTGGGCCCAGGCCGCACGGCTGGTGAAAAAGGAACATGGCAACCTGTCTGACGAATGCCGCCGCTACTTCATCATCCGCACCATCATTGATCTGCAAATCCACGACGTCGTCGACACCAGCGAACCGCTCATCGCCGACGCCGGCGTGCGGACCGCCGATGAAGTCCGGCTCTTTCCCAAAGCCCTCGTGCAACACAGCCCGGAACGTCGCCTGCTAAATCTGGAACTGCGCGATTATCTTTATCGAAACCTGTATTATCACACGTCGCTCCGCTGGTTGAATCGGCGCTCCTTGAAAATGCTCGAACAGCTTTTCCGCCATTACCTGTCCCATCCGAAGGACATCGGCAGCGGCGCGCGCCGGCGCGTGCCCAAGACCGGCCTGCACCGCGCCGTGTGCGATTATCTCGCCGGCATGACCGATCGTTACGTCGGGCTCGAATACCAGCGCATTTTTGGGAAAACGTGACTGGTCGCGTCGAGCCTGTGGCCCGGCCCCCGCGCCGTTAGGTGCGGCATCTTTGTAGAATCTCGTCCTAAACCGAATTCAGCTCCGTCAGGAGCGGCATATTCCGATGATTTCGCTCCTACGGAGCTTGGGATTATTTAACTCCGATATTCTACAAAGATGCCAGCCCTAACGGGCTTGGGAAAATTCGTATTCATCCGTTTTTAAATCTGTTTAAGAACCTCATCGCAGGAAAACTCCGCGAGCAACTGCGCAACCGTTTTGCCCTGTCCGGACAAAACCAGCTCCGGCGCGATTTCGCTCAGCGGCTGAAGCACAAACCGCCGCTGATGCGCCCGCGGATGCGGCAAAACCAGTTCCGGGGTGTCGCGCGTTTCCCTTCCGAATGCAATCAAATCCAAATCCAGCGGGCGTGGCTCGTTCGGGACTTTTCTGGGCCGGTGACCGAATTCCTTTTCGAGCGACCGTAATTTTCCCAACAACGCTTCCGGCGTTTCCTTTTCCCGCGGCGCCAGACCCACCACCGCGTTGACGAACGGGGGCGAACCCGGCGGACAATTCACCGGCGACGTCTGCCAGAGTGAAGATTTTAAAATTGGCCGGTCGGAAAAGCTTTGCAACCGCGCCATCGCCTCGAGGATGATTTTGCGCGAGTCCCCGAGATTGGAACCGAGGGCAATAAAGGCGAACACGCCGGCTTCTGCCTTCTGACTTCTGGCTTCTGACTTCACTTCAGTCCGAGCACGTCCTGCATGTCGTAAAGGCCGGGCTTCTGTTTGGCCACCCAGATCGCCGCGCGCAACGCGCCGTTGGCGAAGGTATCGCGGCTGGAAGCCTTGTGCGTCAGCTCGATGCGCTCGCCGTTGGCGGCAAAAATCACCGTGTGATCGCCCACCACGTCGCCGCCCCGCAGGGAATGAATGCCAATCTCCCCCGGCGCGCGCTCGCCGATGCCCAAACGGCCGTGCCGCGCCACCTTGTCCAGGTGCTGCTTGCGCACCTCGGCCAGGATTTGCGCCAGCATTTTGGCCGTGCCACTCGGCGCATCCATTTTCATCCGGTGATGCATTTCGGTGATTTCCAGGTCAAAATCCGGCCCCAAAATCTCCGCCGCCTTGCGCGTCAGCCAGAAGAGCGTGTTGACGCCGGTTGAAAAATTGGCCGTCCAAACCATCGGGATTTTGGTTTTGAACTTCAGAATGTCGTTCCGCTCGGCGTTCGTATGCCCCGTGGTGCCGATCACCAGCGCTTTCTTGTGACGCGCGCACACCCCCGCGATGTCCGCGGTCGCCGTGTGCGAACTGAAATCCACCACCACATCGCCTTGCGCGGCGGCGGCGGGAAGATCGTCCCCCATGTCAATTTGTGCGCCGATTTGCACGTCACGAAAGTTCTTCGCGCACGCCACGAGCGTCTGGCCCATCCGGCCCTTGGCCCCGGTAATGATGATTCTAGTCATAGCAGTTGGAAGTTTGCAGATGGCAGATGGGGAATCCGTTCCGATATTCGTTCTTTTCCTGACTCCCATCTCCCATCTGCTATCTCCTATCTTAAAACGCCGCATCTTTTCAGGGTCGCGCGCAATTTTGCACGGTTCACGGTGCTCATCGGCACCAGCGGCAGACGATATTCCTCAGTAATCAAGCCCAGCATCCCCAGCGCAGCCTTGACGGGAACCGGATTGGTTTCGATGAACAAATCCTTGAACAACGGATAAAACTTTGCGTGCAGTCGCGTTGCCTTCCGGATCTGGCCGCGTCGGAACGCGGCCACCATTTGTGCGACCTGGCGCGGAATGACGTTGGACGCCACGCTGATGACGCCGTCGGCGCCCACCGCCAGGAACGGCAGGGTGAGCGAATCGTCGCCGCTCATGATGACAAATTTTGGACCGAGCGCCGCACGCAACTGCGACACGCGGTCGCAACTGCCGCCGGCTTCCTTGATGCCGATGATGTTCTTGCATTCGCGCGCCAGACGGCGGACGGTTTCGACGCCGATTTCCACGCCGCAACGCCCGGGAATGCTGTAAAGCAGGATGGGCAATCGGGTGGCGTGGGCAATTTCGTGGAAATGCTGGAACAACCCTTCCGGCGTCGGCTTGTTGTAATAGGGCGCGACCTGCAGCGAACCGTCCGCGCCAATCTTCTCGGCCTCGCGCGTCAGGTACACCGCCTCGCTGGTCGAATTGCCGCCGGTGCCCGCGAGCACTTTCACCCGGCCCGCGGCAAATTTTACGGTGAGCGCGATGATTTCAAGATGTTCCTCGTAGTCCACCGTGGGGGATTCGCCGGTGGTGCCGACCGGCACGATGCCATCCACGCCCGCCTTGACCTGCAACCGGATGAGGCGTTCCAGGGCGGGTGCGTCGAGCTGGCCGTTTTTGAACGGCGTCACGATGGCGGTGTAGGTTCCGGTGAACATAAATCCAGTCCAGCATGGCAAATCTGACGCGTTTGACCAGCAAGAAATTGCCGAGCGACCGGCACTGGGCGCATCTTGACACCGTGCTTGATGCAGGTAGGGACATCGCGCTGCGATGTCCCCGCCCGCGAAATAGCGGGCGGAACCGGAGCGCCGCTGGACGCGGCGCGGACGGCGCGCTGCTGTAGGGTATCAAGACATCGGTAACAGGTTGAGGTTAGGCTTTGGCCCATGCCTTGGCTTGATATCCGACCGATGGATCAGAAGATTGCTTTCATTTCGATAGCGCTG
>JBEKKN010000111.1:0-6449 GCA_050010675.1 Verrucomicrobiota bacterium | reverse complement strand
ACGCGCCGTAGGTTTGCGACAGCACCTTGTGATGCGCGTCGTACTTTGTCGTGCCCGCCGTCCGCGAGCCGTTCCCGTTTCTGACTGAGACTTTCGGCATTCGAATAGACTAGGCTAACATTTCGTCACAAGCGGCAGCCTTGGTCAATCAGAAAGCGAAGAAATTTATGCACACCTTGCCGTCAGCACGTTGACATGCCGCGCGTTTCAGCTATAATTGGCGGCCTTTTTATGAACCCAAATCCGCATGTGGCCGTGGTCGGCGCAACCGGCGCCGTCGGCATCGAAATGATCAAAACGCTGGAAAAAAGAAGCTTTCCGGTGGGCCAGCTGACGTTGCTCGCCTCGGCGCGCTCGACCGGCAAGAAGCTCAAATTTCGCGGACAGGAGGTTATCGTCAAGGAACTGACGAAGGATTCCTTCGCCGGCATTGACATCGCGCTGTTCAGCGCGGGCGGTGGCATTTCCAGGGAATTTGCGCCCATAGCGGTGAAGGCCGGCTGCGTGGTGGTGGACAATTCCAGCGCGTTTCGCATGGACGATGCCGTGCCGCTGGTGGTTCCCGAGATCAATGCCGCCGACGTGAAACGGCACCAGGGTATCATCGCCAATCCGAACTGCACCACCGCCATCACCCTCATGGCGTTGTATCCGCTGCACCGGGCGTTTGGCTGCATACGCATTTTTGCGTCCAGTTACCAGGCGGTATCCGGCACCGGGGCCAAGGCGATTGAAGAATTAAAACGGCAGGTGGGTGAGATTGTAGCCGGCAAACCGGTGACGAAGGAGGTTTATCCGCACCCGATTGCCTTCAACGTGCTGCCGCAGGTGGATTCATTTCTGCCGACCGGCTACACCAAGGAGGAAATGAAGATGGAAAACGAAGGCCGCAAGATCATGCACCACCCGAACTTCCGGGCGAGCGTGACCTGCGTGCGCGTGCCGGTCTATCGCTCACATTCCATCGCCGTGAGCGCGGAATTTGAAAAACCGGTAAGCGTGGACGCCGCGCGCAAGGTTTTGAAGCAGGCGCCCGGTCTTGATCTGGTGGACGAGCCGGAGAAAAGCAGATATCCGATGCCGCTGTTCACCTCGGAGAAGGACAACTGCGAGGTCGGCCGCGTTCGCAAGGATTGCGCGCTGGAGAACGGGTTGTGTTTCTGGGTGAGCGGCGATCAACTGCTTAAAGGCGCGGCGCTCAACGCCGTGCAGATTGCGGAAGAACTGCTCAAATAGCCGAAAGCCGAGAGCCGAGGGTAAAACCCTCGCTCGACGTTCGACGCTCGTCTCTCGACCGCTTTACGGCGTGGCCAGCCGATAAAAGCCGCTGCCATTGGTCAGCGGCAATGTCACTTCATCCTGCAAGTTGGTGAGATTGAGGACTGGCATGTTGGTTACGTCTGTCCAGTTCGTGCTGGTCAAATCCAGGTTCTGCTCCAACACGAAGTTGGTCGAAGGAATGATCCACGAAAGGGTGAGATTGCCATTAGCCGGTGTGGTGTTCATTTGTGGTGCCGGCGCGGTTTGCAAAGTCCAGATGCCGCCGCCACCGGGCCCGCTGGCGATGACTGCCAGTTTGCCCCCGTCGGCCGAGGAAACCACCCCCGTCCAATAATTTGTTCCGGGTGGAAAATTGGTCGTCCAAGTCACCCCGAAATCGGTTGAGACGTAAATGGGAAAATTGTTGGAATAACTGACAGAACTTGCCTCCACCAATTTGGTCCCATCCGCCGATAAAGCAACAGGGCCGACGGACGGCGCGTTGGTTTAAGTCCAGGCAAGCCCCGAATTGGTCGACAGGCAAATTCTTCCGCCGCCAGCCACGATTCCAGTTACCACCAACCTGCTTCCATCCGCCGATGAGGCGGCTGACGACGAGGTTCCGCCAACGATGTCGTTTGTCGTCCAGGAGTTGCCCGCGTTGGTTGAGGCCAGGATGGTGCCGAGGCCGCCACAAGCCACCAATGTGTTTCCATCGGCTGAAGCGGCGATGGCGAGCCATTGGTTATCCAGGTCGTCCCCGAATCACTCGAAGTGAAAAAATCGGGAGGTGGAAAAATGCTTGCGACCGCGGCCAGTTTGTTTCCATCCGCTGAAGAAGTAATAGAGATCCAAGCGTTGCTGGAGGCGCCGGTCTGGGTCCAGGTCAGTCCCGAGTCAACCGACCGGTAAATCCCGCCGCCACGCACTGCGGCTATCAATTTGTTCCCGTTCGCCGAGGACGCGACCGCGCGCCATGCCTGGTCGGGCGCATTGGTGGCTGGCGCCCAGGAGGCACCCGAATTTGTTGAAGTATAAATCGCGCCACCGCTGGCCACAGCCACTAATTTGACTCCATCCGCTGAAGAAGCGATGGCCGTCCAATTTGTGATGGGTGCGCTCGTCTGCGTCCAGGTTTGCGCGGATGCGGGAATGAGGCTGCTGAACAAACTGCTCCCCACGGCTGCAATCAACAGCGGGATGGCGAGAAGCTTCATAAGCTGATGTTAACCATCATACCAGCCCATAAAGTCCCTGGCAAGCAGGTTTGAGGTGAAAGCGTGTTTGGCGGGCGCGGCGCTCAGCGCGGTGCAGATCGTGGAAGAATTGCTGAAGTGATTTTGGGAGGGACGCCGTGTCGGCGTCCCTAAATTAAATCTATGTTTATAAATTTGGGACGGCGACACGCCGTCCCTGCCTTTTAAGGCTTGGCCGCTTCCTTGGTATAGGCGACCAAGGATTTGATTTGTGCTTTGGCCGCGGCGTCGCGCACCTTCACCACTTTTCCCCAAGGCGCTTTTTCATCGGCGTTGATGGCGAGCACGAGTTGCGGATTTTTCTCCGCCCGGGAAACCAGTTCGCTCTGCAACTGCTCAAATGTCACCGGCAGTTTTTCCACGTAATAAACGCCATTGGCATCGATGCTCACCACAAACGGCGGATTTTCATTCGCGCCGGCCTTTTGGGCCTGCGAGGATTCGGGTAACTGCAGTTTCAACGCCGCCTGTTGCTTGAAGGTGGTCGTCACCAGCAGAAAAATCAGCAGCACGATCAGCACGTCAATCAACGCGATGATGATGACGGCGGGCGTGTTGCGGCGTTTGCGGACGAAAAAACGCATGTCAGGCAGGATCCAGGGTCTGGGGTTTGGCTTCCGGCGCCGGGCGTTTGGCATCGGGCTTTCGAGATTTGGCGTCCGGCGTTTGGCGCTTGGCGTCCGGGGTGGGAACTTCCGCCGCCGGCGCATTTGCCGCCCTTGACTCCAGGCTGTCCGATGCCATTTGCGAATATTGCCGGCGGATGAAATCGTCGCAAAGTGCCTCCATCTCGACGGCGAACACCTCGACTTTTTTGCTGAAATAACTCCAGAAAATCAGCGAGGGGATGGCGATGAGCAGGCCCATCAACGTCGCGTTTAGAATCAGTGCGATGCCCTTGGCCAGTCGCGCGGCGTCGTTCAAGCCGGTGACGCCGATGTCGCTGAACAACGTCATCATGCCGGCGATGGTGCCGACGAGGCCGAGCAAGGGCGCGATGCCGACGATGATTTCGAGCACGACGAGACCGCGTTCCAGCCGGACGATTTCGTGGCGCGCGGCGGTTTGCAGTGCGTCCACGTTGTCAGCCTTCGGCCAGTCGAGATGGTCAGTGGCGAGCAGCAGCAGACGTCCGAGGGCAGATGGTTTTTGATGGCAGACCTGGCACAACATTTTTGTGTCCTCGCGGGTTCGACAGGTGGCGAGCGCTTCGGTGATTTTTGGCGGCACGACTTTGGCCCAGCGTAATGCCAGCGCTCGCTCGACGATGAACGTCAGTCCGACGACCGAGGTCGCGCCCAGTAAAATGTAAATGAGTATGTCCATAAATTGTTCCGCAATGCCAACGGCTCAATAATAATAAAACGTAAAGGTAATCTCGCGATAATCCAGACCCACCTCCGCCCGCATGTCCGACGGCCACTGGGCATAGGGGGCGGGATCCATCACCGCCTTCTGGCAAACGTAGCCCAACAAATCCCCCACGGTATTTTGCATCACTTCCATTTCAGAGATGCGCCCGTCGTAATTCAAGCGAAATCGCAGGACCACCTTGCCGCTGCGGTCCCTGGCGAATTGCCGGCTGTCCAGCAAATCGTACCAGCGCTGGGTCACCGCCTGGATAAAGGCGGCGTCATAGGCGCCAAACGCAGTTGCCTTCACATCCAGCGACGGCACCAGCGCTTCGTGCCGGACGCCGCCATCCTGCTTCATGGTCACGCCGGGCAGCCGGTTTTGCTGGGCGAGCGCCTGCTGGAGCGTGCGCGGCCGCGGCAGTTCGGCCGATGGGGTAGCTGACGGATTGCCGAGCGTCAAATCGCCCGCGTTTTGCTGCCGTGCGGCCAGTTCTTCGCGGGACGGTTGCATGGAGGGTTGCAATTTGGAAAAATCCGGGCGCGGGACGTCCTCGGTTTTCACCACCTCGGTCTGGGTGCCGTTCAGCTGCGGCGTATTCGCGTCGCGGTTTGCGTCCGGATTGGCCGCATGCGAATTCTGGTTGGAGTAATATTTGGCGTTCTTCGGCGCCTCGGTGGTCGCCTGCGCCGGGTTCACATCCACAAACTCGATGGGCACGCTCTGCTGAGGCGCTGGTTGCGCCGGCTTGATTTTTGTGAAGAGCATCAACGGCGGCAGGTGCAGCCTTTGCCATAGATTCAGTTGCTTGCCGGCTTCATAACCGCCCCAGGCCAGCAGATGCAC
Source organism: Verrucomicrobiota bacterium (assembly GCA_050010675.1). GTDB lineage: Bacteria > Verrucomicrobiota > Verrucomicrobiia > Limisphaerales > UBA11358 > UBA11358. The sequence continues at coordinate 1,734 of JBEKKN010000111.1, read as the reverse complement.
CAACAGCGACAGGGCAAAGACCCAGGCGAGCCGTCTTGATTCAAGACTGCTGAACCGCAAGGAATCCAACTGTATGCCGGCTCCGGTCATGACCACTTAGCTTGCCCCAGGCGAATCAGGGGAGCAACTTCTTTGCCGGGTTTGGAGCGGTATTCCCTCCGGTTGGTTCGAAAATTACGCGTTGCATTTTTGGCCGGGGCTGGCAGTCTTATCTGTCCACGTCGGGGCGTAGCGTAGCCTGGTAGCGCGCTTGTTTCGGGTACAAGAGGTCGTGAGTTCGAATCTCACCGCCCCGACCATTCTTCCCATTCCCGGTCAGGTTTTTCCCGGAAGCGACAAAAGCTGGTGGGCGCTGAGGGATTCGAACCCCCGACCTACTCGGTGTAAACGAGACGCGCTAGCCACTGCGCCAAGCGCCCAACCGACAGGCAAGGTAACAGGACCCGTCGTTTTGACAAACTTCAAATCTTGCCGGCGAATCCCTGCTGCCGCAACGCCTCGAACAAAACCAGCGCTACGCAATTTGACAGGTTCAACGAACGGGATTGTTTATTGAACATCGGAATCCGCAGCCAGCGCTCCCGGTTTTGTTCCAGTAATTGCTCTGGTACACCCGCGGTCTCACGACCGAAAACCAGATAATCGGCCGGTGAAAATGTCGCTTCCGTGTAAAGCTTCGGGCCGTTTGATTCGATGAACCAAAACCGCGTGGCGTCGGCGCGGTGGGCCGATGCGAATGCGTTCCAGTTTTTCCACCGATGCCACTCGACGTGTTGCCAGTAGTCCATGCCCGCGCGCTTGAGCTGCGCGTCGTCGAGCTTGAAACCGAACGGCTCGATGAGATGCAACGTCGTCTTGGTCGCGGCGCAGAGCCGCGCCACGTTGCCCGTATTCGGCGGAATTTCCGGTTCAAGCAGGACGATGTTCATGGCCGCTTTTGACTTTGGACTTCGGACTTTGGACCCTGGACTTGTAGAAAACCTTCCACAGCACCAGACCATGCGCCGGCGCCGTCATGCCGGACACCCGCCGGTCTTTCTTCGCCAGCATCCGCCTGATTTCCGCCGGTGGAAACTTGCCCAAACCAATCTGCACCAGCGTGCCCACGATGCCGCGGCACATTTTGTAAAGAAAACCGTCGCCCTCGATGATGAACGTCAGTTGCGGACCGGATTTTTTGATGTCGCACCGCGTGAGCCTCCGCCGGGTGGATTCCATTTCGTAATTCCGGCTGGCGGCGAACGATTTGAAATCATGCCGTCCCACCAACCGCGGTGCGGCGGCGCGCATGGCCTTCAGATTGAGCGGGCGCGTAACCTGCCAGGCGCGGTGGCGAAGCAACGGATTCATTGCTGTTTGGTTCCAGACGAAATAGCGGTATTGTTTTCCCGTGGCATCGAACCGCGCATGAAACTTTTCCCGTGCCCGTGAAGCCGCCATCACGCGAATGTCCTCCGGCAGCCACGCATTGATGGCCAGCGCCAGTTTACGGACCGTCATTTTAAATTCCGCCGGTGCTACTTCGAAGTGGGCCACCATGCCGAGCGCATGAACGCCGGTGTCCGTGCGGCTGGAACTGTGAAGCCGCGGCGCGCCGGGAAACAATCTGGCAAGGGCCAACTCAACTTTTTCCTGCACACCCGTGCCGGTCTTTTGCATCTGCCAGCCTTCGTAAGCCGTGCCGTCGTAGGCAATGACCAGTTTGAATTTTTTTGAAGCCGACATTTTCTGCTA
>JBEKKN010000110.1:0-7780 GCA_050010675.1 Verrucomicrobiota bacterium | reverse complement strand
GTGCTTAGCATTGGCATCAAAGAATTGTTGGAATCCGGTGTCCACTTCGGACATCAGACGCGGCGTTGGAACCCCAAGATGAAACCGTTCATCTTCGACGCGCGCAACGGCATTCACATCATCGACCTCAGCAAGACGCTCACGCAGCTCGAAGCCGCGTGCAACTTCCTGTCCGGAACGGTCCGCAAGGGCGGGAAGGTGGTTTTTGTGGGCACCAAAAAGCAGGCGCAGCAATGTGTCCGGGAAACCGCCCGGGAATGCGGTCAGTTTTACGTGACCGAACGCTGGCTCGGCGGCACGTTGACGAATTTCAACACCATCAAACGCTCCATCGGGCGCCTCAAGGAAATCGAGAAAATGGACGCCGACGGCTCGCTGGCCAACTACGGCAAGCAGGAACAGGCGGTCATCCGCCGCGAGGCCGGCCGGCTGCACAAGTATTTTGACGGCATCCGCGCCATGGAACGGATTCCCGCCGCCATGTTCGTCGTGGACATCAAGCGCGAGCACAACGCCGTGGCCGAGGCCCGCAAACTCAAGGTGCCGATCATTGCGCTGGTGGACACGAATTGCGATCCCGACCTGGTGGACTTTCCCATCGCGGCGAATGACGACGCCATCCGTTCCGTGCGCATGATTCTGGCCACGATCGGCCAGGTCATCACGCAGGCCAGCGCCGAATTCGAGTCCAAACACGCGCGCCGGCCGGCGTCCGAGGAAACCGCGCCGGCCGAAGTCCCACTGGCGGCGACCGCGCCGGCGGAGACCACTCCGGAACCGGCGGTTTGATTCCCGCCGCCCCCCAACTCTCAACCTTTAACTTTCGAACCATTCATATGGCAGATATTAACGCGGCTGACGTTGCCAAACTCCGGGAAATGACCGGGGCGGGCATGATGGATTGCAAACGGGCGCTCGTCGAAGCCAAGGGGAACCTTGAGGCGGCTGTCGAAATTTTGCGCAAAAAGGGCCAGGCGACCGCCGCCGTGAAATCGGCGCGTGACGCCAAGGAAGGTGCGATTGCCCAGTACATTGCGCCGAACGGAAAACTGGGCGTGCTCGTGGAAGTGAACAGCGAGACGGACTTTGTGGCGCGCAACGACACCTTTCGGGCATTTTGCGACGACGCGGCGAAGCGCTACGCGACGGAGGCCAGTCCCAACCTGGAGGCGGAGCGGGCAGCGCTGGTCGCCAAAATCCGGGAGAACATCAAGGTCGCGCGGCACGCCCGGATGGAGGTCAACGGCAACGGGCTGATTGCCGGCTACATTCACACTGGCGCCAAAGTGGGCGTGCTGGTGGAGGTGGGCGCGGGCAAGCCGGAAACCGTGGCCCGGGACGAATTCAAGCAGCTCGTCAAGGATATCACGTTGCAAATTGCGGCGGGACATCCGCATGCGGTTTCCCGCGAACAGGTTCCGGCGGACGTCATCGCCAAGGAACGCGAGATCGCCGCGCAATCCGACCGTTTGAAAGGCAAACCGGCGCAGGCGATGGAGAAAATCCTGCAAGGCGTGCTGGACAAGTTTTATCAGACGTACTGTCTGGTGGACCAGGGGTTCGTGAAACGGAACTCCGAAGTGAGCGTCAAGGAACACGTGGCGCAAACCGCCAAGCAGTTGGGCGACGAAATCACCATCCGCCGGTTCGTGCGGTTTCAGGTGGGGGAAAGCCCGGCCTGAACGTTTCTGGACGCTATTCCCTCCTGGGCGGTGGTGTCATTTACAACTTTCGGTGGGGCGGGCAGCCTGTGCCGCCCTGCGGTGATCCTTGCGAGCCGCCATCGTTAAGCCTGGCTGCGCCCGGTCCGGCTCGTCAGTCGCCTCGCCCCACCCAGCGGTAACCACCTTCTTCACGGCTTTGGTTTGACGATTCGCCGGCGGGCTGTTAAAAGTTCCGCGTGATGTGCCACGCACTTCAATCCCGATGACGACCACCCGGCGCCCCAAATTTTCCCGCATTCTGCTCAAGTTGAGCGGCGAGGCGCTGGGCGGCAAGACCGGGAGCGGCATTTGCCCGGAGGGAGTCCACCACATGGCGGAACAAATCCGCGAGGTGCGCGAACTGGGGGTGCAGGTGGTGGTGGTGGTGGGCGGGGGAAATATTTTCCGCGGTCTGTCGGGCAGCGAACATGGCATTGAGCGCGCCACGGGCGATTACATGGGCATGCTGGCGACGGTCATCAACGCGCTGGCCTTGCAGGACGCCCTGGAAAAACTGGGCGCCCCCACGCGCGTGCAAAGCGCCATCGCCATGTCGCAGGTCGCCGAGCCCTTTATTCGCCGCCGCGCGGTGCGGCATCTGGAAAAGGGCCGGGTCGTGATCTTTGGCGGCGGCACGGGCAATCCGTATTTTTCAACCGACACCGCCGCCGCGCTGCGCGCCAACGAGATCGGGGCGGAGGTGGTGCTCAAGGCGACCAAGGTGGACGGCGTTTTTGACAGCGACCCCAAGAAAAATGCCAGGGCCAAACGCTTCGAGCAAATCACCTATCTGGACGCGTTGCAAAAGCAGCTCAAGGTGATGGATTCGACGGCGTTCTCGCTCTGCATGGACAACAAGATGCCCATCATCATTTTTGATTTTTCCCAGCCCCACAACCTGCGCCGGGTGGTGTTGGGTGAAAAAGTGGGCACGCTCGTGACCGGATGATTGAGAGGAGATTTCATCGGAGGCATTTCCCGGGGCGGTGTCCTAAAATCAGGCAGGGACGGCGCGCTGCGCCGTCCGCGCCGCTTGTCCTTCGTAGCCGCTACTGCGGGAGGTGGACGTTCAGCGGCGCAAGAGGAGAGCGGTGGAATTTGTGTGGTGGATGATTCATTTCGCCCGCTGCTGCGCGGGCGAGGACATCGCAGCGCGATGTCCCTACCACTAAATTGGGATACTACCTTTCTTGGGTTGCAATTTCCCCGAAATGGGCGGAAGGATGTATTATGCGCTTCACCTCCCGCCAGGATGCGGGCCGTCAACTGGGTCAATACCTGCTCCGGCAGGGTGTGGAGGTGGATCTGGTGCTCGGGTTGCCGCGTGGCGGCGTGGCGGTGGCCGCCGAAGTGGCGCTCCGGTTACAGCGGCCGCTGGACGTCCTGGTGGTCCGCAAGATTGGGCACCCGTTACACCGTGAATTTGCCGTGGGGGCGCTGGCGGAACCCGATGTCGTCATTTTTGACGAGGCGACCCTGGCGGAGATTCCCACGCCGCACGCCAGGCTGGAACAGGTGGTGGCCGAGGAGATGGCCCGCCTGCGCGAGTATCGTTCCCACTTTCATGGTTCCCATTTGCCGGCACTCCGGGACCAGCGGGTATTGCTCGTGGATGATGGTCTGGCGACCGGCGCGACGGCCGAGGCGGCGGTGCGCTCCGCCAAGCGGCAGGGCGCGGGCCGGGTGACCGTGGCCGCGCCGGTGGCTTCAACAGGCGCCGTCGGGCGATTGCAGCGCGTCGCGGACGACGTGGTGATATTGTCGGTGGATCCCGGTTTTGATGCGGTTGGCCAATACTATGACGAGTTTTCCCAAACCACGGATGAAGAGGTCATCGAGTTGCTGCACGCTGCCGCGCTACGCCGGGAATGAACCCGCCGCCGGAATTGGGTAAGCCGCATGCCTGAACTTCCCGAAGTCGAAGTGCTCGCGCGCCGTCTGCGCCCGTTGTTGCGTGGCCAGACCATCCATGGCGTAAATGTCAGGCGTGTGAAGGTGCTGGCGCCAACCTCGCTGCGACAGTTCCGCCAGGCGTTGCTGGGCGCAACCTTCACCGGTTTGTCCCGTCGCGGCAAGTATCTGCTGTTTCAACTCGCGGCCCGAACCATCGGCAAATCGGTGACGTTGCTCGGCCACCTGGGCATGACGGGACGGATGTTTCCCGCCTCCAAACGCGAGCGCCTGCCCGTTCACGCAGCGGTGATTTTGGATCTGGGTGGAGAGAATTTCGTCTACGAGGACACGCGTTATTTCGGCCGGCTGACATTGGATGTCTCGGCGGTGGAAAAATTGGGGCCGGAACCGTTGGGCCGGGACTTTCAACCGGCGGCATTCGCGCGGGCGTTGAAACGTTCCCGGCAGGCAATCAAAATCAAGTTGCTGGATCAAACCGTGGTGGCCGGGGTGGGAAACATCTATGCCAGCGAGGCGCTTTTCCGGGCGCGGCTTTCACCGAAACGGGCGGCGAACCGGTTGACCCCGAAGCAAATCAAACGGTTGTGGCGCGCGATTCGTGAGGTTCTGGCCGGGGCCATTCGCGGGGGCAGCACCGTGCCGTTGAATTTTGGCGGGGGCAAATCGGACGGGCTGTTTTATTTCGGCCGCGCGCCGGGCGCGCCGGATTTTTACGAGGAGCGGTTGCGGGTCTATGACCGGGAGGGACGGCCCTGCCTGAAATGCCGCCGTCTGATAAAGCGCATCACGCAGGCAGCCCGGAGCACGTATTATTGTCCACGGTGCCAGCGCGGGTGACGGGAAGGGAGCCAGTTGGAATCCGTTTGACGCGCCGGTCGGTGGTTTGTAGATTTATTGTCCTTTGGATTCCAGAGTAGCTCAATGGTAGAGCAATCGGCTGTTAACCGATGGGTTGTAGGTTCGAGCCCTACCTCTGGAGCCAACTTCACAGGTCGTTGGTGGACAACGACAGCTTCGGGCAAAAGGGCTTCAAAATTGCTAAAAACGGGTGGAAATAGGCCAACTGTCAGAAGAATTGTCAGAAGAAATTCGCGAGAACGACGTGCCAGTCACGTTTCTGACAGGTTCTTTCACGGGTCTGCCAGAGGCCGTTAACCGGGCAATTAGTGCGTTTGTTATTCTCATGAAAGACACGCATGAAAGAGCGGTTTTATTTATTCAAACGTAACGGCGTCTATTATGTCGAGGATGGCACGACGGGAAGGCAGCAGAGCCTTAAAACCAAGGACGGCGGGGAAGCGCGTCGAATGGTGCATGCGAAGAACGAAACCGTGCGATGTCCCGTGTTGAATCTCGCCATGGCCAAAGTGTACGTGTCGGCGCATGACCCGAAAATACTCGAACGCACCTGGCAGGATGTGATGGACAAATTTTGCAGTCGCGGCAAGCCGGGGACCCAGAAGGACCGCCGACTCGTCGCCCAACGCCCGCCGCAAAGGCAGCTGCGGAACATGAAACTCGTCGAGACGACGGCGGATGATTTCATCGGCGTGCTCAACACCGGCGGCGCAATGACCAATGCATTTCTCCGGTGCCTGCATAACCTGGCGCTGGGGCTGGGCTGGCTTCCCTGGCCGATTCTGCCGTCCAAGTTGTGGCCGGTGGTCAGGAAAAAAATGAGGCGGGGCATCACCCGGGAGGAGCACCGCCGGATCATAGCCGCCGAAAAAAACGTGGAACGACGGTTGTATTACGAATTTCTCTGGGAGACCGGTGCGGCCCAGACCGATGCGGCCCAGTTTTGTGCCGAGCAAATTGACTGGCAGCGCCGCATCCTTTCCTATCAAAGGCAAAAGACCGGTTCATGGGCACATTTGCAAATTGGCCAGCCGTTGGAAGACCTGCTGCACCAACTGCCTGCCAGCGGGTTCCTGTTTGTGAAAATCGCCAGGACCAACAATTCGGCGCGTTCCGCCGAGTTCCGCCGTCGCTGCCGGATACTGAAGTTGAACGGCATTTCGTTGCACAGTTACAGGTATGCTTGGGCCGAGCGGGCACAATCCTGCGGTTATCCCGAACGCTGGGCGCAAAATGCCTTGGGTCACAATTCACGTGCGATTCATCAGGCTTATGCGAAGGCAGGCGTTGCGATTTGCCCGCCGCTGGATGATTACGAGCGCATCGCTAGGAAAGTGCAGGTCACGTTCCCGCCAGTCGAAGAAGTCGCGAACCGGGGAAAACCAGGTGAATCGTCGGGACTATTGTTGCCCGCAATAAATTGAACCGCGAGGTCAGGTGACCGTCGGACGTTCCTTTTCCCGCAGCTTTTTATCCTGCCGATGCTTGATCAGGGTGCGGGTGGCCTTGTCGAGCCAGCTGCGGTCGTGGGCCAGATCCAGAATTTCGTCGGCACAAAAATACTTGTGGCCGTTAGGTGCCGGACGGCCTAGTGGTTTGACCAGGCCAGAACTCATGAGCACGGGAATTTCATACGGCAGAAACCCCAGAATTTCCGCCGTTTGATTCATATCGAGACGCGCGGGCAGGCGCGACAATAAAAGAATGGATTTTTCATTCATACACAAAGTGCCGCTTTCCGCGCCCATTGGGTTTTATTTGATTGAGTCTGTTCCTGAGTACTTTTTTCCTCGCTCTCGTTGTCGGCAGCGGCATCCACTTGGCTCGCTATGGTGCCAAATGATTTTCCATGATTATGAACCACAGATATTGATAATTGTTTTGTGCCCAAAGCCGGGCAGGTTTTGCGAATGTTTGTGCCCAAAGCCGGGCAGGTTTTGCGAATGCAAAACCTTAAGCGCAACCCACAGCGGCGGGCGGCGCTGTCAAGCCAGACCGCAGCGGTAGCGAGGAACGGCTTGTACAGCATGAGCCGACCGACCGCTGATTTTAAAGGCTGGCCCAGATGCTGCAGCAAATAATCAATACTTTTGCCGACGCCGCCTTTGCCATTAAGGATGAGAATCAGTCTTTTCATTGGATTGTGGATTGAGTTTACGGACTTGGGCGATACGCGGGCCGCGCGAACGGTTGAGCGATGTTTCGCTGCCGTCTGAATTTGGGAGGGGTTCTGCCGGGGTGCTGGATTCGGCTGTCGGCATCGAATCCGTGGCAGCCGGTCTGCCGTTCATTGACACCGTGGCCGGCGGTCGTTTCCTCGTTGGCCGTTTGCGTGGCCGGACGATTTCGCCGAGAACCTGATGACAAAACATCGCAACGGCTGTTTTGCTCGTCGGCAAACAATGTTGGGTCAGCAAGTCAGCGATTGAGTGATACGACGCGCATTTCTGCCGCAATTCAACGATCACTTCTTTTGCGGGGATTAAATCCTGGAACTTCTGTGGCCGGCGCGGAGTGAATTCGGCGACCGCCTTGCGGACTTCTGCTGGATCAAACGTGGTCATAAAATGGAATGATTTGAATTTGAACCGGGAAATTGGCTGACGCCCATGCGGACAGGACGATGCTGCGACGCGCATCATTGATTGCCGGCCTGCGACTGCGGACAAATCGAGTCCACGGCCTATTCTCGGGCATGGATGGGTCGTGACTTTGGCCTGGCTGCGGACAATCCGCGACCGCTACCGTTGCGGGTTTACGGACGATTGAGTCCGTTGCCTGTCCGTGAATACGGACTGTTTGTGGCCCTGATTGTTGGCGTGGACTGTTCACGGAGGTGGACTGTCCGCGGAAACGGACAGTTTGAGTCCGTGTCCGGCATTGAATCAGTTCATGACCGTGGCTATGGCGCGTTTGCGGCCATGAGCGATACATATTGCGAAGCCGTTCCGTGTCCCCACCGCGACCAATTCGCGGAAATGAAAACCTGCCTCCCGGCAGGGGTAGGGCTTGCCCTGAATTAAATATGATTCGAAACACACTGCCTCCTCTCATGCACCAATTTGTCGCGCCATTTCTCCAGTTGTGCGGCGACGGTCTCAATGCGGGTGGTTTGTTCGATGGTACCGGCTTCGATACGTCCAGCGTAGTGACTGGATTGGTGAGACTCCGCCAGTTCGAGAGCCGTATTGGAAGCCTGGTTATTGAGATGCTCGCCAAACATTTTTAACACTTGGATGGCGGTGCGTAATTGGACGGTGGATGGTGTTTGCATATCAGAGTTTGTTTGTGGAAGTGGAATGGAT
>JBEKKN010000109.1:0-6614 GCA_050010675.1 Verrucomicrobiota bacterium | reverse complement strand
GCCATTTCCGCCAATGCGAGTGGCTCCGTTCATCAAAGTAAAGCCGGACAACGACGCACCATTGGTGAGATAAACGCAACGCACGGCATTCGTGCCAAAAGTTGTTCCCGGCACTTGATAACCCTGAATGAACGTCTTCGCCGCTCCATTGACACTTTGTCTGTTTATGGCTTTCAAGGCACAGACGCGATTTGACTCGGTAATAAAACCGCCGCCGACCGGAGGCGGAGGAATCACCAAACCAAAGCCGCCGCTCTGATAAATGCCGTTGGTCACCAGGATCTGGTCGCCGGGATTGGCCGCATCCACCGCGTCCTGAATGTTCGTCGCCGCCGTCGTCCACCCGGCGTAGGGTGAAACGGGATTCGGGCTGTTCAGGTCAACGTAAAGGACTGCTGCACTCATTTTGAATGACAGCAGCGCCGCACCAGTTGCCACCAGTCGCCAGTGGGATAAGTTCATGGCCACTTATTTCTGAGGCTCGCATTATCACCATTAATTCCTTTAAATTCAAGCCTGTAATGGCGTTGCCCGGCAATGAGATATGCACTGGGCCGCGTTCGCTTACTTTCTAAAAAGCCATAGCAGCAGTGTCAGGATCACACTCACTAGCAGGCAGGTGACAATGGGAAAATGAAAGCTGAAATCGCCCTTGGAATAATTGACATCGCCGGGCAAACGCCCGAACCAGCCTTTGCCGAAGCCCGACCACAAGAGCGCCCCCACAGCCGCCAGCAGCAGCCCGGCAATCACCAGAAATTTGCCCAGGTCGTTCATAACCCGCGACAACACTTATTCCTCAAATGCATTTAAAGAACAAGCCTTGTAAAATAGGAACAACCCGGATCCCTTGGCGAATCAGGGCACTATGTTTGGAGTTCCCGGCGGCAGCTTGTCTGGGTTCAGGAAATTCGTATCAAAACCCCGCTGCCAGACTGGCTCGTCGTAATAGTTTCCGGGAGACTGCCAATAATTTGTGCCATAACGGCAATGGAACATGGCGACCATCGAGCCATTATACGTGAGCGTATTGGTACTCCAATCCTCCAAAAGCCGGAGGAAATTTTCCGCGCCGCCACTGTAATAATTGTTACCGCCGACGGTAGTAGAGGGAACAATGCCCTGAAGTATCGCCGCGTTGATCGTCGCATCCATTGCGGTCCGTTGCACCAAATCCGTGCTGCCATCGTAGCCATCGCTCCAGTTGCTGGAAAGAACAGTGACCGCATCGGCCATGAACGCGGCCGGATAGGTAAGAGCCGTGTTGGTGGTGCCAATGGAACTACCATCCGGGGTTTGGACGTTGTAATTGCCCAAAACGTACAGCGGCATCGGTGTGGCAACGGTCAGTCCGGACGACGGCAGTTGTTGTCCATTGACGAGCCGAACCGCCGGAAGCTGCGTGCCGGTCAAAGGCACACCACTGTAGACGTAAAGGCTGTCAATTCCATGGCCTTTGTGTATCCAATCTTGAAAATTAAGCAAAATCCCACCATTGGCGGCGTCATTGGTGATCCAGGCAACCAGGTTTCTCACATCAATCTGCACGGCCTGAACCGTTTTCCCTTCCCGGTAATCATAGAAGGTGGTGTTGGAAGCAAACGAGTAATAAATGTTCGTACTAACAATAGGGGTATTGTTCGTTATAATGGTGGTGGTCGTGTTTGTAGTGTAACCGATTATTTTATGGTGCCCGGCGTCCCAATTAGTCGTAATCGTCTGAGTGGTGTTGGTGGTGTAACTAAACAGATTGGTCAGTAACTGCATTGCATCCGGAGGTATGTAGGTAAGACGGCTGACATTATTGGTATCCTGGAAAAAAACGGAGATAACCCCGTTGGATGAATTGGTGACAATCAAATCGGCAAAGTTATAAAACCGCTCCTGACCGGCCGAGGAATTGGGATTTTCACCAGACGGCGGCGGATCCAGCATCGCCCCGCCAAGGTTGGTGGGATTGTTGATGGGATAGATTACCATGTAGAGGGGAGCATAAACTCCGATCCCGGTCTCGGGAGAAACACCCATATTTAGCAGGGCAGGAAACTGAAAGAACACGGATCCACCGCTCGTAATAAACGCTCCGGCGCACATGACATTGCCTTGGAACGTCAAGGGCGCGTCGGGCGATGCCCAAATGTTTCCGTTGCAAAACACCATGCCATTGACCGTCATTGGCTGATCGGGACTGATTTCTAAATCGGAGTTGTAGAAAATGGCAAATTGAAAGACCGGAGTCCCCAGACCAAAAGTAAACAGCGGCAGTTTCAACCGGAAAAACTGCTGGGCGTTCGTCGTCAGCAAGGTGGCCGTGGTTCGATTCCCCGCCACCGTCGTTGTTACCGTTGAATCCACCCAGGGGTTGGGCGACTTCGGCGACGGCAAAGTCGTCGCGGACTGCAGATAAAAAGTCAGGCCGTTGGTGGCTGACCATGAAACAACAACGTTGCTGCCGGTCTTGGTGATTTGCAACGATGGATTCGATTGCGCCTTGGCCGATGGGATAAACATCAGGACGCACAAAATTGTCATCAGGCTGAGTTCTGAAAACCCTTTTTCCATCAATTATTATCCATCGATTAAACTTATTTGTCAATAAAACTCAAGTAAGCCGGTTAAATTGGACCAAAGCAATGGGTTACTGGTTGATTAAGGCATCGTGTCGGCGCTGTGCGCCGATTTGTTCGAGCGATCAGCCCGACGCTACGCCAAAATCTGTGTCCATCCGTCCCGCATTGCGGGATCTGTGGCTGGAATTTTCTTTCGTCTTAAACTATTTCCCCTTTCAATTGCCGGCCATGTCGCATGATTACGTTCTGGAACCGTTCCATTCCGCCGTCCATTTGCAGATTGATTATGCGCGCGAGTTGAACGCACAGCAGCTCGCCGCCGTCACCGCGCCGCCCGGGCCGGCCCTCGTCATTGCCGGCGCCGGCTCGGGCAAGACCCGCACGCTCACCTACCGCGTCGCCTACCTGCTCGAACAGGGCATTCCCGCCGACCGCATCCTGCTGCTCACGTTCACCAACAAGGCCGCCGGCGAGATGATGCGGCGCGTTGCCGATTTGACCGGACAGGCCATTCCCTCGTTGTGGGGCGGGACGTTTCATTCCATCGGCGCCCGGATTCTGCGCCAACACGCCGATTTGCTCGGTTACCGCCGCGATTTCACCATCCTGGACCGCGACGACGCAAAGGATTTGATCAAAGCCAACATCGCCGATGCGGGGATTGAAACCAAAGGCACGCATTTCCCGAAACCGGAGGTGCTCAACGAAATTTTTTCGCTGGCCGTCAACACGCACAAGACAACCGACGACCTTATCGAATCGCAATACGATTATTTTTCGCAGTTCGCCGCGCCCATTGCGGACCTTGCGCAACGCTACATCAAACGCAAACGCGCGGCCAACGCGATGGACTTTGACGACCTGCTCGCACTCTGGCTCAAGCTGTTGCAGGAGCACACCGAGGTGCGCGAGCATTACCAGCGCCGCTTCCAGTTCATTCTCGTGGATGAATACCAGGACACGAACAAGCTCCAGAGCGACCTGATTGACCTGCTCGCCGCGCGGCATCACAACGTCACGGTCGTCGGCGACGACGCGCAAAGCATTTACGCCTGGCGCGGCGCGAATTTTGCGAACATCCTGGAATTTCCCAAACGTTATCCCGGCGCGCAGGTGTTCAAGATTGAAACCAATTACCGCAGCACGCCGGAAATCCTGAAGGTCGCCAATGCCGCCATCGCCGCGAACCGGAACCAGTTCACCAAACAGCTCACGCCGGCGCGCAAATCCGGCCTGAAACCCGCGGTGGTCGCCTGCATGGACGCGATGCAGCAATCCGCCTTCATCGCCCAGCGCGTGCTGGAACTGCGCGACGAAGGCGTGAACCTGAACCAGGTCGCCGTGCTGTACCGCTCGCATTTTCACGCGCTCGAATTGCAGCTCGAACTGACCAAGCGCAACATCCCCTTCTCCATCACCAGCGGCATCCGTTTTTTCGAACAGGCCCACATCAAGGACGCCACGGCCTATCTGAAACTGGTTGTGAATCCGCAGGACGAAATCGCCTTCAAACGGCTTGCGCAACTGCTGCCCGGCATCGCGGCGAAGGGCGCGGATAAAATCTGGAAGATTTTTTCCGCGAAGATGGAAGATCGAAGATCGAAGATGGGAAATCAACCAACGTCCGGAGATAATCCCGAACTTCCATCTCCCAACTCCCATCTCCCGCCGCGCATTGCAGCGGCGCTCCAAGCCTGCGCCAAATCCATTCCGGCAAAAGCGGCAACCGCCTGGGCACAGTTCGTCGCCACCATTTCCCAACTGGAAGACGCCACGGCCCGGCAAAGCGCCGCGAAGATGCTGCGGCTGGTGATTGACGCGGGTTATGACGATTATCTCAAGGAAACCTTCACCAATTACCGCCTGCGCCTGGAAGATCTGGAACAGCTGGCCGTCTTTGCCTACCAGTTCAATTCGGTCGAGGATTTCCTGACCCAGCTCGCGCTGCTTACCAACGTGGAGGCCGAAGATGACAGGACGGCGGACCGCGATGCCGAGCAAATCAAGCTATCCACAATTCATCAGGCAAAGGGCCTGGAATTCGACGCCGTCTTTGTCATCATGCTCTGCGATGGGTTGTTTCCGTCCGAACGCACGCTCAACGCCGACGATGGCGAGGAGGAGGAACGCCGGTTGTTCTACGTCGCCATCACCCGCGCGCGGAACGAGCTGTACCTGATTTACCCGCTGATTCGCGCCAGCTTTGGCAGTTCCGGCGGTGACGCCATGCAGCATCCCTCGCGGTTTTTGTCGGAAATTCCGGGCGACCTGTTGAACGAGTGGAATCTGCGGGCGCGCTATTGAACCTTTTCCCAGGCGCGCACCTTGCCGGACACAATCCGGAATAGCGGATGCGGTGCGGGCATCTTGACCAGAGCCAATTCCCGAAGCCGTTTCCGGTCGCGCCGCTTCAGTTTTCGTTTCAAGTGCCGCCATTCGTAGAGCAATTGCCCGCGGGTTTCCTGCAGCGTTCCGCGAAAACGTCGCCGGCCGATTTTTGAGCCGTTAAATTTATAACTGCGCCGCCCGGCTTCGCCGTGAACAGCCTTCAGGTACGCCGCCAAGGCCGCGGGCGGATCCTTCGTTTCGGCAAAGCGTAGGAGTTGCGGATGATGTTTGTAGCCGCGGGTGGCGCCGCGCAAAACCTTTTGTGCGAGCAACGCCTCGCGCCAGAGCGCCACCAGCCCCCGGGCGTCCAGATACTTCGGATGCAGTGTCCACAATCGCATGGGGTCAATCAGTCCGGCAGCCCGCGCCATTGCCGCCGCGCCAGGTAAGGATCCAGGTGGTTCAACAGAAAATAAGCCCAGCGTTGTTTCAGTTTCCGCCAGAAACTGCGCGACTTGCGCCATTCCTCCGCCGTCACGCGGTGGCAGTGTTTGAGATTTTTTGAAAAGATTTCGCGCGCCTCCTTCGCGATGGTTTTGTTTTCAAAGCGGATCATCAGCTCGTAATTGATGCGGAGGCTGCGGGTGTCGAGATTGGCGGAGCCGACATACACGATATCGTCCACGACGATCAGTTTCGCGTGAAGAATCTGCGGCTGATACTCGTAAATCTCGATGTTCCCCTTCAAAAAACGGCGATACAGTCCTTGCGCGGCCAGCATGGAAAGGAGCACGTCGGATTTTCCGGCCAGAATCAACCGTACTTTTCCGCCGCGCCGGGTCACGCGCATCAACTCGCGCCGCAGCCGCCAGGTCGGCAGAAAATAGGCGATGATCATTTGAATATTTTGGGCGTGCCGTAAATCCTGGTGCAACGCCCACATAAACGGGTTCCGCCCCCGGCCCGGCCCGCTGAACAACAGTTGTTCCTTCGGCAGCGCGACGACCTTTTTTGCATGGGATTTGCGCAGGGGCATAAAACGTTTATGCCGAAATTCCGCGCGCTCGAACATTTCATCAAACGACGACTCCAGTTGCGCCACCAGCCCGCCCGCGATTTTCAAGCCCACGTCGCACCAGCCGGACTTGATGCCGTCGCCTTCGTATTCCGGCGAGATGTTGAAACCGCCAATAAACGCCACGCGCCCGTCGCACACGAGCAACTTGCGGTGGTTGCGGATGATCAACCGTTTCAAGGTCACCGGATTGAACTGCCGGATTTCGCCGCCCGCGCGTCGCAACAAATCCCAAAAATGTCCGGGCAAAAAATATGAACCGACCGCGTCCACGAGCACACGAACGCGCGCGCCTCGCCCGCACGCGCGAACCAGCGCCTCGCGGAAACGAATTCCCAGCGGACTGTCCTGATAAACATAAATTTCCAGGCAGACCGATTTTTCCGCCGCATCAATCGCCGCGAGCATCGCAGGGAAAACCTCGTTGCCCGTGCAAAGCCAGTTACAAGTGGAATCCGATTCAGCCATGGTTGACGTGTAAAACTGGTTCATCGTGGCAGATTCCCAACCGGGAGCAATCTACTACCGAAAAATGTTCTAATTTTTCACGGTTTCAGGCATCTATAACGGTGTGCGAACCCTTTTGAAACTGTGGCCAGTCTTTTTTCTCGGTCTGGCCGGGAATCCGGCGCACGCCGCGC
>JBEKKN010000108.1:0-6918 GCA_050010675.1 Verrucomicrobiota bacterium | reverse complement strand
GCGAGCGGTCCGTTGGCGTTGCTGCCGGCCTCAAAATAGACCGCCTGATTGGTTGGATTCCCGTGAAACAACTGTTGGAAGGCGGCGTTTACTTTTGCGTCCACCGCCTGCTGCGAATGGCCGTTCTCGAGAAACAGATTGCGGTAGTGGCCGGTGGCAAAAGCACCGGAGCCGTTGATATCGGCCCTCGAATTGACGGTGCGACAGGCCGTCAGCGGAAGAACCAGGACCATTGCCGCTGCCGCCGTGATAAGAAGCTTTCCTTTCATGTTCAATGTGCCGGTGAAAAGGCGTTATAATGACTTTCCGGCGGCCCAAGATAGCTTGGTTGCACGCCGCCGAGGTTGACCACGAGTTTTTGCAGCACAACGCCCGGATCCACCATCCAAAATTTCAGCGTATGATAACCCGTCTTTGACAACGTGAAAGGGGTTGTGACCTTGCGGACGCCGTCCTTGACGGTGGTTTCCCAATCCGGGTTCCCGTCCATGGCCGTGTAATCCGCGGGAACGGCGGTGACGATTTGGAGCGGTTGATCGTCAAATGACAGCGCGTAACGGAGACCGCGGCCCTGAACAAAATTCAACGTCGGGTCCAGGATCGCCACCACCTCAACCTTGTCCGGGTGGAACAAATACATTTGATATTCCAGACACGGGGAATTTCCCGCCGTCGTTTCACTCTGCCGCGGCAAGCCCGGCGGCGTCACACTCGCCGCGGTGACGGGAAAAATCGTCATGGCCGACAAGGTACGTCCCAAATCGGGGATTTCCTCCCAACGGACCGGTCCGGCGCCGGTCCTTTTCGTGTAATGCGCCGCCTCGATGGAAACGTAACCATCGGCTTCCACAAAACCCGCCAGCGAATCCGTTGCCGGTTTTCGTGGATTGAAAATGTTCAAGGTCACACTGACCGATTTGCCGGTGCCGGTGATTTTAACATGGCCCTCGCTGGAACCTCTTGGTGCGGTGGACCAGTCCACACTTACCCAAAGCCGCTGCTCCTGGTCGATGGTGCCGTGCGTCGAGCTCAGCATGATCCAGGGAGCGCTGGCCACAGCCGAAAACTCAAACGGTGTTTGTCCCGTGTTAAAAATGTCAAGATATCGGTGCGGCTGGTTGAATTTGTCAAACTGCGGCAAAATCGGTTCGTCCGCCGTGCCCGGCCACACCTGGGTCGAACCCTCGACGGCAATCCCCATGGCCGCATTCGTCGGGATTTTCATTTCCTCAACCTCGGGCATGACGTTCGTAGGCGGCTGCTGCCACGAGGTGTAACCGATGTGCGTCTGGTCCATCATGTGATTCCAGCGACCGTCTGCCAGGGTGTGATTGTACCAGGCCGACAAATCCGCATCGGCCTTGAACCGGGCCCGCGCCTGTGCCGCATAATTATTTGCGCTCGCGCGGCCCTGGCTGGCGTACAAACGATTTTCCGCCGTCGTGATGTACAGGTCGTTGACCTGTTCCGAGGCCTTGGTCGGGTAAAGCACCAGTTCGAAGAAGGCGTCGCGTTCGTTCTCCGGCAGTTTTTGATACAGGGCCTCCGCCTCGCGGGTCAGGGATTTCCAATCGGCGAGCACCTTGTCCGCCTCCTGATAATTCACGAGGCTGAACGTGTCCGGCGCCAACAGCTCCGGTTTGCGCCGGCCGTTATAATTCGAATATTTGGTTAGAATATCGGCGATGGCTTCCACTTTATCCGGTCCAAACTGGCGCCCGGCCCATTGCCGCGTGAATTCGTCAATCTTTTCCTTCGGCCACGGGTCCGGATTCCAGGCCAGGCTCAGGAAAAACTCGATAGGTAGTTCGTAACCTTTGAGGTGTCCCACGTTCACAATCCAAATCCGGTTCGCGCCATTCTGGTACGCCAGATTCATCTGCTCCCAGATTTTGGCGATTGGATTCGTGTTGACCCATTTGTAATTGCGCGGGCCGCCGACGTAATCGAAGTGATAATAGACCCCGGCGCCGCCGCTGCGTGTCCGGTCTTCCAGCGTCGGCAAGCGGCGCAGGTCACCCCAGTTGTCATCGCACCACAGCAACGTGACGTCGTCCGGCACGCGCATCCCTTTTTCGTAGTACTCCTGCACTTCCTTGTAGAGCGCCCAATCCTGTGGCACGGCGGCGGCGTTGGTTTCATAAACAGCCGCGATGATTTTCCGCTGGGCGGCCACGACTTCTTCCAAGGTGGAAAGGTTGGCCGTTTTGGACATGGGCGCGTCAATCTTGCCCCGCATCGCGAGGGTGATGAGGTTCTCGTAATTTTTGCTCCGTTCCAAACCGTCCTGCCAGAACGTATCGAGCTGGTTTGAATGAGTCAGGTAATTCCAATCGCCGGCCGGGTGACCCAGCCGGTTCCATTCCTGGTCCGCCCGCATCATCGGCTCGATGTGGGAAGTGCCCATCACGATGCCGTAGGCGTCGGCGAGTTTCGGGTTCAACGGATCGTCCTCGTTGAAACAGTTGTTCCACATCGCCGGCCAAAGGGTGTTGGCCTTCAAACGCAACAGCAATTCAAAGACGTTCGTATAAAAGGCGTGGTTGTAATCGCCGAATTTGTCCTTCACCCAGCCCGTAAGGTCCGGTGCTTCATCGTTCAGAAAAATGCCGCGGTATTTGACGGAGGGCGGTCCCTGCGCGAATTTCCCCGCCCGGACAAATACCGCGTCCTGGTGCGGCACCGGCACGTCCGCCCACCAGTACCATGGCGACACGCCCATCGCCGCCGACAAATCATAAATCCCGTAAATGGTTCCGCGCCGGTCACTGCCCACGATGACCAGGCTGTGGCTGACACCGGGCAGGGCGTCGGGCACGACCTGGGTGAAATACGATTCCCATTTGCCGCAGATGCCTGAGACATCAATCTTCCCCGCTTGGATCAACTGGTCAATGATCCGGCTCCGGCCGATGGTGCCGATGAGGATTATATTCGTTCCCAGGTTCTCTCCCAGGTGAACCATCGCCGGCGCGTGGCCGGTGACCCGGTCAATATCCGCGCATAAATTACCGGCGGCGATGATAACCCCGGCGTGGTCATTGGTATCCACGTAAACGGATGCCGCCACGTTTTCCTGGGCCACGCAGAAATCGCCGGGACTGGGGGTGCTTTCCACGTATGATGGCCCGCCCAGGGCAACACCTCGATGGACAAAGTTAAAGAGGCAAAAGCTGGACAGCAGGAAGATCCTGGATACCAGTCGGATAAATTGGGAGTTCACGCCCCTGCCTTTTATTTGTCCGTGATGGCGTGGTATGCAAACCAGTTGAAGTCGGCCGGGACGCTGTTGGTCTGTCCGTTCCCGGTGGCATAGATTCCAATGTAAACTCCGGTGAATCCGCCCACTTTCTCCGATGACAAATCACGGGTTAAAGCCGTGCCCAGATTTTTCGCGATGTCGTGTGGCGATTGGATGACGAACTCGTAGGCCAACGGTGATGCCTTCACTGATAAAACAACATCACCGGGACCGATGGTTTCATAGCGCACCGGTCCGCTGGTTTTGCCATCCAGGATTTTTCTGAGAAAAGCCTGCCGCCTGCCATCGTGCCACGTAATTCCAAGATCATAATGATTTTTTGAGTTGCCACGGATTACCAGTCCCGCCTCTTCATTCTCATGTCGGGGATCAAACGAAAGTGACGTGTCAATGTTGCACGCCAGGTCGGCCTGGCGTCGGCCGACAAAGGCCGGGGAATCCTGATCATTCATCGTGACCGTTGAACCCCACAGCCGCAAATATCCGGGACGTTCGGTGAGGGAATAATTCTGCGGATATGGATTTCGCAAAAAGTTCCACTGCCACTGCAGGTTGGTGCTGTTGAAATCGTCCCGGGCGGGATCCGGCTGTGCAGGCGATGGCGGCAGGTTCGGCGCGGGCAGGGTCAACTGCACGTCGTGGACCTCCGGCCAGCCATTGGAATTCCAGGCAACCGAAGTCAAATAGGATTCGCGGCCCAAATGGTGAAACTGGCCGCCTTGCGGACGGATGCCCAGACAGACCATCCACCAGCCGCCCGGCGTTTCCACCAGGTCCGCATGGCCGGTCGCTTGAATGGGAGCTTCCGGTTGGTCGCGGTGTGTCAGAATGGGGTTGTGCGGGTCACTGACAAACGGCCCCCACGGTGAATCGCTGCGGGCGATGTTTTCCATGTGGCCGTAACTGGTGCCGCCTTCGGCAATCATCAGATAATATTTGCCGTGAATTTTATACAGGTGCGGTCCTTCCGGCCAGACCCCGCCGGTTCCTTTCCAAATTTCCCGCAAGGCACCTTCGGGTTTGCCGGTTGGCAGATCCATTTTGCTTTCGCCAATATATCCATCACCCATGCCTTCGTGCCGGGTGTAATAAACCGTTCCGTCGTCGTCAAACAGGAGCGAGGGGTCAATGCCGCTGCGATCCACCCAGACCGGGTCGGACCATGGGCCGGCGGGATTTTTGGCCGTCACGAAAAAATTGCCGCCGGTGTCCACCACGGTCGTGATCATGTAAAACGTGCCGTCGTGATAACGCAACGTCGGAGCGTAAATGCCGCCCGAATCCCTTGCGTGGTCGAGATTCAACTGGCTTTTGCGCGTCAGGCAGTAACCAATCTGCCTCCAATGCACCAGGTCCTGGCTTTGATAAATGGGGACACCCGGAAAAAATTCAAACGAACTGTTGACCAGATAATAATTGGTGTCCACGCGACAAATGCTTGGGTCCGGATGAAAACCGGGAATGATGGGATTCTGATAGGTTTTTGCCGTGTCAGCCGAATAACTCATTTCCAAGAATCCGAATAGGACGAGGGATGTTACCATCACCGAGCTGCGCACCAATGACCGGCGCTTTTGGCACGGTTCGGTCGATCCCGATCCACCCTCCGGATCGGGATGCCAATCATTGTGAGTTTGTCGACTCGTTGGTGAAACGCCGGCCCGTCGGCATTGAAGGTTTTTTTTGAATTTCATGAAAACTTGTTTTTAGCCAAGCCAAAGGACACGAGCCAAAGGCCGCCGGCATTCACTAAACAACAACTGGGTTGCCCGCTTTTCAGTCCGGATATCGTGTGTCGGCATCATATCTTACCAGGGAATGGATGAAACCATGATTATTTCAACCCGAAAACCGAGGTAAATTTCTGCGTTAGCGGAGTGCGGCCGTTCCGGGCGCAGCCACGTGGGATGAGTGAGCTGTTGGAAACGATTCTGTGGCTGAAAAGAAGCCTGTGGCTGCGTCCGAGGACGGGCGCACTCCGGGGCGGCTTCAGTCGACCCGCCACCGGAAATCCGCCTGGCTTTAAGAGCAAATCGGAGACCTCTGCAAAACTGGCGTAGCGGCTCCTCGGCAGAGAGCCGCATCTTTAATTTCATTGGGAAATGCGGCGGTCTGCCGACGCGCCGCTACGATGGATGGGGGTTTTGCAGGGATTTCCAAGTTGAGCAATGCAATTTGTTCGCAGGTCGAACTTTATGCTTGACTGCATTCCAATATCGGGTAAAGTCCGACCAACAAAGCATCCCCAAGGCCGCGAGTTGATGATATTTTGTGCATAAAATTAATCTGAACAAATTTCAGGTGGCGACCAACGAGACGGTTCGCGATATCAACAGCCGCATCATGTTGAATCTGGTGCGGAGGCATCAGCCGGTTTCGCGGGCGGATTTAATGCGCTATTCGGGCCTGCAACGCAGCACGGTATCGGTGATCGCGGGGCGTTTGATTGCCGACCGCTGGTTGCGAGAGGGGGCCGTTGGGAATTTGCCGCGCGGCCGCC
Organism: Verrucomicrobiota bacterium; assembly: GCA_050010675.1. Classification (GTDB taxonomy): domain Bacteria; phylum Verrucomicrobiota; class Verrucomicrobiia; order Limisphaerales; family UBA11358; genus UBA11358. The sequence goes on along the minus strand of JBEKKN010000108.1, from coordinate 1,156 downwards.
GACCGACCTTCCTTCATCTCAATCCCGAACGGTGCGGGGTCATTGGGGTTGATGTGCAGGCTGCCAGAACCACCTTGGCGGTTTCCAACATGGACAGCCAGTTTTCAGCGTTGGAAACCATAACCACCGCCAGGGATCCCTCCGAATTTATTGCCCGTTTGAGCCACCGGATCACGGATTTGATCCGGGCGCACCCCAAAAAATCGTATGAGGGCGTTGGGATTAGTTTGCCGGGACGGATCGAGGTCGGCTCGGAACGGCTGATATTTGCGCCTACTTTGGGATGGAGTGAGTTGGATCTCAAGACGCCGATCGAACGTGAGACGGGCCTGCCGGTCAAGCTGGAGAATGCCGCCAATGCCTGTGCGCTGGCTGAATTATGGTCAGGACAGCACATGGATGCGGTGAACAACCTCGTGGCCGTGGCGATTTCGGATGATATCAGCGTGGGCATGGTCATGAACGGACAGTTGGTACGCGGTTCAACCGGGGTGGCGGGAGAATTTGGCCATGTTTCCCAGGTGGCGGACGGGCCCAGGTGCCGATGTGGCAACACCGGCTGTTGGGAGATGCTCGCCTCCAATGCCGCCGCCGTGCGTTATTATGCCGAATCCGCCCTGGTTCCCAAGGGCGCGATCGGATCCAAGAGTGACATGGCCACGGTGCCGTTCGGTGACATTTTGAGATTGGTGGAACAGGGTGATCCGAGGGCTTGCAAGGCGCTGAACCAAATGGCGCATCACTTGGGGAACGGCATCGCGATGCTGGTGACCGGCCTGGCCCCGGACGTATTGATGGTGGTGGGGGAAGTGACCCGCGTGTGGGACAAAGTCGGACCCATTGTGGCCGAGGCCGTCCAGCACCATTCCTTCACTCATGCGGCCACCCGGATTGTGCCCGCCGGTTCCGAGGTGCAATCCCGCTTGCGAGGCACGGTCGCCCTGGTTCTCCAGAAACACTTTAACGCACCTTCCATCGCATGATTACCGGGCGCGCACAAACCGGCGGTTGGTTGCCCAATTAATTCGGAAGACGAACTAATTAAACCGGTTGAGCGGGCCAAACGATAAAGAATGATGAAACGAAATGGTTTTGAACAGTTGCAAACGAACAGCCACGGTTCGGCTGGTCTGCTTTTGAAGCGCGGGGAAGAGCA
>JBEKKN010000107.1:0-6935 GCA_050010675.1 Verrucomicrobiota bacterium | reverse complement strand
GGCGGCTGGCCTCCTTTTGGGCACGGGACAAATCTTGCCTTCGAGGCAGGCTTGTGAAATAGAGCATCGATTTGTATGCTGTCAAACGACTGGCAGATTGCGGGAGAGATGGCCGAGTGGTTGAAGGCACACGCCTGGAAAGCGTGCATACTCCAAAAGGGTATCGAGGGTTCGAATCCCTCTCTCTCCGCCAGTCTTCACTCGGCGCGCAGCGCCGAGTGAAGACTGGCGGGTCGGAGTGCGGAGCACGCAGGCGGGCCGGACGCGTTGTTTAATAAGAACTCCAAGCTACGACCCGGCAGGCCAGCCATGCCCCTCCTGAAGTCTGCAATTCTTGATCTAATATAGACGAATTGATTTCGTGGCTCGCAAAGCAAATCAAAACCTATGAGCAAAAGCAAAAATCGCGGCGGTAACTTCCGGGATTTCTTGAATGAAGAAGGAATCCTGGGCGAAGTCGAGGCGCGTGCGTTGAAGCGGGCAATGAGCCTGCAAATCGGACGCCTGCTCGAGGAAAAATCACTCGCCAAGGCAGAAATGGCAGTGCGGATGAAAACGAGCCGGGCGGCGGTGGACCGGTTGGTGGATGCCTCCAATTCCTCGGTCACGCTGAACACGCTGGGCAAAGCCGCCCGCGCGTTGGGTCGCAAGGTAAAAATCGAACTGGTGCCGGCGTGATGCCGCTGTCGTCAGCGCAAACACTCTTTTGTAAATAGCCAAGGCCATTTATGCCGCCTCATCATCCTTGCGTTTAAGACGGTCCATGATGGCCAGGCCCAGGTCGGATACGAAAATCAGGACCGCCAGACTGTCCGTCACCGTTACCAGCGGACCGGGTGGAACAAATTGTTCGCCCTAAGGAGAAAACGCCAATGCCGGCCGGTGCTCAGGTGCCGGCTTAAGAAGCTACGTCCGGGCTCAAAACAGGGGTTGCTCCGAGCCCAGACACAAAGAAGTCAATGAATCGCGGGTGGTCCGCAGCAGATGTCGATAAGGGTAAGTCTCTGAAAAAAAATGACCATCGTCGAATTCTTGCGAATCAGCATATGTGACTTCGATAATCATTACGGTTGTCTTTAGCACCCAACATGCCACCACTCTGCGAGCGGTTTTATCCCGCAACCTCCGCGGCCCATTTTGAATCCGCATCGGGTTTCCAAACCCAAGCAATGACGGGCTCTTCGTATCTGGGAAACCGGACGCCTCAATTGGTCATCAAATTTTTTCCGCACCGCGATCGGCGGCGCGCGGCTGGTTTGTTTTGAACAGTCGGAAAATAAAATAACAGCGGGACCAGGCAGGGATAATCCGGTTCCGACCGTTTGCAATCCGAGGGTGCCGACCCATCCTGGCTCATGGATTTGGATTGACCTTGAGTGGATTCCATAGAATTTTTCCGGAGCATCCGGATGTTTCCACTTTTGCCTGAACCGGTTGGAATGTTTTGGAAAGAAGCGCGCGGCCTTTCGTGTTTCTTTTTCCAGCCACAATCCTTTTACGCATGATTGAATCCCCCCTGCCAACCGGCATCAAAGGCGGCCCTTTGGGCTCACCTTGTCTGGCCGTCGTGGTTCCGGTTTACAATGAAGCCGGAACCATCGCCGATGTCGTCAAAACGGTGTTGCTCCAGCCGTCGGTGCAGGAATTGATTGTGGTTGATGATGGTTCGACGGATGGCACCTGGGCAGCCTTGCAGCCGCTGGCGCAGTCGGAAGGCCGCGTCAAACTCCTTCGCCACGATCAAAATCAGGGGAAAGGCGCGGCCTTGCGAACGGGATTTGCCCGGGTCACCGCCCCGCTGGTTCTCGTGCAGGATGCGGACCTGGAATACGATCCCGGTGAATATTCCCTCCTGATCAATCCGATTCTGGCCGGCAAGGCCGATGTGGTCTTCGGGTCCCGGTTCATGGGTTCCAGCGCCCATCGCGTGCTTTATTTCTGGCATTCCCTCGGCAACCGGTTCCTGACCACGTTCTCCAACATGGCCACCAATCTCAACCTCACCGACATGGAGGCCGGCTTCAAGGCCTTCCGCCGCGAGGTCATTCAAAAAATCACGATTCAGGAGAGCCGTTTCGGGTTTGAGCCGGAGATTGTGGCCAAGGTCAGCCGGCTCAAAGTGCGGATTTACGAGGTGGCGATCTCCTATTACGGCCGGACTTATGCCGAAGGGAAAAAAATCGGTTGGCAGGACGGCGTCAGTGCCCTGCGTTGCATCATCAAATACAATTTTTTCCCCAATCTCTGAAGTTTCAATGCCCGAACCGCTCCGCTTTCCAACGCGGACTCAGGTTCGGGAATGGGGCGCGGCCCAAAACGGCGGACGTGGAACCGGCCACTGGGAGTGACAGCGAACTCAATTCCGGAAAACGGCTCGCGTCGCGCACCAGGATCGCCGCCAGATCGTCATGGTAAATCACCGTCCAGCCGGGACGCTGGGCCAGGGCCGCCGTGCCGGCCAAGTCCGCGGGCAGCAGGGCGAGATCGGCTTGGTCGACGTCGAGCACGTTCCCGTCGAACGGTTCGCCATTGTAGAATTTCCAGTGGGCGTCGATTAATGCGCGCGAATAACAGGTATCCAGCCGGCCGTCCATGGAGGGTGGGCAGCCGGGAAGTTCGAAAATCACCATCTCCCCCCAATCGAAAAATGTGAGCATCCGTCCGTGCAGTTGGTGTTCCCGTAAAAAGTCAACCGCGCCGGTGGGATACTCGGAGCGTGGCACCTCCATGGTGAGCGGATGTTCCTTGTGCAAAGTGAAGGTGGCCACGCCGATGCCGACGGAGATCAAGGCCAGCAACCCGGTGGCGAATTTCTGGAAGTCAGCGCGGCGGCCCAGATCCTCCAAATGCTCAAAATGCTGCCGGAACCGGGCGACGGCACTGGCCAGATGCGGCGGTACCAGTGCCAGCGCGACCAGGCAGAACAAGGGGGTGTTTCTCACTGCCCGCAGACCCAGATAGGCAAAGGCCGCGCAAACGGCCAGTTCCCACCAGGTGCGTTTCCGCCTGGTAAACGCCCAGCTGAAGACGGCCAGCGCCAGCACGATGAAAAATGCGGCGTGTTCTCCATTCAGCGGCGGCGGATTCCATTCGGCGATCTGCGGTCTGGGCCACAGAACACTGCCAATCAGCCAGCGAATCAGCCCCGCTCCCCATGGATTGCAGAGCATGGCCAGGCCGGAGACAATCACCGCCAGCCATAAAACCAGAACGGTACGCCATGTCTGTCCGACAGCAGTTTCAGCCGCAACCGTCCGGCCGCTCCGGCCCCAGGTTGGATTCCATAATGATTGCAACGTCGTGGCCCCGGCCGCCAGACCGAGCAGGCCGAAACCCGCCAGCACGCCGCCGTGCGTGTTGATCCAGGCCAGGAACAGGCCCGGCAGGGCCAGCAGCCAAAGTCGCTGACCGGAATGAATCTGTTGCAACCATTGCAACTCCAGGGACAGGAACAACGCGGTGAAGATTTGCGGCCGGGCGGCAAAGCCATACGAGATTTCCACCACGGCCAGCGCGGCAAAAGCCCACGCCACAAACCGCGCCGGCCACGACAGGCGTTGGGCGCCCAACCGGAGGCACACAGCGAAGGCCGCCAGCCCGACCACCATTTTCAACAGTAAAATTCCCGGTCCGCCCCACGCCGTGTAAAAGATCGCCAGAATGATTTCCGCGATCCATTCGTGATTGATCCAGGGCTGGCCCTGCGCCGTCCAGGAATAAATGTCGGTTTTAGGAATGGCGCCGCTGTGCAGCATGTGCTGCCCATAGACAAGATGCCCCCACAGATCCAGGTCCACTGTGTTTTCCGAAAACTGAAAGACGGCCAGCAACAAGACAGCCGTGCAAAACCAGAGTTTCAAATTTTTCATCAGCATGGATTTGAACCCGCCAAGGGATACCAGTTCGCTTTTGATTCCGCAGCACCGATTTTTTTCTGCGGGATTGACAGCCGCGGGGCACTTTTCTACTTTCAACCGGCAAAGACACCCGCTTTGCCCCGAATGCTTGTTCGGGGATTTTTATTGCGAACTTGCGGTGCGGCTTTGTGCGACAATTATGGCAAATACAATTCTGGTGGGCGCCCAGTGGGGCGACGAAGGCAAAGGCAAAATCATTGACGTGCTGACGGAAAAGGCGGACGTCGTCGTCCGTTACGCCGGCGGCAACAACGCCGGTCACACGGTCTTCATCGGAAAAAAGAAATACGTCCTGCATCTGGTGCCGTCGGGCATATTGCGCAAAAACAAATTGTGCGTCATCGGCAACGGTGTGGTCGTGGACCCGCTTGGCCTCGTCGCGGAAATCGAAGGACTGAAAAAACTGGGCGTCAAGGTCAGTCCGGCCAATTTTGTTTTGAGCGAAACCGCCCACGTCGTGCTTCCCTATCATCGTGAACTGGATGCCCAGCGCGAGGTGCTCAAGGGCAAAAACAAAATCGGCACGACCAAGCGCGGCATCGGCCCGGCCTACGGCGACAAGGCGGCGCGCGTCGGCCTGCGGATGATTGACCTCGTGCATCCCGAACGATTTGCAGAAAAACTCCGCGTGCGCATCCACGAAAACAACGGAGTCCTCCGCGCGCTGGGCGCGAAACCACTCTCGTTTAAAAAGGTCCTCGCCGAATACCGCGGCGCGGGGAATTACCTGAAACCGTTTGTCGCCAACACGGTCCCGCTGTTGCATGGGGCCATGCGGCAGGGCGACGACCTTTTGTTCGAAGGCGCGCAGGGGACGTTTCTCGACATCGACCACGGCACGTATCCGTTTGTCACGTCCTCCAACACCACGGCGGGCGGCGCGTGCACCGGTTCCGGTGTGCCACCGCACCGCATGGACCGCGTCGTCGGCGTCATGAAGGCCTACACGACCCGGGTCGGGGAAGGGCCGTTGCCGACGGAGAACCAGGAGATTTCCGATTTGCTCCACGGCATGGGGCGCGAATTCGGCGCCACCACCGGCCGGCCGCGCCGCTGCGGCTGGTTTGATTCCGTGGCCACGCGGCACGCCACGATGGTCAACGGCATTGATGATCTGGCCGTCACCAATCTGGACGGACTCGACACGGTGGAAACCATCAAGGTCTGTGTGGCTTATCGTCACGGCAAAACCCGGTATGATTTTGTGCCGAATGACGCACAGACGCTGGCAGAGTGCCGGCCGGTTTATGTTGAATTTGAAGGCTGGCGCACGCCGACGCACCGGGCGCGCACGTGGAAACAACTGCCGCCCAAGGCGCGCGCCTATTTGAAGGCCATCGCTGAATTGAGCGGCGCGAAATTGTTCATCGCGTCCGTCGGCCCGGCCCGCGAACAGACGATTTTTGTCTAACCGTAAAAAACTTCCGCAGTTTTTGCGGATTCACGCAGATGGTTTTATAGGGGCGAATCAACCAATATTATTGCTTTTCTGGCGGTTACAGTCTTCGCAGAGCAATTGTATGTTTCGTGCAGTGTTACTGCCTCCTCGAGAAACCGGAATAATATGATCGAATTCCAAATTACGGACTGATTTACATCGCGCACATTTCCCTTCATCACGCCGCCAGACTTCATTCCGAACCGACTCAGGGATTGGCAATCGCTCAAATTGCAAATCAGCATTAGAAGTTTCTTGGCGGAACTTCAAGTAATTCACCTTACTTTTGCTTTTCCTGATTTCTTCCCGCACCAGCAACTTGGCTTCTTCTTCAGAGTATAAACCTCTGACTTCAAAAAAGGCATTGCAACACAAAATGACTACGCCTTTAATTTCTTTCTTAAAGATCGCCTTCATCGCGTCTGATGAGCCAGTAACATGAATTGGTTCATCGTTGGTCTTTTGCAAAACGCTCCAATAGGTAGGCCACCATTTGTTTTCAACTTCCTCTCTCAACTTGGCAATGAATTCTTTTTTGACTGAACTTATAAAAATTCCTCTTCCCTCAAAACCATAAGATGATTCGAGGTCTCTCCATTCGCTCATTCGTCGTGCAAGAAGTTGTTTTGCGTCAGTGGTTATGAGTTTTACTGACATAACTTTTTCGTGCTCTTAAAGGTTAAAGAAACTTCATTCTATTTTCGCCGATTTTTCCAAGTCAAGACTTGAAAAACACGATTATTAAAAATGTTTTGAGTTTTGAAATCCGCGTAATCTGCGTAATCTGCGGACACATGAGTGCCGCTCCACATTTAACCTCCGAATCCAAAGCTTCATTGCCCAAGCACGTCGCCATCATCATGGACGGCAACGGGCGCTGGGCGAAACAACGCGGATTGCCGCGCGTCGAAGGCCATCGGCAGGGCGCTGAATCCGCGCGCATCATCATCCGCACTTCGGGCGAACTCGGGATCAAGTATCTCACGCTTTACGCCTTTTCCGCCGAGAACTGGAACCGGCCCAAGGACGAGGTGGATGCGCTGATGAAATATCTCATCCATTATCTCAAGACCGAAACGCCGGAGTTGAATAAAAACAACGTGCGACTGGAAGTCATCGGCCAGATCTGGCGTCTGCCGGATAACGTGCAGGAACATCTGAAGAAATCCATCCAGACCCTCTCCAAAAACAACGGGCTGACGCTCATCATGGCGCTGAGTTACGGCAGCCGGATTGAAATCGTGGACGCCGTCCGGCGCATCGCCGAAGAGGCAAAGCGCGGCAAGCTCGAACCCGCCGACATCAACGAGGAGGTCATCTCACAACATCTCTGGACGCGGAATTTTCCCGACCCGGATCTGCTCATTCGCACCAGCGGTGAGATGCGCGTGAGCAATTTCCTGCTCTGGCAGATTTCCTACTCGGAACTCGTCATCACGCCGACACTCTGGCCGGATTTCCGCAAGCCGCAGTTTTTTGAGGCGTTGGAGGAATACGCCCGCCGGCACCGGCGGTTCGGCGGGGTTGGTTAGGTTGTTTATCAAAGGTGGCAACGACCGTCATGCTCCGTCTGGAGAATC
>JBEKKN010000106.1:0-7042 GCA_050010675.1 Verrucomicrobiota bacterium | reverse complement strand
AGCGAAATCCGAACTGACAACCATGCCGACGAATGGCTGCGTGTTTTGCTGGAGCGCCACGTGGCATTGCTGCCGCCGGACGAGCAAAGATTGGTGGAGCAAAAATATTCCGCGCGCCGCTCCGTGCGCGAAATCGCAGATGATTTGCAAATAACGGAAAAAGCCGTTGAATCCAAATTGTCCCGTGTCCGCAAAAAATTGAAGGACGCGGTGCTGGCGGAATTGAACCATGAATCACGAAGCTGACAACGGGCGTTTGCTCAACGATGTGCTGGCGGAGGCGCCGCCGCCCGGTTTTCGCGGGGCGCTGCTGGACCAAACGTTGGGTCTGGTCCGCCGGCGTCGCCGCTGGCGGCTAACGCGGCGGGTGGCGGGAATATTTGCCGTGCTGGGATTGCTCGGAATTTTGGTCTGGAAAAAAAATGTGCCGCCACAAGCTTCCCTGCTGGTGACCGTGCCCAAAATGATTGAGCCGGGTTACACGCTGATCCGGACAGAACCGCTACCCGCCGGCGAGATGGTAACGACGCAGCCCTTGGCGACGGGACGGTTCATTGCCTCGGCGGCCACGGTCAAAACCATTCCAACGGGAAGTGCCAATTATCGCGTCATCAACGACCACGAACTTCTGGCCTTGCTCACATCGCATCCGGCCGCGTTGATTCAAACGGGGCCACATTCGGAACGGTTGATTTTTGCAAACCCGGTAGATGAAAAGGGTTTTCCTTTGAACTGACCGGGGTTCCGCTCCAGTGGAAGGCGGCTTCGAGTTCGTATCCGATTCCAACGTTTGAATCAGACCAGATGCCGGACTTGCGTTAATGACTCCAAAATTTTCTCCGCCGCGGCGCGCGGGTCCGGCGCGGCATAGATGGGCCGGCCAATCACCAGCCAGTTGGCCCCGGCGGCAACGGCTTCGCGGGGAGTGAGCGTGCGTTTCTGATCATCGGCGGGATGCGTCTCGGAACGGACGCCGGGGGTGACGAGTTGGACGCCGGCGGTCACTAGTTGTCGGAGCTCGGCCACTTCCAGCGGAGAGCAGACCAGTCCGCGCAGGCCGCCCTGGGTGGCCATGTTGGCCAGGCGGCGTACCTGCCGGCCGACATTCGAGTCGAGGCCGATCTGGCTCAACGCCTGGCTGTCGAGACTCGTCAACACGGTCACACCCAGCACCAGCGGCGGCGCATGTCCCAGCTCCCACGCGGTTTCCTGGGCCGCCTGCTCGGCAGCTTTGAGCATGTCCGCTCCGCCGCTCGTATGCACGGTGAGCATCTGCACGTCGAGGCGTACCGCGGATGCGACGGCCTTGGCGACCGTGTTCGGGATGTCATGAAATTTCAAATCCAGAAACACCGCCGCGCCGGTCGCGCGAACCCGCCGCACTATGTCCGGCCCGGCGGCAGTGAATAATTCACTGCCGATCTTGAACGCGCCGACCACCGGGGCGATCTTTTGAGCCAGCTCCAGGGCTGCCTCGGCCGTCGGCACATCCAGCGCGGCAATGATGGGATTACGTGCCATGCAAGCGGTAGCGTACGATAATTCCGACCCCAGAAAAACAATTTCTTGCTCCCGCGACGAATATTTTTTCTAAGAAAACGGCCGGGCATCCGACCGTTTCATCCGGGTTTGTTCAATCTGCTTCCTTCGGCCGGTGGTTTGTTCTAGCCTGTTGCGGTATGAATGTGATTCGCCACACCGACGCGAATTTTACCGGAAAACTCCGCGAATTGGTGGCCGCCTCCAGCCTGTTTGACCCGGAAATCGAACAGCGCGCCCGCGCTATCCTGCATGAGGTTTACCTGCGCGGCGACGACGCGCTGCTGGAATTCACCGAAAAATTTGACGGCGCGAAGCTGGGGGCCGGACAGCTCGCCGTGACCCAGGCCGAACTGATGGCCGCGTCACTCAAAGCCGATGAATCGTTGCGCGCCGCCGTGGCTGAATCGGAGAAGAACATCGCCAACTTCGCCAAAAAATCATTGCGTAAAAACTGGCAGACAAGAAATTCGCATGGCGCGAGCGTGGGCGAGAAATTTGATCCGTTCCAGCGCGTCGGCGTTTATATTCCCGGCGGCACGGCGCCGCTGGTCTCAACGGCTTTGATGACCATCACGCTGGCGAAGGTTGCCGGTTGTCCGGAGATTGTCGTGTGCACTCCCTGCGGCAAGAATGGCGGGATCAATCCCGCTCTGTTATTTGCCGCGCGCGCGGCGGGTGCGACGGAAATTTACCGCGTCGGCGGGGCACAGGCGATTGCGGCGATGGCCTATGGCACGAAAACGATTCGCCGGGTTCAGAAAATTTTCGGGCCGGGCAACGCTTACGTGGTTGCGGCCAAACGGCTGCTGGTCGGCCACGTCGCCATCGATTTGTTGCCCGGTCCCAGCGAATTGCTGGTGCTCGCCGACGACGTGGCCAATCCCAAATTCATCGCCGCCGACATGCTCGCACAAGCCGAGCACGGTTCCGGCCACGAACGCGTCTGGCTCGTGACCACCTCGGCGAAAATGTTGAAGGCGGTCGAAATCGAAGTCGCGCGGCAACTGCCGAAACTGGTACGGCGCGAGTTCATCCAGCGTGCGTTGCAAAGCAATGGCTGGCTGGTTCTGATAAAGTCGCTCGGCGAGGCGGTCGCGCTGGCCAATCGGATTGCACCAGAACACTGCGAAGTGATGACGCGCAATCCGCGCAAGGTTTCCGGGGGTGTCCTGACGGCGGGCGCGATTTTCCTCGGCCCGTGGTCACCGACGGTGCTGGGCGATTACGTGGCCGGGCCGAGCCACACGCTGCCGACCGGCGGCGCGGGTACGTCCTTTGCCGGCCTGACGGTGGATCAATTCCAACGCCGCACGAGCGTGGTGGAATACAACCGCGCCGCGCTCAAAAAAGCGGAGTCGGCGGTTAAAAAATTTGCGGAAATCGAAGGTCTGGGCGCACACGGGCATTCTGCCGAAATTCGTTCTGCAAAATGAAAAGCCGGAATCCATTGATTCGCTCCCTGGTGCGCGAATTGCACCCATACGTTTATGGCGAGCAGCCGAAGATCAAAGGGTTGATCAAGCTCAACACGAACGAGAATCCGTATCCGCCGTCGCGGAAGGTGCTGGCCGCGGTCAAGGCAGCGGTGGACGGGCGGCTGCGGCTGTACCCGAATCCAACCGCACAGGAGCTGCGTGAAAAACTGGCGAAGCTGCACGGCTGCCACGCGGACAATGTCATCGTGGGCAACGGCTCGGATGAATTGCTGGCGCTGGCGACCAGGGCATTCGTGGAGCCCGTAGCGGCGTTCGGCAGAACGCCGCCATCTGAAAGACGAAAACAAAGTTTGCGACGCTCTGCCGGGACGCCGCTACGTGTTGCAACCGTCCAATATTTCACGCCCAGCTACTCGCTGTATCCGGTGCTGGCGGATATTCATGGTGCCCGAAAAAATCCCGTGCCGCTCAAACCCGATTTCGGCCTGCCGGGGGTGGCGGATCTGAAGCGCGCCGGAATCTGGAAATTTGACGCCGCGCTGACTTATGTCACCACGCCCAACGCGCCGAGCGGGCGCGGCTACCCCACAAGGGAACTGGAGAAACTTTGTCGCGCACAAAACGGGGTGATCATTCTCGACGAGGCTTATGTGGATTTCGCGAAGGAAAATGCGCTGCGGCTGGCCCTGAAATTTCCGCATGTGCTCGTGGCGCGGACGTTTTCCAAAGCCTATTCGATGTGTTTCCAGCGCATCGGTTATTTCATTGGTTCCCGCGACCTCATCGCCGCGTTGCACAAGATTCGCGACAGTTACAACGTGAACGGCCTCGGCCAGGTGGCCGCCGTGGCGACGCTGAACGATTTGTCGTATTACCGCGCCCATTTCAAGAAAATCGTCACCACGCGTGAATGGTTGGGCCGCGAGTTGACCAAGCTGGGCTTCCGGGTTTTTCCGAGCCAGACGAACTTCATTCTCGTCCAGCCGTTGTGCTTCGCCGCGCACGAATGGCAGCACCAGCTGCGCGCACAAAGAATCCTGGTCCGCTGGTTCAACCTTCCGGTGGTAAAAAAGCATCTGCGCATCACGATCGGGACGCCGGCGGAAGCCATGGCCCTGATTCGGACGGTGCGGCGAATCCTGCCCCGTTAGCGCGCTTTTAAGGGGAAATTCCGGTTCTGGTGAGCACGGTTTCTGCTGATAACGGGGCATGTATCTGGATTATTATGGTCTGACGCAGCCCCCGTTCGACATCACGCCGAACCCGCGTTTCCTGTTTCATAGCACAAAGCATCGCGAAGCGATCAATCATTTGCTGTATGGCATCCGCGAGCGCAAAGGCTTCGTCCAGCTCACCGGCGAGGTGGGCGCGGGCAAGACGACGCTGTGCCGCGCGCTGCTCGAGCAGCTCGATTCGCGCTATTCCACCGCGTTGATTCTCAATCCCGTGATGAGCGCGGAGGAATTGGTGCGGGCCGTTGCCGCCGAATTCGGCCTGAATGTGACCGGCCGCGACCGATTGGAAACCATCGCGACCATCAACGAGCATCTGCTGACCCAGATGCAAAGCGGGAGAGATTGCGTGCTCATCATTGACGAGGCGCAGAATTTGACCGATGACCTGCTCGAACAGGTGCGGCTGCTCTCCAACATCGAGCTGGACGACCGCAAACTGTTGCAGATTGTTTTGCTGGGCCAGCCGGAGTTGCGCGACCGCCTGAATAACCCGCGCCTGCGCCAGCTTCGCCAGCGCATTACGGTGCGTTACCATCTGTCGCCGTTGACGCGTGTGGAGGTCGGCCAGTATGTCCAGCACCGGCTTGAACTGGCCGGCGCCGATGCCGCACCGCAGTTCACGCAACCGGCGTTCTGGCGCATCTTCCATTACAGCGGCGGCATCCCGCGGCTGGTCAATGCCGTTTGCGACAAGGCACTCCTGGCCGGTTTTGTCGAGCAATCCGAGCGCATCAACTATCGCATGGTCAGCCGGGCCATCCGCGAACTGGAAGGAGACATCCATCTATGAGCCTGATTAACGACGCACTCAAGCAGGCCAAACAGTCGCAGCCGCCCAACCCGCCGTCCCCGCCGCCATCGCTGGCGCCGGTCGAGTCCGCCTCCCAGGGAGGCGGAAGCTGGCTGGCGCCGGTGATGATCCTATTATTGCTGGTAGCCGCCGGAGTCTTCATCGGATTATCCCTGTTCAAACACGCCCCACCGGCCGCCGGCACGCCGCCGGTGGCCGCCACCGTGACCCAACAGGTGAAAACCGCCGCGGCGGTCCTGCCCGCCGTCACCAACCCGCCGCCGGGAGCGAAACTCCAGGGCATTTTGTACACGGTGACCCGGCCTTGCGCGATTATCAGCGGCAAAACGGTTTTTGTCGGTGATTCGGTGGGTAAACTCCGGGTGGTGGCGATTTCAAAAGACTCGGTTACGCTGCAAAGTGAAACCGAAACGAACGTTCTGAGCTTGAGTCCACGATAAAATTCACGCCATTGTACCGCGTGCAACCCCTGAACAGGTTTTTGGGCACATCGCCTTTGATGGTTCGCGTGGCACCGTTTGTGGTTTTTCTCGCTCTGACCTCCTGCCAGGGCCGGTTCGGCGCAGCCTCAGCCTACTGGTTCTATCTGGCCAAGACGCTCGTCGCGGTCTGGCTGATTTGGGGAATGCGTCCGCACGTTTTAGAAATGCGTTGGGCGGTGAGTTGGGAGGCCGTCGTTGTCGGCATCGGCGTGTTTGTCATGTGGGTCGGGCTGGACCCTTTTTACCCAAAATTCCTGACCAGTGGCGTCGTTTGGAACCCACACGCGCAATTCGGTGAAAAATCGGCGCTCGCGTGGTTGATGATTGTGACACGGATTCTCGGTTCGACACTGGTGGTGCCGCCGCTGGAGGAGGCTTTTTACCGTTCATTTTTGTATCGCTATATCGCGAAGCCGGATTTCCTCTCCGTGCCGCTCAACCGGTTTTTACCGCTGCCATTTTTGGTGACTGCAGCCGTTTTTGGCATTTCCCACTCCCAATGGCTGGCGGGCATTTTATGTGGTATGGCGTACCAATGGCTGGTGCTGCGCAAGAATCGCCTGGGCGACGCGATGACGGCGCACGCGATTACGAACTTTTTGCTCGGCGTATGGGTCGCGTGGCAGGGCGCGTGGCAGTTCTGGTAAAAGCTGCTTGATCCTGACTCTTAATCTTAATTCTTAATCGTAATCTTCTCTCGGCGGCGAATTACGATTAAGATTCTTACTTCGCTTCGAGATTGATGTTGTATTGTTCCAGGATGGTGCCTTCCTGCTGCGCCAGGGTGGCGAGCGCCTCGTTGTAATTGGCGAGCGCACGGATTTCCTGTGAACGGGCGGCGGTCAGATTGTTTTGATAGGTCAACACTTCGAAGGTGGTGGCCTTGCCGACGCCGTAGGTCTTTTGTTCGGCATCGAGCGCGGCTTCGGCATAAATGCGCGCTTGTTTGGTGGCTTCCACGCTTTGGTAATCCGACTCGGCCTGTTTCACCGCGTTGTCAATCTCCACCATGACGTTTTGTTCGAGTTGTTTCAGTTGCAACATAATCTGCTGCAGCGTCGCCTTGGTGGATCTGTACTGGTTGCGCGGCCCGATGTTGCTCAAAGGCATCGTCAACTGTGCGCCGTAACTGTAGTACGGAGCGTTGCCGCTTCCGATTTGATCAATGGTAGGGTCGTATTGCGCGTTGGCGCCGTTGAGCCCGGAGGAGGCGCCGTTAAACCCGTAGGAACCAATCAAATCAAGCTCGGGGAAAAGCTGGTTACGGTAGTACTTCAACTGGATGCCCTGCTGTTCCACGTTTAACTTGGCCTGCAACAAGTCGGGGCGTTCGGCCAGACCCTTGTTCCAACTGTCCTGTAAATCAAACTGCTGCTGGGCGGCCTCCAGCGAGGCGGTGGGCTGGATGTCCACGTCATGCCACTTGGAATAATCGTCGGTCAGCAGGTTTTTCAGCGCATTCTGGTCCGTATCGAGTGTGCTTTGCGCGGCGATCAGATTGGCCTTGGCTTGCGCCACTTGTGACTCGTCCTGCTG
>JBEKKN010000105.1:0-7401 GCA_050010675.1 Verrucomicrobiota bacterium | reverse complement strand
GCGGGCAGGTTCGTCGTCGTGGGTGGACCGTAATCAATCCATTGCAATCGATTCGCCAGGGCGGTAATCGAAGGCGGCGCAACCATGGCGTTGGAGAACATAATGTTGTCGCTGTAAACCACCGTGTACGTCCGGTTCGTCACGGCCGGCCACTCAATCAGCATGTCGCCATTCGTCAGCGGAACGATGCGGCTGATGCTGAGATTCGTGCTCACCGCCGCCGAACCGGGTGCGGGAAAAACGACGGGCGGCACCGCGAACACGCTTAACTGGGAATTTGAAAAGGCGAACGGCGAGCGAGTCGGGACATAATACTGCAGGAGCAGGGACATAGTCTGGTTGGCCGCCAGCGCGGCACTGTAGTAGACGAACGGATTGCCGCTGTTCGTGCCGACGGCATTGACTAATTGATTCGTTAGACCGGTCACGACAACCCGCGCGGAGGCAATGGCCCCGCCACCGCTGTTGGTAACGGTAATGAACTGTTCGACCAGCCCATTTTGCGGGTTGTAAACCTGACTGGAATTGGTGGTGATTCCCAATGGACCGGAAAGATAATTGGTAACGGCAATGTTGGTGCTCGCGAAATTGTTGGTGGTATTGGGGTCCGTCACCCCCGACGAACCGACGGATGCGGAAAATAACTGCATACCCGCGTTGGTCGGCTCAACCGTAAATTGCAAATTGGCGACACTGCCGTTCGTCAGCGTGCCCAGGTTGACAATCATATTGCTGCCCGCGGTCGCGAATGGCTGGTTCGTCGGGAAGATACCCTTGAACAGCACACCGGCCGACAGGGTATTGGTCAGCATGACATTGGGTGCAGCACTCGGCCCGGCGTTGGTGATGGCGACGCCGTACGTCATCAAATCGTTGGTGATGACGGCCTGACCCGGTCCGGTCAGCGTCACCCCGAGGTCGGCCAAAACCACCAGGTTGGTAACCTGAACGCTTGCGTTTGTGGAAGCGACATAAGTCGTCCCGGGGACTGCTGCCACAACTGTATTTGTGAACGTTCCGACTGCATTCGGCTGAACCGTCAGCAGCACCTGCACGATACCGCTGATGCCAACCGGTCCCAGATCAAACTGGACGTTAGTGGCATTGCTGGAAACATTGGCTGCCTGAGAGGACGAAGACGTGAGGTATTGAAACGGAGCCGAAAATGAATTGGTAATCCATACATCGTTAAGCACCAAACCCGTTAAATTGGTCAGGTTGATGGTGTAAACCAACGAATTGCTCACCAAAATGGAATTGGCCGGAGCGATGACGGACAGGCCAAATCCTTGGGCACCGGCCCGTGGACAAATGACACCCATCGCCACCATAAGCAACCCGAGCTTCAGAAAATAGGAGAAACCCTTCACATTAAAAAAATCCCAAGCTTATATCACCGGCAGGATGCAAAAGTTCCGCACCGTTGGCAACCTCTACTCGAACTTGCGTTCGGCATGAGGCTGGCAAACTGCTTAGCAGGTATTTAAGCCGCATCTGCCCCGCCCGTTTTCGGCTTCAGAAGGGAGTGGCAAAATCCGGTGACTAAATCACAAAATGGAACAAGCCGCGCGCCGGCGCCGGACCTTATGTTGTTCGCAACGATAAATTGAGCTTGCGTTCGATGCGCCAAAACGGTTGATGTTCAACCTTTGCCCGACCCGGGCGCGAGCGTTTGGAAAATTTAACTTAATAAACTATGAATGCTGAAATTGAAAAACTGCTGGCGGATTCCGCCAAAGGCCTCCTGGAACACAAATGCAAAACCGTGGCGAAAGAACGGATTCATCTGCCGGGACCGGATTTCGTGGACCGCATTTTTGTGCCCACCGACCGCAATTCCCAGGTGCTGCGGAGTCTTCAGGCGCTGTTCCATTCGGGGCGCCTCGCGGGCTCGGGTTACGTGTCCATCCTGCCCGTCGATCAGGGCATCGAACATTCGGCCGGCGCGAGCTTTGCCAAAAACCCCGACTATTTTGACCCGGAAAACATCGTGAAGCTCGCCATGGAAGGCGGCTGCAACGCCGTCGCCTCCACGCTCGGCGTGCTCGGCGCCGTCTCGCGCAAATACGCACATCGCATTCCCTTCCTCGTGAAACTGAACCACAATGAATTGCTCACCGCCCCCAACCGGTTTGACCAGGTCTATTTTGCCCAGGTCGAGCAGGCGTGGAACATGGGCGCGGTCGCCGTCGGCGCCACGATTTATTTCGGTTCGCCGGAATCGACCCGACAGATCGTCGAGACCAGCCTCGCCTTCAAACGCGCGCATGAACTCGGCCTGGCCACGGTCTTGTGGTGTTACCTGCGCAGCAGTTCGTTCAAGACCAAGGAAAAGGATTATCACGTCAGCGCCGACCTCACCGGCCAGGCCAATCACCTGGGCGTCACCATCGAAGCCGACATCATCAAACAGAAACTGCCCGAGAACAACGGTGGTTACAAGGCGGTGAGCGCCGCCCTGGGCGGCACCTATGGCAAAATTGATGATCGCGTTTATACGGAACTGTCCAGCGACCATCCGATTGATCTGTGCCGTTATCAGGTGCTGAATTGTTACGCCGGCCGGGCCGGACTCATCAATTCCGGCGGCGAATCCAAGGGGGCGGGCGACCTCGCGGCGGCGGTAAAGACTGCTGTTATCAACAAGCGCGCCGGCGGCATGGGGCTGATTTCCGGCCGTAAGGCGTTCCAACGTCCCTTGAAGGAAGGCGTGAAACTGCTGAACCTGATTCAGGACGTTTATCTCGACAAAGACATCACGGTTGCTTGACCGCGATCACCGGGTCAGGAAGTTGAACCGAACCGCCGCACGGGCGCAACCGCGTCTGTTGCGGCGGTGGTGTTTTTTCACAGCACGCTTGCGTCGGAGCGCGATTTAGCCAATAAAAAGGCGTGGATTGGCTCGAGCATATTTCCCGGTTCTGGCCGCATCTGGCGGCGGGCTTCGATTTTCTGGCCGCCCTGCTCGCTTCCATTCACACCCTGCTTCACAAACGCGATTCGCGCGCGGCGACCCTCTGGCTGGGCATCATCTGGTTTCTACCGCTGTTCGGCCCGATCCTTTACCTCGCGATGGGCGTCAACCGCATCCGCCGGCGCGCACTCTCTCTGGGCGTTCATAAGACCCTTAACCGGCCGGTCCCGGAAAACCTCGGCGAACCCGAAACCGCCGGCGCCGAACATCTGCGGCTGCTCGCCCGTGTGGTGGGCCGGGTCGTCGCGCAACCGTTGATCCCCGGCAATCAAATCCAGCCGCTGATCAATGGCGACGAAGCTTTTCCCGCCATGCTCGCCGCCATTGAGTCAGCCCAAAAGACCGTCTCGCTCTCGACTTACATTTTTGACAACGATCCCAGCGGGCGGGCCTTCGTTGACGCCCTCGCGCGCGCCATCAAACGCAAGGTCGAAGTCCGCGTGTTGATTGACGCCGCCGGGAGCCGCTATTCCTGGCCGCCCGTCACGTGGAGATTGCGCCACGCAAAAATTCCTCACGCCCGGTTCCTGCCGGCGTCGCTGCTGACACCGTGGCGCGTGGCCACCATCAATCTCCGCAATCATCGCAAATTGCTCGTCGTGGATGGAAAACTCGCCTTCACCGGCGGCATGAACATCCGCCACGGCAATATTCTTGGCACCCGGTGGGGCGAGGCTGCCGACGAGCCGGGTTTGGCGAATCAAAAATCGACGACGGCTCGCGAGGACGCTCGCCCCACCAGGAATGCGGTGCAGGACCTGCAGTTCCGCGTCGAAGGGCCGGTCGTCACCCAGTTGCAGGAGTCATTTGTCAATGATTGGGCGTTTTGTACCCGGGAAATTCTCAAAGGCAGTGAATGGCTTCCGGAGTTGTCCGAAGGCGGCGAGGTCATCGCCCGGGTCATCACGGACGGGCCGGACGGCGATTTTGAAAAGGCGCGCTGGACGCTGCTGGCCGCGCTGGCGGAGGCGCAAACGTCCGTGCACATTGTCACGCCCTATTTTCTGCCGGATCCGGCGCTCGTATCCGCGTTGAACCTGGCGGCGCTGCGCGGCGTGCGCGTGGACATCATTTTGCCCGCCCAAAACAATCTGCCGTTCGTCCATTGGGCGTCGCGGGCCATGTGGTGGCAGGTGCTCGAACGCGGTTGCCATCTCTGGCTCACGCCCCCGCCGTTCGATCATTCCAAATTGATGATTGTGGACGGCCACTGGGTTTTGTTCGGCTCGGCCAATTGGGACGCGCGCAGTCTGCGGTTGAATTTTGAGCTCAACGTCGAGTGCTATGGCCGCGAGTTCGCGCAGCGCATGGAATCGGTGATTGAACAAAAGCTTCGCCCGGCCCGCGAAGTGACCCTGGCCGAGACGGACGGCCGGATGTTCGCGCCCCGATTGCGCGACGCCATCGCCCGGTTGTTTTCACCGTATTTATGAAAAGTCCTTTTCCAACCGGTGGGCGAGCGTACTCGCGAGCCGGCCTTGGCGCGTCAAAGCGTAGCGATGACGGCTCGTCAGCAGCCTCGCCCCACCATTAAAATGATTATATGAAAACGTTCGACAGCCTGACCGAACAGGAAATCCTCGCCCTGGCCATTTCACTGGAGGAAGAGGACGCGCGCATCTACGAAGATTTCGTGGACGGCCTGCAAACGGATTATCCCGAGCAGGCCGAAAAATTTCGCGTCATGCGCCGCGAGGAGGATGGACATCGTCACCGGCTGCTGGAACTTTACAAAAGCCGCTTCGGTGACCACGTCCCGCACATCCGGCGTCAGGACGTGCGTGGTTTTGTGGAACGAAAACCCGTCTGGCTCGTGCGGCCGCTCGGCTTGAAGACCGTCCAAAAGACCGCCGAGACCATGGAAGTGGAAACCCGGCGCTTTTACGAAGCCGCCGCCCGCCGCGCCACCGACACCGGCATCCGCCAGTTGCTGGGCGACCTCGCGGAAGAAGAACGCAACCATGCCCATACGGCGGAACGAATCACCCTGACCAAACTCAGCGAGACCGACGCGACCCAGCAAAAGCGGCTGTTTCTACTGCAAGTCATCCAACCGGGACTGGTCGGCTTGATGGACGGTTCGGTTTCAACGCTGGCGCCGCTCTTCGCCGCCGCATTCGCCACGCACAATAGCTGGGAGACTTTTCTCGTCGGTCTGGCCGCCAGTGTTGGCGCGGGTATCAGCATGGGATTTGCCGAGGCGTTGTCTGACGACGGCAGTCTGACCGGACGCGGACATCCGTGGGCGCGCGGACTCGTGTGCGGCTTGATGACCACGTTGGGCGGCATCGGCCATACCCTGCCCTACCTGATACCCAGCTTCAAAACCGCCACCAGCGTTGCCGTGTGTGTGGTGCTGGTGGAACTGGGCCTCATCTCCTGGATCCGGCACCGGTTCATGGACACCCCGCTCGTGTCCGCGGTGTTGCAAATCGCGCTGGGCGGCGCCCTGGTTTTCCTCGCGGGAATTTTGATTGGGAATTCGTGAACCACCGCACGGCATTCGGAAAAGTTGAAACACGGCTTGCCATTTAAAACCGGCTCCCTGCAAAATCCGCCTTGGACAGAACAGGTGATTTAACGCCATGTATTATATTCCCATCATTGCCGGCAGCACGCGCCGGGACCGGCAAAGCATCAAGGTGGCGCGATTTGTCCTCGCGCGATTGCAACAACGGGAAAGCGCAAGTACGGAACTGCTCGATCTGCTGGAATACAACTTTCCCATCATGGAAGAACGCCTGCATCGCCGCAACGACCCGCCACCCCGGCTGCAGGAGTTCGGCGACAAAATCGGCCGCGCGGATTCGCTCATCATCGTATCGCCGGAATATAACAACGGCTATCCCGGGGTGCTCAAAAACGCGCTGGATTATCTGCTGCCGGAATATGAACGCAAACCGGTCGGCATCGTGACGGTTTCCGCGGGTGGCTTCGGCGGCATCAACTGCCTGGCCCAATTGCGCCTGGTGACGATTGGCATGGGCGCCTTTCCGATTCCGGAAAACCTGTCCGTTTCGCACATTCATGACAGTTTCCAGGAAGACGGGACACCCAATGATGCCGCCTACGAAAAGCGGGCGGCAACGTTTCTGGACGAGGTCATCTGGTTTACCGAGGCCATTGCGGCCCAGAAGGCCAGGAAGCCATCACCCTGAACAAGGAAATTGATGAAAAAGAAAACGACCACCACGCCGGAGCCGGAAGGCATCCGGCAACGCCTGACCGGACTTCGCCACGCCTTGCTCAAATTGCACAAGGCGCTGGTGGACTCGGAGAAAGTGGGTTACGAAAAGACCATGGGCCAAATCAAATCTCCGAACCATTTTCTGCAACTCCTCACCAAAGACCCGTGGTTTGCCTGGTTGCACCCGCTTTCCCAGCTCATCGTTGCCATGGATGAGGCGCTGGACGCGGAAGAACCGTTGACCGCGGACAAGGTGGAAGCCCTGGTGCGCGAATCGGACCTGCTGCTGGTGGTGTTGGAAAGCAGCGAAGGGTTTTCCGGGCATTATTATCAGGCCCTACAACGCGACCCGGACGTGGTGCTCGCGCACGCGGAGGTGGTGAAACTCCGCGGCCCGAAGAAAGGTTGAGCGGGGAGTTTGATTGGGAATTTGCGAAAATGAGCAGGAGCCGCATCGTCTTGAAAATAGCCCAGCCATTTATGGCTGGGTAAAGGGCCGGAACAAAAGATAAAGTCCCGACAGGGACGAAAGATAATTACTCTAACACCCTCGCTTCCTCGGTATGTCCATGCTTCTTCAAAAAGATTTCCAACTCCTCGCGAAAGCTTCGTTGCTGATGATGTTCCTTGATTCTGACTTATGATCAGATTATCCAGCGCTAAAGCGCTGGGTTATTCTCAAAATAACCATTTTTCCGTGATGATTTGGTTTGTTATATGATTTCGATCTACTTATTATTTTTCTTGCCAACTCTCCAAGTTCTAATCAACAGAAATAGTGGGAGGATTAAAGTCACGGACAAGAAAATCAGAATCACCGTCCGATGAGACGTGACAGATTTTTCATGGCGTTGGTATTTCTCCTTCACGTTCCACCATTCTCCGGAAGCAACTCGAATTAGCTGGCCTCCGATTCGTTTATCGTGAATGATCGCTGTTTTATCGAGAATCTGGGGAATATAACTTGAAAGTGGAGCGATTACTTCAGAGTTGGTAATAGAAAATAATGCAACTTCAACTGCCACGACATCGCTTGGAGTTCTGATCGATGTCTTAGGTACTCGGCCTAAAGCATCGGACTGCAGGTCATTTGAACCAAGAGGCCGCTGTCGGTATTGAGTGAACAAGATTTCGCTAGGAACACTCGCCTGGTCAAAATGTTTCGTCTTTGTTACATCTAATACAGCTTTTAGCCATCCATGTGGATACAAGGCCAATTCATAATGGTTGGTCCCGTCTG
>JBEKKN010000104.1:0-15348 GCA_050010675.1 Verrucomicrobiota bacterium | reverse complement strand
TTCAAAGTTGAAGCTGGGATTGTTGGTCAATTTCGGCGAGAATTCACTGACGTGGAAGCGGGTTATCCGTTCAGATACCACAAATACCAAATTGATTGAGCCACCAAATTTTAAAAAATAATTCGCGCCAATTCGTGAAATTCGCGTAAAAACCCTTTTGTCATGTCCGAGATTTCCAAGGCCTACGAACCGCAGTCCGTTGAGGACAAATGGTATGAGTTCTGGCTGAAGCAGAACTGCTTCACCGCCGACCCGGCGCGGGTGTCGCCCCGGCGTCCGGCGTATTCCATCGTCATCCCGCCGCCGAACGTCACCGGCGTGCTCACCATGGGCCACGTCCTCAACAACACCATCCAGGACATCCTCGCCCGCAAGGCGCGCATGGATGGCAAGGAGGTCCTCTGGTTGCCCGGCACCGACCACGCCGGCATCGCCACGCAAACCGTCGTTGAGAAAACGCTGAAGAAAGCCGGCGAAATCCGGCACCGCGACGACCTTGGCCGCGAAAAATTTCTCGAGCGCGTCTGGTCGTGGAAGGAAAAACACGGCGGCATCATCATCCAGCAGTTGAAAAAACTTGGCGCGTCCTGTGATTGGACGCGCGAACGGTTCACCATGGACCCCGAATATTCGCGCTGCGTGCAGAAGGTGTTCGTGGAGCTTTACAAAAAGGGCCTCATCTACCGCGGCA
Organism: Verrucomicrobiota bacterium; assembly: GCA_050010675.1. Lineage (GTDB taxonomy): Bacteria > Verrucomicrobiota > Verrucomicrobiia > Limisphaerales > UBA11358 > UBA11358. The sequence continues at coordinate 14,657 of JBEKKN010000104.1, read as the reverse complement.
AACGCATGGTGAACTGGTGTCCCGCGTCGCTCACCGCGCTGTCCGATGAAGAAGTCATCATGAAGGAGCAGAAAGGCTCGCTCTATTATTTCAAGGTGGAGGTGGTGGAAACGGCCGGGAGCGCCGGCTTCCAGCCGGCGAGTTCATCCGAGACGGCGAAAAACGCCGCCAAGATGGCGGCGCTCCCGGTTCCAGACGGGAAAATCTGGTTGACCATTGCGACGACGCGACCGGAAACGATTCCCGGCGATACCGCCGTGGCCGTGAATCCCAAGGATCCGCGCTACGCCAAATTCATCGGCAAGCATGTCGTCCGTCCGTTGCCGGCGGAATTCCCGCGCGAGCAAAAGCTCATCCCCATCATCGGCGATGAGCACGTGGATTTTGAATTCGGCACCGGCGTGCTCAAGGTGACGCCGGCGCACGACAAGGCGGACTTTGAAATCGGCCAGCGCCACCAGCTGGCGGTGATTGAAGTCATTGACGCCACCGGCCACATGAACCCCCTGGCGGGGGAGGCGCTCAACGGCCTGGACCGGTTCAAGGCGCGCAAGGTGGCCGTGGAAAAACTCACGGAGTTGGGGTCACTGGAAAAAGAGGAGCCCTACACGAACAACGTCGGTTTCAGCGAACGCGCCGATGTGCCGATTGAGCCGCGTTTAAGCGAGCAATGGTTTTTGAAATATCCGAGCGTGGAAAAATCCCGCGCATGCGTGGAGCAAGCCGGGAGCGCTGGCTTCCAGCCGGCGAGTGGCTCAGCAGAAAACGCCGCCAAGATGGCGGCGCTCCCGGATAAAATGCACTTCCATCCCGACCGCTGGGCGAAGGTTTACGACCATTGGATGGGCAACATCCAGGACTGGTGCATCAGCCGCCAGCTTTGGTGGGGACATCGCATCCCGGTTTGGTATGCCAAACCCGGACAAGACCCCGACGTGCTGGACACGTGGTTCAGCTCGTGGCTCTGGCCGTTTGCGACCATGGGCTGGCCGGAGCAGACGCCCACGCTGAAGGCGTTTTATCCGACCGCCGATCTCGTCACCGGACCGGACATCATTTTCTTCTGGGTGGCCCGCATGATCATGGCGGGCTACGAATTCATGGGGGATCTGCCGTTCCGGAACGTTTATTTCACCGGCATCATCCGCGACAAGCAGGGGCGCAAGATGTCCAAGAGCCTCGGCAATTCGCCCGACCCGCTCGACCTCATCGCCAAGTTCGGCGCCGACGCACTCCGGTTCGGCACCATGCGCAGCGCGCCGCTCGGCCAGGACATTTTGTTCGACGAACAGAACGTCGAACTGGGCCGCAACTTCTGCAACAAACTCTGGAATGCCTGCCGTTTCCGACAAATGGTGGATGGCACAGGCGTCTCGCCTGTTGTTTCGGGCGGCCCGCCCGAAACTTTTGAAGTACAGGGCGAAATCGATCCCAAGCTGCTGACCTCCGATGACAAATGGATTTTGCTCAAGCTCGATGCGGCCATCCGCGAGATGAACACCGCGTTCGCCGAATATAAATTCAGCGACGCGACGGCCACGTTGTACCGTTTTTTCTGGAGCGAGTATTGCGATTGGTATCTCGAAGCGAGCAAAGCGGCGCTGCAAGGCAGCGATGCCGCGGGCAAGGTCAACACGCTGGCGGTGATTGATTTCGTCCTCTCACACACGCTGCGGTTGTTCCATCCGTTCCTGCCGTTCATCACGGAGGAACTCTGGCACGGGATGGGTTACGCCGAGGACATGCCGGACAACCAGGGCGGCCGGACCATCATGTCCGCGCCCTGGCCGAAGCCGCTCGATGACGATTTCAAGGCCCATTACCACCTGACCAGCGGCGACGAACAACACGTCGAAAAGCGGAATGAACTGGTTTCTCAGGGCCGCAACCTGCGCCGCACGGCGAACATCGCCGCGAACAAGAAGGTCAAGTTCATCCTCAAACCGGCCCGCGACCTGGCGCCGCATGACCTTGAAGTGCTCCGGCTGCTGCTCAATGCCGAGGCGGTTGAAGTGAGCGCAAATTATCAAGCGGCGAAAAATACGATGACCGTGCGCACCGAACTGGGCGATTTATTCCTGCCGACCGAGGGGTTGATTAACGTGGAAGCGGAGAAATCCCGGTTGACGAAGGAACTTCAAAAGATCGAGGCCGAGATTTCCAAGGTGGAGCAAAAACTCGCCAACCCTAACTTCACGCAGAAGGTCCCCGGCAGCGTGCTGGAGGAGCACCGACAGCGCCTCGTGGAGTGGCAGGGCAAACGCGAGCACGTGAAATCCGCGCTGGCGGCGCTGGGTTGATTTCTTAAACCGCGAATTGCACGAAGACACGAACGCGGACCGGCGGCCGGTGAATTCGTTCGTGTCTTTCGCGGGTTTCACGGTTAGTTTTCCCACACGTGGAGTTGACACATAAACAGGACCATTTGCATCAGCCGGTGATGGCGGTCGCCCGCAAGGACGCGGCGATCCTGCGCGAGGATGTCACCGTCCAGCAGGCGCTGGACGCCATCCGGCAGCGCGGCCTTGGCGAAAAAATCGTCTATTTCTACGTCGTGGACGCGGATGAACGGCTGGCCGGTGTCCTGCCCACGCGCCAGCTGCTGACGGCGCCATTGGACCGGCGGGTGTCGGAGCTGATGATCCGGCAAGTGGCGGCCATTCCGCACACGGCGACGGTGCTGGAGGCCTGCGAGGCGTTTGTCCTGCACCGGTTTCTGGCGTTCCCGGTGGTGGATGAGGCGCGGCGGATCGTCGGGGTGGTGGACGTGGGTTTGCTGACGGAAGAGGCGTTCGACATCGCCGAGCGCGAGCAAACCAACGCGCTGTTTGAAGCCATCGGTTTTCGCGTGTCGCAGGTGCATGATGCGTCACCGCTGCGGGCGTTTCGGTTCCGCTTTCCCTGGTTGCTGGCCACCATCGGCAGCGGCACGCTGTGCGCGTTGCTCGCCAGTGTGTACGCGGTCACCCTCGCCAAAAGCATTGTCCTGGCGTTCTTCCTCGCGCTGGTCCTGGGACTGGGTGAGAGCGTGAGCATCCAATCCATGACCGTCACGATTCAGGCCTTGCGCACGACCCAACCAAGTTTCGGCTGGTATGTCCGGGCGTTCCGGCGTGAGGCGGGCACGGCCCTGCTGCTGGGCGCCGGTTGCGGCACCGTGGTCGGCCTCATTGTCTGGCTGTGGCGCGGGACCGGGCTGGCGGGTTTCGTCATTGGCGCCAGCATCCTGCTGGCGTTGTGCGCCGCGTGCTTTTTTGGGTTGAGCGTTCCGACCGTCCTGCATGCGCTGCGGCTCGACCCGAAGATCGCCGCCGGGCCGGTGACGCTCGCGTTCACGGACATTTTCACGCTGCTGTTTTACTTCAGCCTGGCCGCGTTGTTGTTATGAAGCCGCGCGCGACGGTAAAATTCTGGAACGCCGACAAAAACACGACCAACATTTAATGAAAACCGTTTCGCAAAAATCCGCCCTTATTACGGCCATCCAAGCCGCCCGCGCCGCCGGCCAGGTCATGCATGCCAACTGGCACCGGCCCAAGCGCATCAAGCTGGCATCGGCCCACGACATCAAGCTGGAACTGGACGTGCGCTGCCAGAAACTCATCGAAAAAATCCTGCGGTCCGCTTTTCCCCAAATCCCGCTGCTCGGCGAGGAGGGTGATTCCGGCGACGTCAACGCCGAATACCGCTGGGTGGTGGACCCGATCGACGGCACGGTGAATTACTTTTTTGGCCTGCCGCACGCGGCGGTTTCGATTGCATTGCAATCGAAAAGTGACAAGAGGCAAGTGACAGGTGACAAGAAAAACGGCCGCCGGCGCACGCATCTTCCGGCCACAGGTCACGCGCCACATGTCACCCTTTTAGGCGTGATTTATGATCCATTCACCGACGAACTTTGGACCGTTGCCCGCGGCGGGCCGACGCGGCTGAACGGACGGGTCGTTCGCGTCAGCCACCGCGCGCGGCTGGACGAGGCGGTCATTGCGATGGGCTTTTCCAAGAGCCGGGAAAATCTGGAGAAAAGCCTGCCGCACCTGATCCGGCTCGCGCGGCGGGTCAAAAAGCTCCGCCTCCTGGGTTCGGCGGCCCTGGAGCTGGCCTATGTCGCCTCCGGCCGGCTGGATGCCTACGTCGAACGCACCATCAATCTCTGGGATATTGCGGCGGGTGCCCTGATGGTGGAACGTTCCGGCGGTGAATGTTACACCCGGCCCGCGCCCGGCGGAAAATTGCGGATGTGTGCCGACAATGGCCGTTTGCGCCGGAAGCTGCAAGTGGAGAATCTGCTCAAATAGCCGGGTGAATTGCGCGAAATTCAGGCTATGATATAATGGTGTTCGTACCACATTATGTGTCCCCGGCGTATCTTCAGTGTCATTTTATTTTTTTTGGCTCCTGGCTTTTCGATGTTGGGCGCTCCGCTGATTGATCTCATTCCCAGTGCCAGCATTCCCGCCGGTAAATCCTTGATCCTGCCGGTGACGGCCAGTTCACCGAACGGCCGGCCATTGACGTTTACCGCCACCAGCAGCACGAACGGCATCACCGTTCAGGTGCATACCAATGAACCCTTCTGGAAAATGTCCGTCGTGCAAGCCGCACCCACGAATGCGCCCGGCGCATTTTCCACCCCGTTCCGCGGCGGTGTGGTAACCGTGACCAATATCGGCGACATGACGTTCATGCTGTTTCGGGATATCGCGCCGCATACGATCGACGTCATTCAAGGTTTTACGGAGTCCGCCCTATACACCAGCAACACCATCTTTCATCGCGTCATCACTAATTTTGTGATCCAGGGGGGTGACCCCAACACCAACGGGCTGGGCGGACCGGTATTTCGTTACGATGACGAGTTCAATCCGCAGGCCATTTTCAGCGGCAACGGACAACTGGCGCTGGCCAACAACGGCAAGGACACCGATGGCTCGCAATTTTTTGTCACCTCCGGTCCGCAACGAGCCCTCGATTTCGGCTACACCCTGTTCGGACAACTGGTGCGCGGCTTCAGCGTGCTCACCAACGTCATCAGTACGCCGGTGGACCCCAACAGCCGTCCGCTCGCCGACGTGATCATCACCTTGGCTTCCTTCGTGCCCGACACCGCGGACACCGTGCTGACGCTGGCTGGCACCAACCTCGCGGGAGTTTCGGGAACCATCAGCGTGGTGGCGGATGACGGCGCGGGCGGCCGAACGACAAATTCATTTACGGCAACCACGGTGGCCGATGGAAATTTCGATCAGGCCTTTATTTATCCCAATACCAATACTGTCACTAATCTGGTCGCGACAGTGAACGTCCCGTTGACCAACACCGTTGGAGCCACCAATTTACAGGGCACCGCAAATTATTGGTTTGATTACTGGGCGGATTACAATTCCACAAACTCCACCATCATAGCAACCAACGGCCAGCTGGTGGTCAGGCCGAACGCGGGCTTTGTTGGCAGCACCAGCCATTTCATCGTCGTGAGCACCAATTCCCAATGGAATTTGTATAAATACTACGGCCTGAGTTTGCCGCCTTACGATTTGCAGCTTTACACTTTCACCTTTGGTGACACGCCCATTTCGGCGCAATCCACCAACTTCACCGCCTTTGCGCAAACGCCTTTCACAAATCAGCTCCTGGCCACCTTCACCAACGGCGTGCCGAACAGCCCCACCAACAACTTCACCGCATTCATCAACTGGGGCGACAACTCAACGAACAGCGGCATCATTGCGACCGGTTCCAACGGCCAAAAGGAAGTGCTCGGATCGCATACCTACACCAACGCGGGGGATTATCCGATTTACCTCACCATCCAAAGCACGGTCGGCGCCAGCGCGACGGTGGTGGCCACCGCCAGCGTCCCGCCCAGCCTGAGCCTGGCCGGCAACGTCATCCGCTGGCCTGCCTGGGCGACTGATTATCAATTACAGTCCAACCCCAGCCTGTCCCCGGCGAACTGGCTGGCGACCAGCAATTTTTCAACGTTGGCCGGTTACCAAAGCGTGGTCACCAACAACAACCTCGGGGGCGCTCTCTTCTTCCGACTGATGAAATGATCCTGGGAAAATCTCGTGCCCGACCGGTTCAGCCAACGCGGCCAAGGCATCCCCGAAGTTTTTCGAGAGCTTTGGCCCGGTGACTCAACCGGTTTTTCTCCTCATCGCCCAGTTCGGCAAAGCTCTGCTCAAAACCGGCCGGCACAAACAGCGGGTCGTAGCCGAAGCCGTTTTGCCCGCGCGGCGCGAAAAGGATCCGGCCTTCGCACACGCCGGCGAACAACTGAATCTCCGTTTCATATTCATCCGCGTAACAAACCGGCGACCTGCCTTCGCTGCGCTTCGGCCAGGCGGACGCTTCGTGACGGCAAACCGCCACAAGTGCCAGCACGCAATGAAATCGCGCCGTGCGCTTTTCCACCGGAACGTCTTCGAGCAGGCGTAACAATTTCGCGTTGTTGTCGGCGTCGGGGGTGTTGCCGGATTTGGCCGAATCCGCGGCGGCGAATCGCGCCGAATGCACGCCCGGCGCGCCGTTCAGCGCATCCACTTCCAGACCGGAATCGTCGGCCAGGACAAAAAGGGGATGAAGGTTGAGGGTTGAGGGTTGAGAGCCAGCCAGCCACTTCGCAAGTTCCACGGCTTTTTTGGTCGCGTTGCCGGCGAACGTCGGTGCGTCTTCGACGACGGTCGGCGCGGTTGGAAAATCCGTCAGCGTCAAGAGCCGGAAGCCACCGCCAAGGATGGCGTGGATTTCGCCGGCTTTGTGGGCGTTGCGCGTGGCGATGAGCAGTGTGATCACTCACGTACGATAAACAGGCAGGCTTTCGGGTGCAATCCACGGCAAACCGTGTTTGTGAAATTTTGACGACTTCCACAGCTGAAGCTGGTCAAATTAATCCGACTTGTTGTATTTTCCAGATGTTCGGCAGCCGGACAGATTTGACCACCGGCAGTGGGTTGAACGGTTGAATTTATGGCGAGTCTCAATAATCCAAACACGCGGCCAGGAACCGATGTTTTAAAGGAAGCCGCGATGCAGGAAGCGGCCGCGACACTTCAACGGCTCAACACCTCGCTTTCTGGCGTGAGTGAAGAGGAAGCGGCCGCGCGACTAACGAGGTCGCGCACGAAAGAAGGCATGAGTGGTTGCACCGGCTTTGGATCGCCGTCCGCAACCCGTTGGTCATCCTGCTGACCATTCTGGCCATCCTCACTTTTGCCACGGCGGAAAGCACCAGCGATTACGCCGGCGGCGTGGTGATGCTGGTCATGGTTTTTCTAGGGGTGTCGCTCCGTTTCGTGCAGGAAACGCGCGCCGGCAATGCGGCGGCCAAACTCAAGGCGATGATCAAAGTCACCGCCACGGTCATCCGCGACGGACAACCCAAGGAAATCCCCCTCCAACAGCTCGTTCCCGGGGACATCGTAAAGTTGTCCGCCGGCGACATGATTCCCGGCGACGTCCGGTTGTTGTCGGCCAAGGACCTGTTCATCATCCAGGCGACGCTGACGGGCGAATCCCTGCCGGTGGAGAAAACCGACGCCCGCGATCTGCGCACCAACGTCTCAGCCATCGAACACACCAACCTCTGTTTTCTCGGGACGAGCGTGGAAAGCGGCGCCGCCACGGCGGTCATCGTCGCCACCGGCACCCAGACATACTTTGGCAAAATGGCCAGCAGCCTGGCCGGGCAGCAGCCCGACACGGCGTTTGACCGGGGGGTGAAACGTTTCGTCTGGCTGATGCTTTCCTTCATGCTGGTGATGGTCCCGATGGTCTTCCTCATCAACGGCCTGATGAAGCACAACTGGAAGGACGCGTTCTTTTTTGCCCTGGCGGTGGCCGTCGGGCTGACGCCGGAAATGTTGCCGATGATCGTTTCCGTCTGCCTCTCCAAGGGCGCGCTGGCCATGTCAAAAAAGAAGGTCATCGTCAAGCGGCTGAACTCCATCCAGAACTTCGGCGCGATGGACGTGCTCTGCACCGACAAGACCGGCACGCTGACCATCGACCACGTCATTCTGGAACTGCACTGCGACGTGTTCAAAAATGAGAGCGAGGCCGTGCTGCGCGACGCCTATCTCATCAGCCATTTCCAGACCGGCCTGAAAAACCTCCTCGACCGGGCGGTGTTGCGCTACAAGGAACTGCACAGCGAACTCGGCATCGACAAATACAAAATGGTGGATGAAATCCCGTTTGATTTTTCGCGCCGGATGATGTCGGTGGCCATCGAAGGCCCGAATGGCGAACGGCAATTGCTGACCAAGGGGGCGCCGGAGGCGGTTTTCGCCAAATGTACGTGCTTCGAGAGTGACGGCGAAATTTTCCCGATGGAACCGGTTCTGGTTGGCGACCTGGTGCAGCAGGTGAATGAATTGAGCGAAGACGGTTTCCGGGTGCTGGCCGTGGCCACCAAGACATTGGGCCAGCAAACCACCTTCACCAAAGCCGACGAAAGCAGTCTGGTCTTGACCGGCTATCTGGCGTTCCTGGACCCGCCCAAGGAAACCGCTTCCAAGGCCATCACCGCCCTCCGGCAGAACGGCGTGGCCGTCAAGGTATTGACCGGCGACAACGACCTGGTCACGCGGAAGGTGTGCAGCGAGGTGGGCATTCACGCCGAAAAAATCCTGCTCGGCAGCCAGGTGGAAAACATGACCGAGGAGCAACTCGCCGCCGAGGTGGAAACCACGGAGGTTTTCGCGCGACTCTCGCCCGCTCACAAAAAGCGAGTCGTACAGGCACTGCAACGCAACAAACATGTCGTCGGCTTTATGGGCGATGGCATCAACGATGCGCCCGCGCTCCGCGCCGCCGACGTGGGTATTTCCGTGGACAATGCGGTGGACATTGCCAAGGAATCCGCCGACATGATTCTTTTGGAAAAAAACCTGATGGTACTGGAGGAAGGCGTCCTCGAAGGCCGCAAGGTCTTTGTGAACATCCTGAAATACATCCGCATGGGTGCCAGCTCGAACTTCGGCAACATGTTCAGCGTGCTCGGCGCGAGTGCCTGGCTGCCCTATCTCCCGATGCAACCCATCCAGGTGCTCACCAACAACCTGCTCTATGATTTCTCGCAGGTGCCGATTCCCACCGACAACGTCGGCGAACAACAAATCACCAAGCCGCGGCCCTGGGCCATGGGCGAAATCGCCAGGTTCATCATGTTCATCGGCCCCATCAGCTCCATCTTCGATTACACGACCTTCTGTTTGATGTGGTTTTTCTTCAAGTGCAATCAAGTGGGCGTGACCCCGGACCTGATTGCGCGTTTTGGCAGCAACGCGGCAGATCACACTTACTCCGCCGCGCTGTTCAATACCGGCTGGTTCGTCGAATCGCTGATGACCCAGACGCTTATCGTTCACGTCATCCGCACCAACCTGGTTCCGTTCATCCAATCGCGGGCGAGCTGGCAACTGACGATGACCACCATCGCCATCATGGGCGTCGGAGCTTATCTGCCGTTTTCGCCGGTGGCGCGGTTCGTGGGATTTGTGCCGTTGCCATGGCAGTTCTGGCCTTTCCTGGCGGTCACGCTGATCTGCTATGTCGCCCTGACCCAGGTCATCAAAACCTGGCTCATCCGCAAATCGTGGGTGTGATTTCAGTTCGCCGGAAACAAAAAGCCGTTCCGCATCTCACGGAACGGCATGGTCAGGCTGGCGCGGGTTGATCGTTTCCGCTCAAGCCTCAAAGGATTTCCCGCAACCGCAACTTTGCTTGGCGTTGGGATTGGTGATTTTGAAACCGCCACCCGTCAGCGCGGTGCTGAAATCCACCACGGTACCCCGCAGATAGGTCGCGCTGAAGTTGTCCACCAGCACGGTCACGCCGTGCTGCTCGGCCGCCCAGTCGCCGTCCCGCTTTTCGTCGAAGACCATGTTGTACTGCATGCCGGAGCAGCCGCCTTGTTCCACAAAAATGCGCAACGATTTGCCGGCATTTTCAGGTTTCGCAAGCAACACCTTGGTTTCTTCCGCCGCGCCATGGGTAAGCGAGACGACCAGTTCAGCGGTGACAATTTCACTCATGGTCTTGGTTGAACTTAAGCCGGGCGCCGGGGCGTGTCAACCGGCCGTCAATTTTGCGGCACGGTGATGTGTTCCCGGGCGTTGTCGATTTTCTTTTCGAGCAAATCGTGCAATTGAGGCAGCAGTTCCTCCAGGCGCCGGTACACATTCACCGCCTGCGGCCATTCGCCCAGCGTCTCGGCCACGCTCGCTGCCTCCAGTCCGGCTTTCTTCACCCAAAATGAATCCGCGGCTTCACCATCACGCAGGTTTTTCTCATAGAACACGTCGAGATGATCCTGCAATGCCTGTTGCAACAGCGCGGTCTGGTCCGGACCCGTCGCCTGCGCGGCGCGCTTTTCCAACACCAGCCCGATGCCCAGTTGCGCCTGGCTGCGTGCCGCCGCATCCGCCAGCGGCGAACCGATGACCTGTCCGTAGGCGTTGGTTGCATCATCGTAGAAATGCGCGCCCTGCGGCTGCCCGGCCAGTTGAAAATAGCAATCACCGATTTCACCCCAGGCAAGCGCGGCCTGCTCGGACTGCGGATACGACTGGCCGATGGCCTTGAACACCTGGATGGCCAGCCCGAAATTGGCCAGCGGGTTGTTCGTGTTATCGGAGGTCTCGAGCATCAACGCGCTGCCGTAGGCGAACAATGCCTGCGCATCGAGGCCCGGCGGACAATTGGTGTCGCTCGTCAGACTCACGAAATAATGGATGGCGTCCGAATAGCCGAGGCGGCCCATGGCCGCGCGGCCGGCCGCCATGCGAGCCGGATACGCGAGACTTGACGCCGGCCATCTTTGAAACAGGAGTTGATAATTCCTTTCCGCATCGACGTAATTGGTTCCCGTGCCGGAATAGAAATCACCGACCCACCACTGCGCGACCGGGGCCAGGGGGTTGGTGGGAAATTGCGCCACAAAATTTGTGAACAACTGCAAGGCATTGGTCTCGCGCCCGGCCTGAAAATTCGCCCAGGCGCGGGCATACACCACCTGCGGCAGCAGTCGCGCTTCGTTGGTGTATTGCTCCACCCAGCGGTCATAGATGCCAATGGCCGGAGGCCAGTTGTTTTCCTGTTCGTAAGTACGGGCCAGCGCCAGTTCCACTTCCGGACGCAAGGGCGAATTGGGATACTGTTGTTCAACTTTTTCAAACAACGCTCGAGCCTTCGCCGGTTGCTGCAAATCCGACAATTGTTCCCCCGCCAGCAGGAGGCTGCTATCGGCCAGCTTGTTCGTGGGATAAACGGTCAGGATTCGCGCCAACGCGTTGGTGGTACCCGTCATGTCGCCCAGTTTCATGCACGCGCGCACTGTTTGGTAAAGCGCCTGAGGGACGAGGTTTTCCACGTCGGGAAGGTTCGTGAAATCGTTCACCACCGCCTCATAATTGTCCCGCGCGCCCGCGTAATCCTTCTGCGCGAACAGTGCGTCGCCCATTTTAAATCGCGCCACCGCCAGATCCGGCGACGGCAGGAGCAATCCCGCGGCGGTCTTGAAGGCCACGAGGCTTTCGGGAATTTTGTCATCGACCCAAAAACACCAGCCCTGGTCCAGATACGCCTTGCCGATAAACGGGCTGTTGGTGTACGTGCCGAGGAACTGATTGAACTGCGCCTCCGCCGCCGACAACCCGTTCGTGGCGACCGCCGGCTGCGCCAGGTATTCCCTCAAATACACTTCACCCAGCGTCAATTGCGCGATGTCCGCGGCCGGTGAGTCCGGAAATTGCGCGAGAAACTGTTCCAGCGATTGGGCCGCGTCCGAAAATTTCCTCTGTGCGGCGGCGAGTTCCGCGATTTTCAAAACCGCCTGCCGCTGCCAGGCCACCGGCACGTTGGTCGAAAGATTTCTTTGGTACACCGGCAGCGCCTCGTCCGTTCGTCCCATCTGCGCGAGAATGCCGCCTTGCTCCATCACGCTCTCGGCGCGCATCCCGGCCTGCCCGGTCAAATCCGCCAGCCGGAGCAGATTCGTCGTCGAGGCCAGTGCCGCATTGGTATCGCCGCCCGCCAGCTGCACCCGGCACCGCAGTCGCACCTGTTCCCAGTTCAATTCCGGCGCGATTTTTTGCGCGTCCAACAAATTCAGGACCGCGGCGGCCGCGTTGAGCTGGTTTTGCCGGAGCAACGCCTCGGCCAGCAGCAATTGGCCGCGCACCACCCGGTCGTCGGCGGGGATTCGCCCGGCCTCGGTCTGGAACACTCCGTCCGGCGCCTGCAACCCGGCGCTCACCTGCGGCCATTGACCGAGCTTGGCGTGCGCCGCCGCTTCCGCCACCGCCGCATCCAGCCGCCGGCTGGAATCCGAATAATCCCGCTCCAGTCCGGAGAACGTCTTCGCCGCCGCCGTATAATCTCCGTTTTGAAACTGCGCCTGGCCAAGCCAGTAGACGTATTGATCGGCCAGTTTGTCCGCCTGCGCCTCCCGCGCGGTCAGCAGCTCCATGGCCGGTAAAAATTTCCCCTGTTTGATGTCCGCCTCACCCTGCATCAACACCGCCTCGGCCACGCGTCCGGACTTGGGATATTTTTCGGCGAACTCGGCAAATTCCACTTCCGCGCGGCTCCACATGCCGTCCTGGAACGCGCTCGCGGCCGCGGCGTAAGCACGATCCTCGCGCCCGCTGGCGGCAAACGTCTGTTCGCCGCTCAACGCCAGTGCGAAAACCATCATCCACCAACGGTAATTCCAAAACATGTCTCCACTCTAAACAACGGCCGATGGCGAAAAAAGCGCGAAATGCGGGCCCAACTCCCGTCCGGTTTTTCCCAAACGTCACCGGTTTGTTTCTGATCCGTCTTTGACGAAATTCCGGGGCTGTGGTTGACTGCATCCGGTAGAAAATAGTCCTACCGACGCCTAGCATCGGCGCTGGCGAATTCTGACCGCCAGCGCCTTCCTGTTTTTACCGCCGGACCAGCCTGGGCGGAGAACCCTGAATTGCCTTGATTTAAAGGACGCCGAATGAGCTTGCCCGCGACTCGAACCTGCGCAAAATGTTTCCTTGGCGAACAACACGGAAGGGTGGCTGAGTGGTTAAAGGCACCTGACTCGAAATCAGGCGTAGTCGCAAGGCTACCGTGGGTTCGAATCCCACCCCTTCCGCCATTTCGTGACCTGTTGATTGTCAATGGGATGGCGAAACCAGAGGAGGCAGGTGCCAGTGAAAGTGCCAGTTAAAATACAACTGGCCCAAACTCAATGATCACTCGGTCAATACTGGTCGAAAACGGGGTCAAAACCCTGCTGGGGTGCTGAAAATGGAGTCCCCAGTGCCAGTGAAAGTGCCAGTGAAGTCAAAACCGGACTAAAAAATCCGGCGAAAGACCGCGGAATCATTGGGTAATTGTTGCTGGTGAAAACGGGATTCGCTGCCCGTTTGGTGTAGCGGATACACCCAAAGCCACGCATGGCTTCATAACTTTCGGACAAAAAATCCGAAATTATGAATCGTCATTTCATTCTCTACCGCCGCAAGCGCGGCGGCATGTTCTACGTCGAAGACACTGAAACTCACAAGCAGGAAAGCACCGGCACGAAGAACCGCGCCGAGGCCACGGCGCTGCTCAACGCCCGCAACGAATCACTCCGCCAACCGCAACTGAACCTCCAGATCGCCAAGGCCTATCTCGCCGGAATCGATTCGGGGCTTTCAAAACGGACCTGGCAGGACGCGTTCAACGCCATTACTGAAAACAAACATGGATCAACCCAAGAGCGCTGGCAACGCGCCGTCAAACAGAAGGCATTTGATCTGATTCTTCCGCTGATCATTGTCCAGACGCAGGCGGAGCAACTGTTCGCCTGCCTCAAGGCGGGGACGGTCAGCACGAATGTTCATCTGCGCGAGTTGCACAACTTCTGCATCGCCATGAACTGGCTGGCCTGGCCGATCATCCCCAAACGGCTTTGGCCCAAAATCCAATACAAGCCCAAACGGGCCATTAGAGCGGACGAACACCAAAGGATTATCGAACGGGAACCGAATCCCGAAAACCGGGGTTTTTATGAACTGTGCTGGCATCTGGGCGGTTCACAAACGGACGTCGCCAACCTGGAGGCGGCGAGCATTGATTGGAATGACCGCGTCATTTCCTATGCCCGCCGAAAAACCGGCAGTAGGGCGTTTATTCATTTTGGTCCGGCACTGGAAACGATCCTCCGTTCGTTGCCGACCCAAGGGCTGCTATTCCCGAGGCTCGCGTTGCTGAAGGAAAAGTATCGGGGGCAGGAATTCAGACGCCGCTGCGCCGGTTTGGGGATCTTCGGCGTCACCCTGCATTGTTACCGTTATGCCTGGGCGGAGCGGGCGAAAATGTGCGGCTATCCAGAGCGATTTGCGCAGGAGGCGCTCGGCCACAACAGCAAGGCAGTCCATCGCGCCTACGCGCGCAAAGCCCAGGTGAGACTGCCGTCGCTGGAAAGCTATGAAAACCAGAACGTGGAAGGCCGCATTGTTCCATTACTTCCGCCCCTGCCAAAGCCCGAAGGCAATGGTCACTCGTTTTCGGCGGCTGGTTAAGTGTCCGGCTTCCTGCGAATCGCCATAGCCGCCTGCGCCAGTGATAAAAATAATTAAACTATTTTTCACCTTGCAAACATTGAATGAAAACGGTGTCGAAACTGA
>JBEKKN010000103.1:0-7588 GCA_050010675.1 Verrucomicrobiota bacterium | reverse complement strand
CTGACGCTGGAACCCAATTCCATCTACAGCCTCTCCACCACCACCGGCCAGCAGAAGGGGTCGTTCAGCGATGTGCCCGTCCCTGCCCGTTTTCCATTTCCCTACTATGAAACTTTTGATCATTACGGCGACGCGAAGACGTGGGGTTACCTCCCCCATTACACCGCTGACATCGATGGCGGATTTGAAATCGCCAACCGGCCGGACGGGTCCGGGCAATGCCTGCGCCAGGTGGTGGACCAAAAGGCGCAGAGCTGGGCGCCAGAATGGATGCCCTACACCATCCTCGGCGACGAGCAATGGACGGATTACGAGGTGAGCGCGGATGTGTGTCTCGACGAAGGCGGATGGGCGGGGCTGTTGGGGCGCGTCAACAACACCGGCAACGGCTATGGCTGCAATCCCAAGGGATACTATTTGCGCGTGGACGCGGACGGCCATTGCTCGCTGTATGCCTCCACCCAGACCAAGAATGGCGACCCCGGACGTCAACTGGCTGCGGGCCAGGCGGGGGAAATCGGCACCAACCAATGGCATAACTTGAAGCTCCAGTTCTCCGGCACCCGCATCCTCGCTTTTGTTGACCAGAAGCAGGTGCTGGCGGCGAGCGATGGAGCTTATGCCAACGGCATGGCCGGCCTCCTCACGGGCGGGGTCGGCAATGCGCGGAACTCGGCGCTGTTTGACAACCTCATCATCAACACCGTCAATGGGCCAAAACCGGCGCCCACGGTTTTTCCGCAGGATGCTCACCCCATGTATGGGCAATAAAACGTACGAGCATTTGTCGGTCTAAAACCATGAAAGCCATCGCCTGGCCGGAAATCTTGAAGGCGCGCCTGCGCGTCCTGGTCTTGCCCACTTTGATCGGGCTGGCCGGGCTGTTCCTCACCGCGTGTGCCAGCGTCAGCCAAAGCCCGGCCACGGTCATGTCCGCCTACGCCGACGATTTCAATTCCGGCAGTCCCGGCGCCAAAAATCTTTGGGACCAGGTCGTGGCCACCGTGAATTCGGGTGATTTTGCCACCGCGCTGGCCACCCTGGAACAATTGGAGTCGGATGACAGCTTGTTGCCCCGGCAAAGACAGGCGGTCCAGGAGACGGAAACCGCGGTGAAGAAACAACTGCGCGCCTCGGGCAAACCGGTCGTCCCCAGCCAGTGATTTGAGCCGCCACCGGCCCGCCAGTCTTCCGGCAAATTCCCCGGGGCGGCGCTGGAAATTATTTCGGCAACAACTCGGCGACCAGCGCGCGTTCTTCCTTCAATTCGTTCACGGTGGCGTCAATTTTCGCGCGGCTGAAGTCGTTGACCGGCACGCCTTGAACGATTTCCAGTTTCTGGCCGTTGCTGCGGATGGGGAAGGAACAAATCAAACTCTTTTCGATGCCATAACTGCCGTCGGAACAGACACAAACGCTGTGCCAATCGCCGGCGGGTGTCGGCGTGATGATGGAGCGAACGCTGTCCACAACCGCGTTGGCCGCGCTGGCCGCGCTGGATAAGCCGCGCGCCTTGATGATGGCCGCGCCGCGCTGCTGCACGGTGGAGATGAATTCGCCCTTGAGCCAGGTCTCATCCGGAATCGTGGCGGTGGCTGGCTGGCCGTTGATTTTGGCATTGTAAAAATCGGGATATTGCGTGGCAGAATGGTTGCCCCAGATGGCGACGTTGCTGACGGCGGTGATGTCCTCGCCGGCCTTTTTGGCGAGTTGGGCCTTGGCGCGGTTTTCGTCAAGGCGGGTCATGGCAAAAAACCGGTCGCGCGGAACGTCGGGTGCGTTGTGCATGGCGATGAGGCAATTGGTATTGCAGGGATTGCCGACGACATGGATGCGCACGTCACGCGCGGCGTTTTTCTGGATGGCGTGGCCCTGGCCGATGAAGATTTTGCCGTTGATGCCGAGCAAATCCTTGCGTTCCATGCCGGCCTTGCGCGGCACGCTGCCGACCAGCAACGCCCAGTTCACGCCGCGAAAACCTTCATCAAGATTTGCCGTGGGCACGATGCCTTTGAGCAGCGGAAACGCGCAGTCATCCAATTCCATCACCACCCCGCCGAGGGCGGGCAACGCGGGTTCGATTTCAATCAAATGGAGAATGACGGGTTGGTCCGGGCCGAACATCGCGCCGGAGGCGATGCGGAACAGGAGGGAATAACCGATTTGGCCGGCGGCGCCGGTGACTGCGACTCGAATGGGTGTCTGGCTCATAAAGAATGGGGAGGCGATTATAGTTATCACCGGCGACGTTGCGCAAGCGTGGAGCGCATCTCGTTCTCGTCCACGTTCTCGTCCTCGATTTTCCGTTTACGATTACGAGGACGAGGAGGAGGACGATTAATATTTCAACTCGTTTGTCCCTCCGTCACATCAAACCGTTCGAACAATTTGCCGAGCAACATCACACCAAAGCCGGCCTCGGCAGCCAGAACCAGGGTCGCGGCGAGCGACGCCACCGGCACAGCCACGGCGGGACCCAGCGTGAAATAGAACAGGAAAAAGATGCCGGTAAAGGCGGCGGCGGCGGGCAGGAGCGCCAGCAGCAGGACGAGCATTTGTCCTAGGGCAAAAATCAGCCGTTGGCCGGTGGCTTCGACGCCGCGGGGGCTGTCCCGGCCGGTTTGAATCCAGGACGGGAACAGCAGCACGGCGGCATTGGGAATCAGCATCAGGAGCACATCCAGCACGGGCAGCAGGAACGCCGCGCCACAGGCGATGGCCAGGAACAGGGCTTCCGGTTTGACCGGCAGACAAAAAACGAGCCCGGCGCCAAACAGCAACAGCAGCCATTGGAACGCCGCCAGCACCGCGACCGGGGCGAGAATTTCACCCAGGGCGATCTGCCAGCCACGCATCGGGAAGGTTTTCAGGATGTCCGCCAGCGGCAGGTCATTCCGAAAATCCAGCCGCAACAATTGCGGCCCCAGCAACAGCGAATAGCCCAGGGCAAAGGCAACGCAGAATGCCGCCACCATGGAAATCCCATGGTTTTGCGCCTGGCCGGCAAGCACGAAGCCGAAAATGACCATGACGACGGCAATGATAATCCAGAGGCGAACGGAAAAGACCTGGCCGACGCCGATGAGATTTTTCCAGAACAACGCCGTGGCGGGAGGTCCGGTCGCGGACAGCCGGAACCACGGGCGCCGGGCTTTTTGATTTTTCTTCACGCCCCGCCAGTTGCCGGCGCGCACGGCCGCCACCCGGGCGGCCAGCTTTTGCGACGCTTCCAGCGAGGCTTCTTCAAAGGCCACATCGGAATAAATGACCCAGAGGTAGTGGAGTAAAAAAATCAGCAGCACCGGGGGGAGCGCGGCGAAAAACGCCGCGGCGTCGGGCGCAAAAAACGGCCGCACCACCAGCCGGAAGGGATAAAGCAAATACAGCGCCGGGCCGGCGGTCAAAACCCGCTGGGCGTAATCCAGAGTCGCGTTGAGATTGGCGGTATCCGCCGGACCCAACGCAGGCAACGTTCGTTTCGCCCACACCCAGACCGCCCCGGCCACCGCCAGGGCCAGTCCAAAGACCAACAGCCGCCGCAGCCGGTTGGAAATGCCCCGATCCAGCATCAGCGTCCGGACAAAGGAGGAACCCAGCAGATGCAGATTGAGCGTCGAAAGGATCAGCCACCAGCCGAAGGCGTGAATCCAGACATTGCCGCCGAACCGCCGGGAAAACAAGGTCAGCAGGAGGACGCTGAAAAAGATCCGCAACTGTGAGCGGAGGAGTTTGAAATGAATCAAGGTTCGCCGGGTGACCGGCGCCGGAAACAGAAACGCCACCTCGGCCTCGGTGAACGTCAGCGCCGCGCGTTCATGCGGAATCATCCACGCCAGCAACACGATGATGAAGAGTAACAGGGCGCCGCCCAATTCAAAAAGCTGCCGATGCTCCGGTGAAACCACCAGATTCGCCGCCGGCGGCCCACCGAACCCGTGAAAAAGGTAGCGGAAGAAATAAAAGTAGAAATAGAGTCCGCCCACGATGGCGCCGACCAGGTATTTCGGCTGCTTAAGCCGCTTGAACCGGCTGACCAGCCGGTTGCGGACCGAGTGGTATTGCAGATAAATCAACGCGGCGATCATTGTTGGCATCAATGCGGCAACGGCGGTGGCACCGCCGGCGGGCTCGTGCCGGTGTCACTCGTGGCGCGAAAGAAGATTTCCTCGAGATTGGCGTCGCCGGGCTGTTCGGAAAATTTCCGGGTTACTGCCTCGAGGGTGCCATCAACGACCTTCAGCCCGTTCTTCAATATCAGGAGACGCGAACAAATTTCCTGGACCAGGTGCAGCAGGTGCGAGCTGATGATGATGGCCGCGCCGGCGTGTGCCCGTTTCAGGATGGAATCCTTCATCCGGCGGATGCCGAGGGGATCCAGCCCGGTCAACGGCTCGTCAAAGTAAATGACCTTCGGCGAATGCAGCAGGCCACAGGCAATGGCGAGCTTTTGTTTCATGCCGCGGGATAATTCGCCGGGCAGCGCATCGCGTTTGTTGGCGATTTCGAGTTCCTCCAACAGTTCGCGCCCGGTTTTTTCGTAATCGGCCACCTGATAAATCCGCGCCACAAAATTCAAGTGCTGCCAGACCGTCAGGTAATCGAACAGACGCGGTTCGTCGGTAAAAAAGGCGAGTTGTTTCTTGGCGGCGATCGGATCCCGGAGGATATCATGACCGCCGACGCGCACGGTGCCGTGCGTGGATGGAATGATGCCGGCGAGACACCGCAGCGTGGTGGTCTTGCCCGCGCCATTCGGACCGATCAGGCCCATGACTTCGCCGGGCTGGACCACAAACGAAAGCTCGTTCACGGCGACGAACTCGCCGTAAAGTTTGGTAAGACCTTCCACCTGGACCATGCGTTGCCGTTGGGTTGCGGATTTTGTTTCCGGGTATCCAAACCTACCAGTCCGTGGGCCGGGGCGTAAAGCCTGCAAATCTGCCGTCACGCCGCGCAAAAATAATTTACAAAAATAATTCTCTTGGCAGAGGTTGGATTTGGGCGTAGAAACGAATCGTTCTTTGAAATGGATGAACGTGGTTCATCCGTCATCGCAGTCAAATGTCAGGGAACCCGGTGAAAATCCGGGACGGTTGCGCCACTGTAACGGCTACAAATTCCCCAAGCCACTGTTCCGCAGTGCGGAATGGGAAGGCGGAATGAGGTTTGAAGCCGGAGTCAGGATACCGGTTTGGCTGTGCTCGTCGCGGTCGCTCGTTGTGAGCGGCCGACTTCTCCGTCAAAGAGAAGGATGAGGCCAGCCTGTCGAACCGTTTTCGACAGGATCCGTTGGATGCCTTCATTCTCCGTTTTGCGGAATTGAAGGCGTTTTTGTTTGTATCGTCCTCATCGTCGTCCTCGTAATCGTAATCGAGGACGAGAACGATGGACGAGAACGAGGACGATTCAGTTTCGCGCTGGTCTCTCAATCGTAAAACCGTTCTCCGAACGCTTTTGGAGGACCCAATTGAAAGATCAGCCTATGAAACAAATCTGTTCGACGCTGGCACTGGCCGGCGGGTTAATCACTTCCACCATTGCCCACGCGCAATTCGCCAGCAGCGTAACGGCCTACACGGAGGGCAACGGGGTCGACGCCGGCTACAATGATCCCCTCACCGCGCTGGGCGCTCCGTCAATCCAGACCATTGATCCGAATCCGATTTACGGCGGCACCTTTCCGGTCGACCCGTTAGATGCGCCGTACCTCTCCGACCAGATAACCGGGGTGGGCACCGGCGGGTCCCTGACGTTGCAGTTCAATACGCCGATCCTGAACAACCCCAACAACCCGTTCGGCGTGGATTTCATCATCTTCGGCCACGCCGGGTTCCTTGAAGATTTCAGCACCGGCACCGCCGTGGATGGCTCGCTTTACACCGGCGGCACCAGCGACGTGCGCGTATCGGTGAGCGCCGATGGCACGACTTTTTACACGTTAAACCCTGCATTGACGCCGGCGGTGGACGGCCTGTTCCCAACTGACGGAACCGGCAATCCATTTCTGCCGGTGAACCCCGCCCTGACTGCGGCCGATTTTGCGGGCCAAGATTTGGCTGGAATCCGTTCGCTCTACAACGGGTCGGCCGGCGGCGCCGGTTTCAGCCTGGCCTGGGCGATCGACTCAAATGGCCGGAGCGTGTATTTGCCATCCGTTGATTATGTCCGGCTGGATGTACTGGGCGATGGAACGCCGGCGTATATTGATGCGATTTCCGTGGTGCCCGAACCGGCGACGTTGACGTTGGCCATGGCCGGTGCCGGGTGGTTTTTACTGCGCCGGCGCGCCTGAATATGCGCCTCTGTCTGCTCTTTTTGTGGGGCCTGGTGGCCGCCTCGGTTAGCGGGGCGGCCACCATTCAAGAAGATTTCTCCGGCAATCCGCAATCGGATGGCTGGAACATTTTTGGCAACACCAACCTGTTCCAGTGGGATTCCCCGAATCAAAATCTCGATGTCACCTGGGATTCATCACAAACCAACAGTTACTTTTTCCATTCGCTCGGAACGATTGTGGCCAAATCGGACAATTTCGGCATTTCATTCGACCTCCAGCTCAGCAACCTCGTCGTCGGGGTTAATCCCGTCAAGCCCGCCACCTTTGAAGTGGCCGTGGGTTTCATCAACCTGGTCAGCGCCACCAGCACCAACCTCGAACGCGGCGTTGGCATCAATGGCACGTATGGGGCCCGCAACCTTTGCGAGTTCGATTATTTTCCCGATTCCGGATATGGCGCAACGATTTCACCGACCCTGATCTCCAGCAACAACCAGTACGCCAGCGTGTTTGCCCATCCCTACACCCTCGATCCAGGCGCGCTGTTCCACGTGACGATGGCCTACATTGCGAGCAACCAAACCCTGCAAACCGTCGTGACCCGCAACGGCATCGCTTTCGATTCGACGAACACGGTGTTGGGCGCCAGCTTCAGTGATTTTCGTCTCGATCAGGTTGCCATCAGCAGTTACAGCGACGCGGGCGCGGATGGTTCGCTGTTCGCCCAAGGCATCATGGACAATTTTGCCGTCACCGTCCCGCCACCGCCGGTGCAAAATCTCACCGGCAGCTTCACCAATGGCCTCTGGCAGGCGCAATTCCTCAGCCAGAGCAACTGGTGGTACACCCTGCAGCGGACGGCGGACTTGCAATCGTGGACCAATATTTCGTCAGCGCCGGGCACGGCGACGAACCTTGTCCTGCAAGACACCGGTCCGCCGGGGGACAAGGCGTTTTATCGAATCAGTGCCCAAAGACCGTGATGAGTGACAAGTGGCAAGTGACACGTGACGAGAACCGCCGTCGAATACGGCGGAAGTATCCTGTCACTTGTCCCCCGTCACGTGTCACGCCATCCGCCTTCACACTGATTGAACTGCTCGTCAGCCTGGCGGTGATTGCGATTCTGGCGGCGATGCTGTTGCCGGTGCTGAGCCAAAGCAAACAGTCCGCCTGGCGCGCCCAATGCACGAGCAATCTGCGCCAGCTGGGCATGGGCACGGAAATGTACTGGGACGACAACAAGGGAAACTGTTTCCGATACATTTTCGGCACGACGAACTATGGGCAGATTTACTGGTTCGGCTGGAT
>JBEKKN010000102.1:0-7695 GCA_050010675.1 Verrucomicrobiota bacterium | reverse complement strand
CTGAATGTGGGCTCGGACGGCCAGTTACAGGTGCTCGGCGGCCTGAACGAATTCCGCGAACACCTCGGCGGCGACTTGACCATCACCCTGCTCCGCGAAATCGGCCGGGGCGTGGAAGTCCACGAGGTAAATCTCCCCAAGTTGGTGGCAGCGATTCATGAACTGCGCGAACGCCACGGCGCGCGGACGCAGAAAATCATCCGCGCCCGCGCCTGATGAACCGGCTCGCCGTCATCAACGTTGTCGGGTTGACGGAATCGCTCATCGGCGAACACACGCCGCGCATCGCGGAATTTCGCAGGCGCGGCGCGCTCGCGCACATCGTGCCGGCATTCCCGGCGGTCACCTGCACCGCGCAATCCAATTATCTCACCGGCAAACTGCCGTCGCAGCACGGCATCGTCGGCAACGGCTGGTTCAACCGCGACCTCGCCGAAATCCAGTTCTGGAAACAATCCAATCATCTGGTCCAGAGCCCAAAAATCTGGGATGCCCACCGCGCCTCAACCCCGGACGCCAGACCCCGGACGCCAGACCCGTTTGCAACAGCAAATCTGTTCTGGTGGTTCAACATGTATTCCCGCGCCGATTATTCCCTCACGCCGCGCCCGATGTATCCCGCTGATGGCCGGAAGGTTTTCGATGTTTATTCCCGGCCATATTCGATTCGCCCGGAAATCAAACGCGAGCTTGGCGAATTTCCGTTCTTCGGCTTTTGGGGTCCGGCCGCAGGCATGGACACGCCGCAAGGCCGGGCCGACGCCGTGTCACGCTGGATTGCCAGCGCCGCAAAATGGATTGAAAACAAATACCAGCCCTCGCTGAACCTGATTTACCTGCCGCATCTGGATTACAATCTGCAGCGGCATGGGCCGTATGTTGCAGGAGACGAGGTAACGAGTCTCGGTTCACAAATCCAAAATCAGCCTCCTCACGTCGGCTCCTACAAAATCAAACCCGCCATTCATCGTGACCTGCATGAAATTGACGACATTGTCGGCGACCTGATTGATTTCTTCGGCAAACGCGGCGTGCAAGTCGTGTTGCTTTCCGAATACGGCATCACGAATGTGGACAAGCCGGTCCATCTCAACCTCTTGTTTCGCGAGCGCGGCTGGCTGGCGGTAAAGGATGAACTCGGCCTGGAAATTCTCGACGCGGGCGCGAGCAAGGTTTTCGCCGTGGCGGACCATCAGGTTGCGCATATTTACCTGAATCCCGATGCCGGATCGGGACTGGAAAAATCCGTGCGCGAACTGCTGGAGCAGACCGACGGTGTAGAAAGCGTTCTGGGCAGGACGGAAAAAGCCGCGGCCGGCATTGATCACCCGCGCGCGGGTGATTTGATCGCCGTTGCCAGGGAGAATGCGTGGTTCACTTATTATTACTGGCTGGACGACGCGCGCGCGCCGGATTTCGCGCGTACGGTGGACATACACCGCAAGCCAGGCTATGACCCTGTTGAGCTGTTTCTTGATCCGAACATTCCGCTGCCAAAACTAAAAATCGCGTGGCGGTTGCTGCAAAAGAAACTCGGTTTCCGAATGTTGATGGACGTGGTCCCGTTGGACGCGACGCTGGTGAAAGGCTCACATGGCCGGCGCCCGGCGGACAAAAAAGACTGGCCGGTGTTCATTTCCGAACGACCTGAAACTTCGGGCGTAAAGTGGATTGAATCAACGGATGTCTTTCGAATCCTGTTGCGGCATATTATGGATTAGCGTCTCCGCCTCGACATGCCGAAGTGGTAGCCGCCGTGGACGCGCGCGCCGCGGGCTTTGCCGGGAAAACCGCCCTTCGGCTGGCCCGGTTTTCCTTCCTCGAACAGCATGGTGTATTTGTAATCGAAATTTTCCAGCTTCACGCGCGGGATTTTCTGGCTGATAAAGCGTTCGATGGCGAAGACGTGGCTGGCGTCCTCGGCGGTCATGATGGTGAAGGCGTCGCCGCTCGCCTCGGCGCGGCCTGTGCGTCCAATGCGGTGGATGTAATCCTCCGGATGCTGCGGCACGTCGTAATTGATGACGTGGCTCACGTCCGCAATGTCGAGGCCGCGCGCGGCAATGTCTGTGGCCACGAGCGCTTCAAATCGTCCGTCGCGGAAACCCTTCAGCGCCTGCTCGCGTTCGCGCTGGGTGCGGTTCGAGTGCAGCACCGCCACGGCGTGGTTGTTGCGCTTGAGCAATCCGGCAATGCGATCGGCCCCGTACTTCGTCCGGCAGAAGACCAGCACCGAGTTGTAATTCACGC
Source organism: Verrucomicrobiota bacterium (assembly GCA_050010675.1). Lineage (GTDB taxonomy): Bacteria > Verrucomicrobiota > Verrucomicrobiia > Limisphaerales > UBA11358 > UBA11358. The sequence goes on along the minus strand of JBEKKN010000102.1, from coordinate 5,445 downwards.
GCTTCAACAGTTCCAGCAACAGATCGGATTTTTGCGAGTCGGCCACGGGATAAATGACATGCTTCACCGTTTCCGCCGGCGTCCGGCGCGCGCCGATTTCAATCGTTTCCGGGTTTTTCATCGCCCATTGAATGAGCGTTTCGATCTGCGGCGGAATGGTCGCGGAGAACAGCGCCGTGTGCCGCTGGCGCGGACAGCGGTCAAGGATGCGGCGCACGTCGGGCAGAAATCCCATGTCGAGCATCCGGTCGGCCTCGTCGAGCACGAGAAACTGGACCTTGTCGAGCCGCACCGTGCCTTGTTCCAGATGATCCAGCAAACGTCCCGGGGTGGCGACAATGATGTCCGTACCCGCCCGCAAAGCCTCGTTTTGGCGTCCATAGCCGACGCCGCCAAAAACGACGGTGATTTTCAAATCGGTGAACCGCGCGTAATCGCGGAACGCGGTTTCCACCTGCGCGGCGAGTTCGCGCGTCGGCTCGAGGATGAGCGCGCGCGGGCCGGTGGCAATATGCTGGCCGAGTTTCGTGAGAATGGGCAGGGCGAACGCCGCGGTCTTGCCGGTACCGGTCTGGGCGCTGCCGATGACGTCGCGTCCGGCGATCACAAGCGGGATGGCGCGGAGCTGGATGGGAGTCGGCTCGATGTATCCCGCGGCGCGCACGCCATCAAGGGTGGTCGGACCAAGGCCTAATTTGCTGAAAGGCATAAGTGATAGGTTAGCAGGGCGGTGGATTAAAGGAAGCAATGAATTTGTCCGGAGGGACGAGTTACCCCAGTCACCATTCGTGATGGTAAAAGTCAGGGTCTCGGATTACCCGGCCTTCCGATAAAATGATCACGATGGCGATTCAACCGCTTTCCCGGTCGTTTCATCCGGCGGCGGAACCACGGGTTCAGCCACAGTTCCGGAGTCAGCGGTCGGAGGCGGAACCTCGGCGGGCACTTGAATGTCCGCAGCCGGTGCCGCAACGGCTTCGGTCGGTGATACGGGTTCCGTCGCCGAGATGACTTCACCTTCCGCCATGGGTTTTTCTGGAGCCGGTTTTTTCTCGGGTTTGGGCGGCCGGGGCGCGGGTTTCTTGGCGGTTTCCAGCCGTCCGTCGGCGAACTCAATGACGTGCCCCTGATGCACGAGCCAGTGCAAATCGGAGATGATGGCGTTCTGCTCCGGAGTCGGTTCGGCGGCCGGTTGCCCCTCCGGTTTTACCTCAATCACCGTCGGCTGCGGCGTGGGCGCGAAGGCTTCGACCAGCTTCCGCCGGCTGCATTTCGGATGCGCGTTGATGTGGGCGATGATGCGCTTGATGTTTTCCGAGACCGGCGTGGTTTCCAGATCGAGGAATTGCGGGCGCGCCACGGAAACATGCGTGACGGTCTTGTTGACCTTGAAAAACTGCAGGCCGTGCGTCGCGAATTGCCGGCTGAGTTCGGTGGCCAGTTGCAGTGGAAAATACCGCTGTTGCTCCCACTCCGCGCGCACGAGCCGTTGCAATTCGCGGTTGCGCAAAGTCCGGCTGGGCGCGCCGGCGACCAGTTGCGTCTCCACCGGCTTGAGGATGGTCTCCCGGTGCGTCGCGCGGAAATGTTTTTCCACCTCGTCCAGGTCCGGCAGTTTAAGCGGGTCCGGCACGTTGAGGACGACGTATTCGGTCTTGAAGCTTTGTTCCTCGACCCACTTTTTGACGACCGCCTCGTCCTTTACGATTTTTACGCGCGCCTTGAAAACCTCGAATGGCATCCGGGCAAACCGTTCGGCGTGCAGTTTATGCAGCCGGTTCTGGTAATCATGATGGTTGGGCGGCCCGAGAATCACGCCGCTCATCCCACACTGCGCAACGAACGTGTAGGTGCCCTTGGGCGGCTCGGTGGCCGTGCGCTCGGCCTGATAAAACGTGGTAAAATGGTTTTTCAGAACGTGCGCCACCGCCTCGTCCTCGCTCAACCACGGCGTGTCGTCGAGCGCGCAAACATACAGCGGCTGGACCGCGGCACCGTCGGGCTTTTTCTTCACCGTCAGGCGGACCGTATATCGTTCCGCCTTTTGCAAAACCAGCTGGGCAATCTGGAACAGCGGATACGCCCGCCCGGTCATCTTGATCTGGCGCGCGAGCGATTCGACGCCTTTTTCGTCCGGCAGAAAAACCACCGTGATTTCCGGCGGCGGCGCGGGCGGTTCGCGATGTTCATCCCGCAAACCCGGACGCCGGTCATCGCGCCGGTCGAAACCTTTTTTGCGATCGCCAAACTTGGGACCGGAACGTGCCGGGCGGGGCCCGCGCCGTTCGCCGAACGATTCCCCGCGCGGGCCGCCGCGATGGCCTTCCCGACGGCGGTCACCCCGTTCCGCGGGTTCGCCGGCGAATTTTTCGTAGCGATTGGTTTCCGGCTTTTCCTGCGCCCACGCGGGCTGGAACAAATTTTCCAGATCCAAATCCATGTCGGGAGTGCTGCTCATGGGAAAACGGGCTCGCCGCGCTTCAGGCCGCCGCGCGATGGGTGAGAATGGCGTTCACGATTTTTTGGGCGAGCGCGGGGTTTTCCATGAGCGCCTTTTGCGCGGCCTCCTTGCCCTGGCCGATCAATTCGCCCTCAAATTGCAGCCACGCGCCTTTTTTATCCACGACGCTGCTTTCGATGCCCACCTCGAGGATGCTGCCTTCCTTGTTGATGCCGTGATTGTAAATGATGTCGAACTCGGCCTCGGCAAACGGCGGTGCGACCTTGTTTTTCACCACCTTCACCCGGACGTGATTGCCAGTGGCGTTGCCGGCGTCATCCTTGAGCGTGTCCTTGCGGCGGATGTCGAGACGGACGCTCGCGTAAAATTTCAGCGCCTTGCCGCCGGGCGTCGTTTCGGGATTGCCGAACATCACGCCGACTTTTTCGCGCAACTGGTTGGTGAAAATGCAGGTCGTCTTCGATTTGCCTAAAATGGCCGTGAGCTTGCGAAGCGCCTGGCTCATGAGCCGCGCCTGCATGCCCATCGTGGCCATGCCCATCTCGCCTTCGAGTTCGGCCTTCGGCACCAGCGCGGCGACGGAATCAATGACGACGACATCCAGCGCGTTAGAGCGGGCGAGCGTTTCGCAAATGGTCAGCGCCTCTTCGCCGGAATCCGGCTGCGACACGAGCAGATCGTCGAGGTTCACGCCTAATTTTTTCGCGTAGCCGGGATCGAGCGCGTGCTCGGCGTCAATAAACGCTGCCAGCCCGCCCATCTTTTGCGCGTTGGCGATGACGTGGAGCATGAGCGTGGTTTTGCCGGACGATTCCGGCCCGAAAATCTCGATGACGCGGCCGCGCGGAATTCCGCCGACGCCCAGCGCCAGGTCCAGCGCGAGCGCGCCGGTTGGGATTACTTCAATTTTGACCAGCGCCCGGGCGTCGCCCAGGCGCATGATGCTGCCTTCGCCGTAACTTTTGGTGATGGACGAAATGGCGGCTTCGAGTTCGCGGGCGTGCGACGCGGCGGCCTTGGTGTCAGCGGCGGGTTTTTCGGCAATTTTGGGAGGCATAAATTTTTGTGTTTGTTGTCGGTGTTCCAGAGCGCGACGTTAATGAATTGGCGCAAAATAGTCAAACGCCGGTTGCAGCAGCTGACAGGATTGTCAGGCGCAATTCAGTTGGCGGCCATTTTTAAACCGGCATCTCATTGCCGGTTGTCGCTGCGGCGACGGCACATCGCCGGATGGGAGTCCGGCGCTGAAGCGGCTTTTGGAGGGAAATCAAAAAACAAACGAAATGTGCGACTGAAACATTATTTGCGGGTCAGCAATCCAAACTGAAGGAGACGCGACGCGGGTGGCGAAACTTCTCCGTCGCGCGGAAAGAAGTGGACGCGCTGGTGCTGGCCTTGCGCTCATGGAAGCGGGGTTAGTCATGAAAAAGATTTCACCCGCTGAAATGCAAAGCAGCTTGCAACCCAACTGGCGGCACCGTTGATTGACGTGCGCAAGCCGGTGGAATTTTAGGAAGTCCACGTCCCGCAGGCGCGCAGTGTTCCGCTCGACGAGTTGAAACCAAACGCGGTATTGGTTGATTCGCCGGGACTCGTGCCGAAACGTGTTCTGTTGCGTGGATCCGATAAACGGCAGACGCACCGTCACCCCGTCCGTTCTGCCCGCCAATCTCTTGCCGGCGCGTCTTGAAATGTTACAGGCCGTCCCAAAGCTGGACATTCCATTCGGCGCTATAGTCCGGCAATACTCGCGTCTGACTCAAATTCACGCGCATCAGGCAAGGAAACGGGTGAAAAGACCATGGATTCTATTAGCTGGATATTGGCACCGGTTGTGCTTAAGTTGATCCACAGTTGCGGTTGCAACAGGCAATCAGTGAACGGAGATTGTAATAATTAGTAAACCCGCCTGTTGCGTCGTTCACGCCGCATAGTGAAAACGAAAAACAAAACATGAAAACAAACAAAACAGCACGCAAGGCGGGCTTCACCCTGGTGGAGATCATGATTGTGGTGGCTATCATCGGCCTGTTGGCCGCGATTGCCATCCCCAACTTCATCAAGGCCCGCGCCACCTCGCAGCAAAACGCCTGCATCAACAACCTGCGCCAGATTGATGGCGCCATCAATGAATGGGCGCTGGAAACCGGCCAGTCAAACGGGGCCACCGTTGCCGCCGTTTCGACGGTCTCGGCTTATATCAAGCTGAACTCCAACAACAGCGTTCCGGGCTGCCCGGCGGGCGGCACGTATAGCACGTCCACGGTCGGTTCGGTGCCGCAAGTGGCCTGCACATTGAGCACCATTACGACGTCGCCGCACAAGCTGCCATAATCAGCTCTCAGCTTGACATAAACATAAAGGCCCGGGGCGATGCTTCGGGCCTTTTTCGTTTTAGTCGGGCTTGAAATGGTTATGAATCAGTGTTTTTAATGGCCTGCATAAGCATCGCACGGCTGAAACGAGCCAACCCGGCGGCGAATTGGCTGCTCCACGAAAGGCACAAGCGCGTTCTGCATCCAGGTTCATGGCTGGAGCGATAATTAATTCCCCCGGTTTTTGTAATATACCTGTGACCGTCCGGCGATTAGAATCGCGTGCGAGTTTAACTCAAAAGAACAACCATGAATAGGAATCTTGTCCTGATCGGCGCCGCACTGGCAATGAGCCTGGCGTGGGCGGGCTGCAACCAATCCGGCAAATTGAACCAGTCCTCCGCCTTCACGCCGCCCAACGGCCCGGTGGAGTTGAAATTGAAATGGCCGCCGGGCGAACGCATCGTGCAGGACATGGACATGAAACAGACCATCGCATTCTCCGCGCCGGGCCAGCCCGCGCCCGTGAAGCAGGACACCACCATGGGCCAGGAATACGGACTCACGGTGTTGAAGGAAAATCCCGACGGCGGACATGAAGTGGAGATGGATTTTCTCGGCGCCCGGATGGGTGTGACGATGGGAGGCAAAACGATGTTTGACTACGAT
>JBEKKN010000101.1:0-7749 GCA_050010675.1 Verrucomicrobiota bacterium | reverse complement strand
CCGGTGGCTACCACTTCCGGATCTGCCGAAGGCGCTGCGCTGGAGATGGCGAAATAGCCGGAGCGCCGGCATCTTGCCGGCGTTTTGATTTTCTTTTTTGGAAAACTCGCCGGCTGGAAGCCGGCGCTCCCGGTGTTTCCGAAAGCTTGCAACCCTTTCTCCGTTTGGCTATCCCCATTTCATGAACCCGCCGCTTCCTCGCCGTCCATCCTTGGCGCCAAGTTTTCCGGTGTCTTCCCAAGAAACTTCCCGGGTGGCCACGGTCGCCGAATCACCTGAACCGCATTTGGGCTGGTATTCGCGCGGTTACATGCCGCATTGGGATCATCCGGGGATGATTCAAACTTTGAATTTTCGTCTGGCCGGTTCCCTTCCCGCCTCGGTCGTGGAACAATGGAAAGTCGAACTGGGACAACAGCCGGAAAGCGAGGCCGCCAAGACAATTTACTGGCGCGTGGAAAAATATCTGAATGCCGGGCATGGTGAATGTTGGTTGCAGCGGACGGACATCGCGCGACTGACAGAGAACGCCCTGTTGCACTTTGACGGCCAGCGCTATCGCCTGCTCGCCTGGTGTGTCATGCCCAATCACGTTCATGCGATGATTGAAACACGCGAAGGATTTCCGCTGCCGGACGTGCTTCACTCATGGAAATCATTCGTTGGAAACCAGGCAAACAAGGTTTTGCGGCGGCACGGGGAATTCTGGCAGCGGGAATATTTGGATCGGTATATTCGCCATGCGGACCATTACGCGCAGGCCGTGGCGTACATTGAGGAAAACCCGGTGAAAGCAGGGTTGGCACGGGTGAAAACGGATTGGCCATGGAGCAGCGCAAAATTTCGGAGCACCAACACCGGGAGCGCCGGCATCTTGCCGGCGTTTTGACGTTCTTCGTTTGGAAAACTCGCCGGCTGGAAGCCGGCGCTCCCGGTAACGGATTTCACTCGCCTCGGGGCTGGATCAATTTCGCCACCAGACCAGTCCAGCCGGTTTGATGCGACGCGCCGGCGCCGCGGCCGGTGTCGCCGTGGAAATATTCGTGAAAGAGGACGTGGTCGCGGAAATGGGGATCGGTCGCCAGTTTGGGATGATATTTCAACACCGGCCGCTGGCCGTCGGCGCCTTTGAGAAACAACCGCGTCAGCCGCCGCGCCAGTTCATCCGCCACTTTGCGGATGGTGAGGAACCGGCCGGAGCCGGTCGGGCATTCGATTTTGAAATCGTCGCCGTAGTAGTAATGGAATTTTTGCAACGATTCGATGAGGAGAAAATTGAGCGGCATCCAGATGGGGCCGCGCCAGTTTGAGTTGCCGCCGAAAAGTCCGTTTTGCGATTCGGCGGGCCAATAACAAACCTCGCGCATCTGGCCGCCGAGATCCATCCGGTAGGGCTGGTGTTCATGCGCCTTGGACAAGGCCCGCAAACCGTGGTCGCTCAGAAATTCGGTTTCATCGAGCGCCCGGCGGAGCAGACATTTCATGCGATGCCCGCGCAACAGCGACAGCAGGCGGCGTTCACCGGCGCCGCACACCTGCCAGCGGGAAACCCATTTCGCCAGCTCGGGACGGTGCTCCAAAAACCAGTCCATCCGGCAGGCGAATTCCGGCAACTCCATGAACAGTTCCGGTTCGAGCACCTCCACGGCAAACAGCGGGATCAAGCCGACCATGGACCTCAGTTTGATGGGCAAGGTTTGCCCATCGGGCAGGCACAGGTGGTCGTAGTAAAACTCGTCCTGCTCGTCCCACAAACCCAGCGCGCCTTCCTCCGTGCCGTTGATGGCGGCGGCGATGTTGAGGAAATGCTCCAAAAATTTGGTGGCGATGTCCTCATAGACGCGGTTGTGCCGCGCCAGCTCCAGGGCGATGCGCAAGAGGTTCAGACAATACATGGCCATCCAGCTCGTGCCGTCGGCTTGATTGATGAATCCACCGGTCGGCAGCGGTTTGCTGCGGTCGAACACACCGATGTTATCCAGCCCCAGAAAACCGCCCTGGAAAATGTTCCGGCCCTGCGCGTCCTTGCGGTTGACCCACCACGTGAAATTCATGAGCAGCTTGTGACAAATCCGCTCAAGAAAGGCCAGGTCGCCGGGATCGTCGGGATTTTTCTGGCGGCGCTGTTTGCGATCAATCTGGAACACGCGCCACGCCGCCCAGCCGTGAACGGGCGGGTTGACATCGCCGAACGCCCATTCGTAGGCGGGTAACTGGCCGTTCGGGTGCATGTACCACTCGCGGGTAAGCAGCACGAGCTGGCGCTTGGCGAATTCGGCGTCCACAAGCGCCAGGGCGATGGTATGAAACGCCAGGTCCCACGAGGCGTACCACGGATATTCCCATTTGTCGGGCATGGAAATGATTTCCGCGTTGTTGAGATGTTTCCAATCTTCGTTGCGCCCGTGTTTGCGTTCGGACGGCGGCGGCGGTTGGGCCGGGTCGCCCCGCAACCAGTCCAGCACGTTGTAATGATAGTACTGCTTGCTCCAGATCATGCCGGCAAACGCCTGCCGCTGGACAAGCCGCGCGTCGGCATCGGCAATGTCCTTCTGCAATCCGCCGTAAAATTCGTCCGCTTCACGAAGCCGGTTGGCGAAGATGGAATCGAAATCAGCAAATGAATCTGTAGCCGCCGCCGCCGTGCGCTGGCCCTGGCCTGATGGAGCCGACTCCTGTCCTCGGCTACCGGTCAAACGAAGTCGAATCTGCGCGGATTTGCCGGCGTCCACCGTCAGCAGGTAAAGCGCGCCGGCTTTCGTGCCATCGGAATCCGGGCTGATGGCGGACAGGTTGCCTTGCACAATGAATTCGTGAAAGGCGTCCTTGAAATGGCCGACCGCCTGACTTTGGCCGAAAAGCCGGCGGCCATTGGTGTCGTTGTCGCAAAATAAAATCTGCGGCGCGCCGTCGCAGTCCAAAGTGTAATCGCCGAGTTCGGCATGTCTCGCCAGAATGGCGGCGCGCCCGGTGCGGCTGAGGCTCGGGCGGGCGGAATTTTTCCAGGACCAGGTGTTCCGAAACCATAATTGCGGCAACACGCGAAGGGTGGCGGCTTCCGGCCCGCGATTGTGGACGGTGACCCGCATCAGCACATCATCCGGCCCGGCCTTGGCATACTCGACGAAGATGTCGAAATAGCGGTCGTCGTCGAAAATGCCCGTGTCGAGCAGTTCAAATTCCATCTGGTCCCTGCCCCGCCGGCGATTTTCCTCCACGAGCCGCGCGTAGGGAAATTCCCGTTGCGGATATTTGTAGAGCATTTTCAGATAGGAATGCGTCGGCGTGGCATCGAGGTAATAGTAAAGTTCCTTGACGTCTTCGCCGTGATTGCCTTCGGCGCCTGATAGGCCGAACAGCCGCTCCTTCAAAATCGGGTCCCGGCCGTTCCACAGCGCCAACGAAAGGCAAAGGCGTTGCTGCTCATCGCTGATGCCGGCGAGACCGTCTTCGCCCCAGCGATAGGCCCGGCTGCGGGCGTGGTCATGCGGAAAATATTCCCAGGCCGTGCCGTCGGGACTGTAGTCCTCACGCACGGTGCCCCACTGGCGTTCCGAAAGATACGGTCCCCACAACTGCCACGGGGTCGTGCCGGTGTGAGCCGCTGCCAGACGTTCCTGTTCTGAATTCATGTTCGTTTCAACCGCCGGTCTCGAATCCCGGATACAGCGTCATGCCGCCGTCCACGAAGATGCTCGTGCCGTGGATGTAATCCGAATAATCCGATGCCAGCCAGATGGCGGTGTGCCCGATATCGCTCGGTTCGCCGATGCGTTTGTAGGGTATCAGCTTCATGAGCTTGCGATACGCCTCGGGCGTGCTCCAGGCCTGCGTGTTGATGGGCGTGCGAATGGCGCCGGGACAGATGGAGTTCACCCGGATGCGCCAGGGCGCGACCTCCTGGGCGATGCTCTTCATCAGCATCATGATGCCACCCTTGCTCGCCGCGTAGTTCACGTGGCCGGCCCAGGGAATGACCTCGTGCACCGAACTCATGCAGATGATTTTGCCGGCCGCGCAGGAAATTTCCGGACGGATGCCGCGGCGCTTGAATTCCCGGATGGCCTCGCGCGCGCACAGGAATTGTCCGGTCAGATTCACATCAATCACCAGCTGCCAGTCGGCCAACGTCATGTCCTCGATGGGCGAATCCTTTTGCAGTCCCGCGTTGTTGACCAGGATGTCAATCGTGCCGAATTCCTGGATCATTTTCTGGAACATCGCCTGCACCTGATCTTCCCGGTGCACGTCGGCCTGATGCGCGTAAGCCTTGACGCCAAATCCGGCGGCGCGCTGCACAACCGCTTCCGCGGCCTCGGGATGCGTCACGTAATTGATGACGACATCCGCGCCTGCCTCGGCCAGCGCCAGCGCGACCGCCTCGCCGATGCCGGAATTGGCGCCGGTGATGAGCGCCTTCTGGCCCTTCAAAACCTTGTTAACGGGACAGGACGGCATGACGACCTGCGGCAGTTTTTCCTCCTGCAAATGCTGGCGCATCAGTTGTTCATGCAGGGGCATGGCCGGGGACGGACCGGTCGGCACGGCGGTTGCGGATGTCGGGTTCATGAATACAATTAAAGTTGGTTGGAAAATTTTTGGGCAATCATTTTCAACGTTTCCTTGTTCTCAACCCTGCGGCGGGAACGGAAATAAGACAGGAAGTGGCGGAACGCCGTTCAATTGTCAACCGTTTGTCGGCGGCGTTAGTGGTCCAGTTTGGTGGGGCGAGGCTGCTGACGAGCCAGACCGGGCACAGCCAAGCTTAACGATGAAGGCTCGCGAGTACGCTCGCCCCACCAATAATCGCAAATTTGCACAGGCAGGGTCATCGCGCTGTCCCGATGAATCGGGAGACGCCGCGCCGCGGCGTCCCTACCTGGAAAATGGCACGCCTTTAACCGTCAGGATGACAACTTCTTCACAGCCTCGTCCGGCACGGTGATCTTGGTCGCGCCGACGTCCTTGATTTCAACCGTCGTGGTGCGATTGACGTCCCGGTCGTTGCCGTTGAAGCTGACGATGCCCTGCAAATTGAATTCGAATTTTACGAGCTCGCCGTCCTTGACCCAGAATTTCACCGAACCCCTGGCGTTGCTGACCGTCGGGCCATTGTCGTCGCCCGGTCGCCGGAACGAGAGCAACGCTTTCACGCCGTCTTCCGTCAAATCACCGGCATAGACGTCGCCGTCCGACTGGATGACCTTCGCCTTGCCGGCGAGGTCCTCGGCCTGGGCCGCCGGGGACTTGAAACTTTGCGCCATGCGCCCCAGGAACCGGCCAGGCCCCTGATCATCTGCCGTCGCGTCGGCCAACGATTGCCAGCCGTTGTCGGGCGTCTTGACGGCAGTCTTGCCGCCCTGCATGACGATTTCCATCGTGCCGTCGTTCCGCGTCATTGAAATCCAGGTGGTCCCGTCCTTCGCGATCTTGCCTTCGCTGGGACCGCCGCGAATACCGGTGCCGCTGACATTGGTGACGGCGGTATGCCAACTGTAACTGGCTTCGCCCGCCAGTTTCTTTGCCGCGTTGACGACCTCGTCCGTGGGGCTGGCTGTCGCGGTAAACAGCGGTCCCGCCAGCAAGGTGAGCAGGCCGAACAATAGGGATTTTTTCATGGGATGTAGGGTGGCAGTGGTTTTGTCCATGTTCAACGGCCGGACCCGCTTGTCAAGCAGAAGAAACCATCGGTGATGGTTCCAACCGGGAGCGCCGGCATCTTGCCGGCAAATTTATAAATTATAAAAACGACACGCCGGCTGGAAGCCGGCGCTCCCGGGTTCACCACGAATAATGCACGGTGTAGTTGACGATTTTTTCCTCGTCAGGTTTGACCGGCACGCGAAATTCAATCGTTTGCGAATCCGTCTTCTTGAAATCGTCGGATTGGGCCGTGATGTTCCAGTTGCTCCACCGATAGAGATGTTCCACCACGCGCATTTCCACCGGTTCATGCTTGCGATTGCGTAATTTGATCTCGAACGACTCGTCCATCCATTTGTCGCCGGTGTCCACGCGGAAATTCGTCTGCCGGCGCTCACCCACCAGGTCAAACGCATTGCCGGTGGTCACGCGAATCGTCTCGTTGCGCGGCGTGTGGTCAATCTCGTCCTCGCCGACAAACTGCAACTGGCCGCCGTCGTCACGGCGATAAAACCGCAGCTTGCCCGCCGGCAGCGCGATGCCGAGCTGATTGGTCTCCGCGTTCACAAATTCGCGCATGACCTGCACCTTTTTATTGCCCTCCGTGCCGTAACCCTGGTCGTAGTTGAGTCCGCCGTAAAAACGGTAGCTCGGGGCGCCGTCGTAAAGGTAAATCGTGGGAGCAAACACCTTCTCCGCATGAACGAACTCGACCTGCTTGGTTTCGCGGTCGCGCAACGTCGTCGGCCGCGCAATGCTGTAAAGATGAAATTCGTCAAAGGCCTTTTCGGTGACCGCCGGCGCATCCATCGCTTCCTGGGTCATCATTTTTACCATCCCGGCCCGCGCCATCGGATATCCGCCTGGCTGGATTCGATTCACGTCGCCCGCCATCAATTTTATTTTGGCGTCGCGAAAGGTCCTGCCGCTCTGGTTGTTCATCGTGATCCAGCCGACCAAATCCACGTTGTCGCCTTTCTCCGGCGAGACCAGATTATAACTCGCGCTCCAGGTGAAACCGCCCGTGACATAACCGACCTCGGCGTCGAATTTGCCGGGCTTGTCCGATTGCATGAGCCAGTTGAGCGTCGGCTTGAGGACCGTGTCGTCGCCCAGATCGGGAAACAACGGTTGTCCCGGCAGGCTGAATTGCAGCTTGCCATTCACTTCGATGATGGGTTGCACCGGCTCGCCTCCCGGTACGTAACCGCTGCGGATGATTTTGCCGGGAATGATTTCGCGGTCCTGGGTGTTGTCCTTCAGGCGAAGGGTTTCAAAATCAATCGTCTTCCCTTCAAACAGCGACAACAGCAATTCCTGCGTGACGGGGTCGTTCCGATAATTCTGTTCCAGGATCTGAAGCGAATGCTGGCCGGTCGGATCGCGCAGAATCACCGAATCCGGCTCCACCTGCGCGGTGGCGTCGGCATAACGCACGTTGTTGACGCCGGAGTGGAGATCCAGCGGCACAGTATCGCGGACGACGGCGAAGTTCTGGTTGTAAATGGTGAGGGCGGGCTGGGCGGTGGCGGCCGCACAAGACAACGCGATGGCAATCGGGAGCAGGGAGATGGACTTTTTCATATAAGCTTTCATTTTATGCGTAATTCAGGACAACTCTCCATCAGACGGGATGCCGCCGGAAATACTCCCGCCCGGCGGTTCTGACAAGGAGTTTTGACGGCTGATGGGACGGTTTGCCAACACTCGGTGGGGCGAGCGTCCTCGCGAGCCGGCTCGTCGGTAGCCTCGCCCCACCAACGGTTCCAGTGCAGGTGTTTTGACCGTGAATTGACAGGTTTTGGCTTGACTTTCCGGCACGATTTCCCCATGCTGCCGCAAGCGCCGGAGGCTTCAAAAACCACCGGCTAATCACTCAGTCGCGAAAACCAGATGAAAGGGAAAATGAAAGCCATTGCCGTTGCGTCGGTTCTTTTTACGTTCACCTCCCTGTTTGTGCTCCAGGCCTCACCCCAGGAAGGCATCCCGATTTACACTTTCGGGAACGTGAGTGTGGTCGGTTACGCCAACAATGGCGCCGGATTCGCCTTTTCGCCAAATGTGCCCATCGCCGTGACCGCCCTCGGCTTTGGCGGTTCGGATCTG
>JBEKKN010000100.1:0-7914 GCA_050010675.1 Verrucomicrobiota bacterium | reverse complement strand
ATGCGCTCCGGCAGCATTGTCGTCGAGGCGCTGAGTTACATCCGCGGGCGCAGCATCGCCAACCAGTTCATGATCATTGACGAGGCGCAAAACCTCACGCCGCTCGAAGCCAAGACCATCATCACCCGCGTCGGCAGCGGCACGAAAATCGTGTTCACCGGCGACCCGTATCAAATTGACAATCCCTATGTGGATTCGTCATCCAACGGGTTCAATTACGTGGTCAGCCGGTTCCGGGCCGAGGCCATTGCCGCGCACATCGAATTGCAGAAGGGCGAACGTTCCGAACTGGCCGAACGGGCGGCGAATATTTTGTAGATTTTCCCAGTTGACAAACCGCCTGAACGGTCTGAGTTTTTCCCAGCTGGACGGAACGCCAGCGTGGGCGTCTTCAGCGGGATGTTATGATTTCGAACGAACGGCCATCGCCATACGGGCGGCGCCCTTTTGGGCAACCCAAACCGCCGGTCAACGAGGACACTCTGAAATCCGAAAAGGTTCAGATTGAACGCAAGACCTTCGTCTTCACGCTCAAGGAAAATCCCCGGGGCCGGTTTCTGCGCATCACCGAGGACGTCGGCGGCCGCCGCGACACCATTATTGTGCCGTCCACCGGACTGGAAGATTTCAAAAAGCTGCTCGATGAAATGGTCAAGGCGTCGGCCGAGTTGCCGCCAAAGGCGCAATGAAGCAAAACGGTGGTAAAAGGATTCCGAACGTTTATTGGTATCTTCTCGTTATGGGCATATTTTTGTTGGGAATTTCTTCTATGCTGCCACTGATCCAATCGTATCGAATAATCGCGCAAATGCGAATGGACACGTGGGCTGGTATGGCTGGCGATTTTCGAGCGAGAGTCTTATTCCAACATGGAGACTATCGTCTGTTGGAAATACAGCCGGTTGCAGAAATCGATACGAATCAACTCGCCGGCACATTTACCGGCAAGAAAGAAGGGTCATTCGAAATTTGGACCCGTCCTGTTTATATCAGCACAAATTTCAGCATATTGAATTGGCTGGCAAAAGATACCGGCGATCAAAGTTATGTGGAATCTTTCAACCGCAGAATGAAACTACAGTGGGACGAAAAACAGACAAATGTAACGGCAGATACTGAATCTAGAACAAGTCGGAATTGAGCCTGTTTAAAAAACTCTGGACCTTTGCGCCTTCGCGTTTATTTCCCCGCTTCAATGCTTTCATGCACAACCTGTCTGTCGGATTCCTTTTGCCTCCGGAGCGGGACTTTTCTACGCTACCGCCATGCCTTCATTCGACATTGTTTCGCAGGTCAACTCGATGGAGATCGAGAACGCCGTCAACCAGGCCAAAAAGGAGCTGGCCAACCGCTTTGATTTCAAAGGCAGCAAGGCTGAGATCGTTCTGGAGAAAACCGAAATCAAGCTCACCGCCGAGGACCAGTTCAAGGTCACCACGCTCAACGAAATGGTCATCGGCAAGCTGGCCAAGCGCGGCATCAGTCTCAAGAGCGTTGAACAATGCGAGCCGGACATCTCGCCGCTCGGTCACGCGCGGCAGCTCATCAAGATCAAGCAGGGCATCGAAACCACGGTCGCGAAGCAGATCACCGGTTTCATCCGTGACGGCAAGTTAAAGGTCACAACGCAGATTCAAGGCGACGCCGTGCGGGTGACCGGCAAGAGCCGGGACGATTTGCAGACCGTCATCGGCGCGGTGCGCGCGAAGGAATTTCCCGTGGCCGTGCAGTTTGTGAATTTTCGCGATTGATCATCCCGTTACTTTCTTTTTCGCGCAATTTTCTTCCTGGGCTTGACCGGCGCGGCGTCGCCCCAGAGACCTTCCAGATCGTAACGTTCCCGCACGTCCTGCCGCATCACGTGAACAATCACATCGAAATAATCCAGCACCACCCACGCGCCGTGCACCGTGCCGTCCACCGCGCGCGGACGCTGTCCGGCTTCGTCCCGCACCCGGCCGGTGATTTCCTCCACAATGGCGCGCAAGTGCGGTTCGCTCGTACCGGACGCGATCACAAAAAAATCCGTCACCGACGATATTTTGCGCACGTCGAGGATGACGATGTTCTCCGCCTTTCGGTTGTCCGCGAATTCGCGGCAAAGCCCAGCCAGTTTTCGGGAATCCATAGTTGCCGGGACTATTTAACCACGGATGGACACGGATGAACACGGATTTTTTAATCCGCGAATTTCGCTAATTACCACGAATATATTTTACGTAAATTAGAGATAGAGCTTTGCCGCGCAAATGGCCTCGGCGACCGGTGGCGGCACCAGCGGTTCCAGGGGCAGGCCCGCCTTCACCCGCGCCCGGATTTCCGACGATGAAACGGCGAGCGGAAAACCTTTCAACGTTCGTCCGCGAAACGGCGCCGGAAAATTCGCCGGCGCTTCACCGGGGCGGGGTGTGGCCACAAACTGCGCCATCCGCGCCAGTTCGCCGGCCTCCCGCCATTCATTGAGCTTGGCGGCGTTGTCCGCGCCGATGAGGTAAAACAACTCCGCCTGGGGGAATCGTTTGGCATAATCACGCACGGTGTCGATGGAGTAGGAAACGCCGCCGCGCCGGATTTCCTGGTCGTCGATTTCGCAGTTGGTTTTGCCGGCGAGCGCGAGCCGGAGCCATTGGAGGCGGAGCGCGGCGGGCGCGGGGTGGCCTTCCGGCTTGAACGGCGATTGCGCCGCCGGAATGAAAAACAGCCGGTCCAAGCCCAGTTCCTCGATGGCCGCCTGCGCGACGAGCAAATGGCCAAGGTGAACCGGGTCAAACGAGCCGCCCAAGAGTCCGAGTTTCACACAATTTACGATTTATGATTGATGATCCATGATGGCCGTGAATAATGCCGTTTCAAATCGTAAATCATAAATCATCAATCGTAAATATTTATGACCCGCCATTGTCACCATTGCGGTGAGCCCTGGACCTTGAAGGGCCAGCCGGGACGCGGCGAAACCTGCCTGAAATGCCGGGCCGACCTGCGGGTCTGCCTGAACTGCGCGCATTACGACCCGCATGTGGCGCAGCAATGCCGCGAACGCCGGGCCGACCCGATGCTGGAGAAACACGTCGGTAATTTCTGCGAGTACTTTGAATTTGCCCTGCGGAGTTGGACGTCGAAGACCGGCGGCAACCCGCGGGAGGCGGCCGCCCGCGACCAGTTAAAAAAATTGTTCGGCGATTAACCCGGGAGCGCCGGCATCTTGCCGGCTCGTGGGCAGGAGGTTGGGGTTGGCTTCGCGTGCGTCCCTGCCGCATTTGCTTGAAAGTTGGCAGTTGAAGCTTGAAACTCCGCCCATGAAAGTCAGCGGGTTCACCTTTTTGCGCAACGGGCAAAAGCTCGGGTACCCGTTCGTTGCGTCCCTCCGCTCGATTCTGCCGGTGGTGGATGAATTTGTGATCGCACTGGGTCCCTGCGAGGACGACACGGAAAAAATGCTGCGCGACATCGGCGATCCCAAAATCCGCATCCTTCCGACGCGGTGGAATGAGCGCATCCGGTCCGACTACAGCGTCAAGGGTTTTGTCTTCGGCCAGCAAAAATCCATTGCGCTGTTCAATTGCACCGGCGATTGGGCGTTTTATCTGGAAGCCGACGAAGTGGTGCATGAAAGCGACCTGCCGAAAATCCGCGCGACGATGGAAAAGTATGTGGACGATGAACGCGTGGAGGCGCTCGCGTTTGATTACCTGCACTTTTACGGAAACCAAAATACGATTGCCTGGTCGCCGGGCTGGTACCGCAGCGAGGTGCGCATCGTTCGCAACACGATTCCCGCGTGGTCGAGCGAATCACTGTTTTTCAATATCATCGCCAGCCACAAAAAATCCCGCTATCCACGCGCCGCGCATACCGGGGCGACGATTTTTCATTATGGCTGGGTGCGCAGCGAGGCGCAGATGAACTTGAAAACTTCGGAAATTCAGCAGCATTGGGTGGAGAAACCGGTGCCGCCCGCGGACTATTCAAAAATTGATCCGGCCACGTTAAAACTCTTCACCGGCACGCACCCGAAAGTTGTGCAAGCCTGGTTGCCAAAGGCGGAAGGGATTTTTCGCGCCGACCCCCATCACCGGCTGACGGCGCGTGAAAAGAAACACCGCCGGCTGTTGTGGCTGGAAAAGACCTTGGGCTGGCGATTCAACAAAAAGCATTACCGCCTGTTTTCCTGACCGGTAGCTTTTTTTTGTCCGGCTCGGAGCAAGATCATAAACCTTGACTAACGTCCGGTGTTCTGAAATTATTCCATACACACTCAGAAACACTGCGACAGCAAAAGTGTCTCGCTCGGTTCGGGATCAGATTGTGGTTATGATCAGTGTTACCATTCTTACCAAAAACAGCGCCCGGCATCTCTATCAAGTGCTTGATGCTGTGCGTTCGTTTGATGAAGTGGTGATCCTTGATTCCGGCTCATCCGACGATACGCTCGAGATCGCCCAACAATTCCCCAACGTCAAAATCCACACGACCCGGTTTAAGGGCTTTGGTGCGTTACACAACGAAGCGTCGGCCTTGGCCCGGAACGACTGGATATTTTCGCTGGACAGCGATGAGGTGATGACGACCGAACTCGTTCGGGAAATCAGGTCGTTGGCTCTGGATGAACATGCCGTTTATTCCGTTTGCATGCATAATTATTATAACGGCAAATGGATTCGGCGGTGCGGTTGGTATCCGGACCGGCATGTCCGGTTCTTTCACCGGATGAAACCCGCTTTACGGAGAATGAGGTCCACGAGCGAATCCTGACCGACGGCCTCCGGGAAATTGCCGTGGCCGGACCGGTGCGGCATTATTCGTTCAGTTGCGTCGCCGATTTCATCGCCAAGGCGCAACTGTATTCCGACCTTTTTGCCCGGCAGCATCAGGGCAAAAAATCCTCCTCCATCGGCAAGGCGATCCGGCATGGGGTGGCGGCGTTTGTGAAAAGCTTCCTGATCAAACGCGGTTTTCTGGACGGCCGGGAAGGGTTCATCGTTTCCACCGCCAACGCCATGGGCACGTTTTACAAATACCTCAAGCTGATGGAGGCGAACGAGAAAAAGGGATTTTCCAATGTTACTCATCCTGATGTATCACCGGGCCGGCGACCGGCGCTGGGGTGCCGGCAATCCCGTGCCGGTGCTCGAAGCCCACTTCGCATATCTGCGCCACCGGTTTGACGTCGTCCTGCCGGGCGAACCTTTGCGGCCCGGCCGTTTGAGTGTCTGCCTGTCGTTTGACGATGCTTACGCGGATTTTTACGCCTGCGTTTTTCCCTTGCTGGAGAAATATTCCCTGCGCGCGCTTTTGGCTGTTCCCACCGCTTTCATCCTGCCGAATACCAGGGTTCCCATGGCCGGGCGTCTGTCGGTGACGCAAAGCGAAGCCATGCGCGGGGAGCTTTTCAAAACCAAGGCGCCATTTTGCACCTGGGAGGAACTTCGTCTGATGGTTTCCAGCGGCTGGGTACAAATCGCCTCGCATTCCCATCAGCATCTCGACCTGCGCCGCGACGACGTGGATGTGGAATTTGAAGCCGCGCATTCGAAATCGCTGCTGGAACAGAATTTGGGCGGTCGTATTTCGACGTTTGTCTATCCGTTCGGCAGCGTAAACGTGCGGGCGCACCGCGCGGTTTTGCGGCATTACACCTTTGCCCTGCGGGTGGGGTCGGCGCTCAATTCCGGCTGGCATCCGTACCGGCAACCGTTGTGCCGGGTGGGTGCGGATGAAACCCCGGACCTGGCCCGGCGGTTGAGCTGGCAACGCCGCGTCGCCTACGGAGTGAAATGGGCCGCCAACGTCCTCCGGGCCGCGCAGGGAAAATGGCAGCCGTAATCGGCTGGAGCGGTCCGTTTCCGGGTTAATTTCCAAGTGCTTGCTCGCACGCGGCGATGATCGGGGCCGATTCAATTCCGGCCAGGGTTTTTCCGGGCGGTGGCGTTGTCGCCCAATCGGGATGTTGATAAGGATAGGTCTGCCCCATCCCCGTCATCAGCATCAACACGCGCTGTTTCACTGCCACGGCAAGGTGCAGCAACCCCGTGTCGCCACCAACGGTCAGCCGGCATAGTTTCGTCAAGCCACCGGAAACGAGCAAAGGCGCTCCGGCGGAGACCACGAAGCCCGCCGCGCGGGCCGGTTCCAGCGCGGCGCGGTCCGCGGGACCGCCCCCAAAGATGATTTGAATGCCGTGCGATTGAAAGTGCCGCGCCAGCGCCAGAAAATTCTCCAGCGGCCAGTTTTTATGCGGCGTGCTGGTGAAGGGCTGAAGCAACAGGGTTGGCCGGGCCGGGTCCAAATGGTTTTCGCGGAAGATTTCCTTTGCTTCCGCCAGCGCGTCCCCGGGCAGGGCAAAGTCGTTGTGAATTTCGCCCGTGCGCAAACCGCATTGCCGCAACAGCGAGAGGTTCCAGTCGGCGAGATGGATTTGTTGGTCGCGCCGGATGCCGCGGGTATAGAGCCACTCCCGGCCGCCGCTATAAACACTGCCCCAGCGCGTCGGGGCGCCGCTCCACCAGGACAACCAGGCGGTCTCGCCGTAACCTTGAAAGTCCACGACGCGGGAAAAATTTCCGGTTCGCATCCGGCGCAGCAGGCCGAAAATTTCCGGCGCGGCCCGAAACGGATTTTGCAGAACGGCGCGGTCCAGGGTGATGACGCCATTCACTTCCGGAAAGCCGCGCAGCAGCGGCGCGGTTTCTTTGGAGCTGAGAAAGGTGAGGTTTGCGTCCGGGAAATTGTCGCGCAGGGCGTGGACCGCCGGCAGCGTGAACAAAACGTCCCCGATGGATTTGAGGCGCACCACCAGGATGTTTTCGCGCGGGTTCACTTTTGGGCCGCGAGGGCGGAACGGACGGCGGTGGTGAGCGCGGAACGGAACTTGTCGCGTGTGCAATTTTTCGCGTAGGCCTGGGCGCCGGCCTGCCACCGGGCGAGCTCCGCTCCGGCAGCGGTCGCCGCCTGGCCCATGGCGTGGCGCAGTCCCGGCACGTTGCCGGACTTGAAGAGCAGGCCCATGCCGTAATGGCGGACGACGTGGCCGATCAGATATTCATCCGAGGCCAGCGCCGGTTTGCCGGCCCCGGCGGCGCACGAAAGGACGCCACTGCCGTCGAGATGGCGGAGGTAGGGCAGCAACACCATGTCGCAGGCGGCATACACCTGCTTCTCTTCCTGGGCGGAAATGTAGCGGTTCACAATCTCCGCGCGGCCTTGCGTGCGGAGCGTTTCCAGGTCGCGCTGCAGTTGGTCATTTTGGGGCTGCAGCCCGGCACAAAGCAGAAATGTCTTCGCCGACACGGGCAGCTGAAGCATGGCCTCGACGGCAAGATGTAATCCCTTGCGTTTGTAACCGCCGCCGTAAAAGAGAAAAACGAACCGATCGTCCGGCAGGTTGAACTGCCGCCGGGCGGCCGCGCGGTCGGCGGTAAAATTGTCGGGGTACGGATCGGCCAGCAAATAAATCGGTGCGCCGGGAAACTTTTTTTGCGCGATGCCGCACAGCATCGGGTCAATCATCAACAGGGGATTCAGCCAGCCGCCGGCGAGCAGGCGGCGGAAGCCGATTTTTTTCAGTGTCTGATTGAACGACAGGACGCTGGCATTGAGAAACAGCGGGCGGAAATAAATTCCGCCCAGCCGCCCGCGCAAAGCGGCGTCCGGCATCCGGCCCAGCGCCGCGCGGCGAAGGGTGTCGGAAGCGACGTCGTTGAAATTCGCCAGGAAGGCGGTGGCCGCGCCGGATTCCTCCAGGCAGGCGGCAACCCGTGCTGACGAAGTGACCTTCGTCCGGTCACCGGCGGCAGGAAGCGCTGAAATCACCTTCACGCGGGGCAGCAGGTCGGCCATTTGTCCGGCGATGCGCTCCATCGCTTTCGCCCGCGTGTCGACCGCGAGCGTCAGGGAAAGGCCCGCTCCCAGCAAATC
>JBEKKN010000099.1:0-8075 GCA_050010675.1 Verrucomicrobiota bacterium | reverse complement strand
GTGTGACGCATCTTTTTTGGATTTATTTAATGCCAAAAGCCATGGGTCATTCTCAAAATCAGCGATGAAAAAAGATACCTTTTCTTTAAATTTTGGGTAAAAATCCTTCATCACCGATCCGAAATCTTTAAAGAACGAATCAAAAGCAGCCTTATAGGATTTTTTTTGGCCCAGTTGTTTTTGAGATGCATCACCTCCGAACGGGATCGCCTTGGTGGTCGCAATAATGGCCATGTCATAAATGAAATCGTCGGCCCTCTGGTCAGACCATCCAAAAAAACGCGGGTATTTTGGGTCTTTTCTCGCAGTCGGACTTAATTCATAGAAATGAAACCGGTCGGCACCATGTCTCTTAAGGCCGTTACCCCATTCTTGGCGGAATGATTCCCAATACGCGGGTGTAGCAATAAAACCATATACGCCCGGCGCAGGCTCTTTACCATCGGATTGAATACCGCCAATTCCAGTTTCATCTACAAAAACTGTAAGCATGACAAAAAGCTTCCCACTATATTGTGAGGCCCATTCTTGAAAGGCTGAGCGGCCGTGTTGCGTCATCATGACGCACCCCCTTCCGTCCGGTCAAATTCAATCGGTGGGCAAGACCCGCCGGGGTGAGCCTGAGAACGTCCAAAAATCCAAATTAGGACACTACCGCCGGGCGCTGAAACTTGACGCTTCTTCCAGCCTTCGGCAAGATATGCCGGAATTGCATCTTTTTCATTCAACCAGCACAGGCGCCCCGCCAACGCTTTCATCTCCATGACCGCGGAAGAATTGATTTCCTTTGAGACCGAGATCGCCGAAGCGTTTAACGCCGCCAAAATTCGCGCCCCGGTCCACCTGTATTCCGGCAATGAAACGCAGATGATTGAGATTTTCCAGGAGATCAAACCGGAGGACTGGGTGATGTGTTCCTGGCGCAGTCATTATCAATGCCTGCTCAAGGGCGTGCCGCGCGAGCGGTTAAAAGCCGACATCCTGGCCGGCCGTTCCATGTCCCTCTGTTTTCCCGAGTACCGGGTGGTTTCCTCGGCGATTGTGGGCGGCATTCTGCCCATCGCCGTGGGCGTGGCCCTGGGCCTCAAGCGTTTGGGCAGCACGGCCCGGGTGCATTGTTTCATGGGTGAGATGACCGCCGAGACCGGCATGGCCCACGAATGCATCAAGTATTCCGCCAACTTCCAGCTGCCCATCCGCTTCATTGTGGAAGACAACGGCAAATCCGTCTGCAGCGACACGCGTGAGACCTGGAACCAGCCGGTGCTGACCTGGGAGGGCGCGCGGCATCCCCTGGTGGTCTATTACCAGTACCAAACCAAATATCCGCATGCCGGCGCCGGCCAGCGGGTCCAATTCTGACATGAAGTATTCCGACGAACTCTGCCGGGCCATGGATTATCTGGCGCGCGACCCGCGCACCATTTTTCTCGGCCAGGCGGTGGCCTGTCCCGGCACGGCCATGACCAATGGCCTGAAAAATGTGCCACGCGCGAAGCTGCTGGAAATGCCCGTGACCGAGGAATTGCAAATGGGCATCTCCACGGGCCTCGCGCTGGCCGGCCATGTGCCCGTGAGCTTTTTCCCGCGCTGGAACTTTTTGCTGCTCGCCGTGAATCAGATTGTCAATCACCTGGACAAGCTGCCGCTGGTTTCCGATGGCGGCTACCAACCGAAGGTGATCATCCGCACCGGCATCGGTTCCGAACGTCCGTTGCACCCCCAGCACCAGCACGTCGGCGATTTCACGGAAGCGTTCCGACTGATGTGCAAAACCATTGAAGTCGTCCGGCTGGACGAGCCGGAGCAGATTTTCCCCGCCTATCAAAAAGCGTTGGAACGCGAGGACGGCCGCAGCACCATCTTGGTTGAATATGGCGACTACCACAGCGAAAAGTAAAAATACCGTGCTTTTGCGCGACTGGCCGCTGATGAAAAACAATCTCGCGCGCGCGGACCTCGACGCGGTGATCAAATTTCTCCAGCAGGATGATCCCATCCTGACCCAATCCGCCAACGTCGGCGCCTTTGAACGGGAATGGTCCGCCTGGCTCGGCGTCAAACACAGCGTCTTCGTCAACTCCGGTTCATCCGCCAATCAAATCACGATGGCCGCCGTCCGCGAGCGCTTCGGCGGCGGTGAGATCATCGTTCCCACCCTGACCTGGGTTTCGGACATCGCCTCGGTTTTGCAAAGCGGCTTCACCCCGGTTTTTGTGGACATCAATCCGCGCACGCTCGGCATGAATACGCGCCAGGTCATCGATAAAATTTCCCGCCGGACACGCGCGGTTTTCCTCACGCACGTTCTCGGCTACAACGCGCTGGATAATCGGTTGCTGACGGAATTGCGGAAGCGCAATGTCCCGCTCATCGAAGACGTTTGTGAATCGCACGGCGCGACCTTCCGAGGCCGGAAACTCGGTTCGTTCGGGTTCGCCTCCAACTTTTCCTTCTATTACGCGCACCACCTGAGCACGATTGAAGGCGGGATGGTGTGCACGGACGATCCGGATTTCTACGAGCTGCTCCGCATGTTCCGTTCCCATGGCATGGTGCGCGAGAGCCAATCCGACGCCTTGAAAAGGCGTTACCAGACGGAATGGCCGGACCTGAACCCCGATTTCATTTTTGCATTTCCGGCCTACAACGTCCGCAGCACGGAAATCAACGCCGTCCTGGGCCGCTCCCAGCTGAAGCGGCTCGATGCGCGGAACAAAATCCGCACGCGCAACCTGAATTGTTTTCTCGACCACCTCGATGCCAAAAAATACTTCACCGATTTCGCGCGCGCTGGCAGCTGCAATTATGCGTTCACGCTGGTGTTGCGGGAACCGGACCAGGCGCTTTGGAACCGCATCGAGAAAACGCTGCGCGAACGGAAGATTGAATTCCGCCGCGGCGCCTCCGGCGGCGGCAACCAGTTGCGCCAGCCATTCATGCGCCGCCTGATGCCAAAGGAGTACAAAAAATATCCGCAGGTGAACCACGTCCATTTTTTTGGCGCTTACATCGGCAATTATCCCGAACTCGAAACCCGCCGCGTCAAGACGCTGTGCCGGCTGCTCAATTCAATTTGAATCCCGGATGCGGGCACAGTGACATTTTCGACTGACCGCAATTTAGACTATGCCCCACCGGGGTCTTTTGCTTGAATCCCGCCTGTGACGCAAAACCAACCGAATTTTCCCGAACGCACGCGGGCTGCGAAAAAGGTCATGGTGTTTGGCCTGGGGTTTTTGGGAGACATGGTTCATATATCACCAGCGTTGTGGAAGATCCGCCAGGCTTATCCCCGGTCCGAATTGCATGTCGGCGTGGCCGCGCATGTGGCGTCATTTCTGGAATGCATGCCGTGGATCGACCGGGTTTGGGGCTATTCCCGGTTTCCGAAACATGCCAGCTTCAAGGAGAACCTGGACTTCGTCACGCGGCTGCGGCGGGAACCCTTCGACGTGCTCATCAATCTGAACGGCTCGGACCGGTCGAGCTGGTTGACGTTTTTCAGCGGTGCGCGCGAACGCCTGGGTCGGATGCCCGAAGGGGGCGGGCCGCCGTTCTGGCGGCAGATGTTCACCGAGGTGGTCCAGGAACCTTTTACGGCCGGCCCCATCTACGTGCAGAATTGCCGTTGTCTGGAAAAGGCCGGTTTCCCAACCGCACCCCCGGAATTTCACGTGGACATCAAACCGGCCCACCTGCAGGCGGCAAACATTTCCCCGGCGGATGCGGAAACGTACTTTCATCTCAGCCCGTTCACCACGGATGACCGGAAGGAGTTGCCCCCGGAACAGCTGGTCGGGCTGATCGCCGCTTTGCAGGCCCGCTGGCCGGAAAAAAAGCTGGCGATTTCCTGCGCGCCCACGGACCGGGAACGCGGGAAAATGGAATCGTTGCTGGCGCGATTGCCGGACAAACCCTGGCGGGTGTTTGCCGGCGAATTAAACCTGACGCAGGTGGCGGCGGTGATTCAACGCAGCGCACTGCACCTGTGCGGCGATACGGGGACATTGCACCTGGCCTTGCTGGCGGGGGCACGGACGGTTTCTTGGTTCTGGCCCAATCCCGGCCGGGCAGCCTGGATCCCCGTGGGGAACCGGCATCGGACGATGGTCGGAACCATGGATCCGGCTGGAAAATTTTTACAGGGAATTCAAACGGAAGAACTGGTTCAAGCCGTTCAGGCCGTACTGGATGAAACCGGGCTGCCGAAGCCCGTCGGCAAGGAGTTGTCATCGTGATTCTTAACCTCAAATCGCCGGTTCTGGAGGAGCTCATCGAGAAACACCTGGTCTGGGAATTTTTCGGCCGCAAACCTGACGGGTTCTTTGTCGAAGTGGGCGCGAACGATCCGCATTCCGGCTCGCAAACCTGGTTGCTCGAACAAAACGGCTGGCGCGGTGTGCTGGTGGAACCGCAAGCCGCCTTGTGCGAAAAGCTCCGCCGCGAACGGAAAAATTCAAAGGTTTTTCAAGTCGCCTGCAGCGGCCCGGAACGGGAAGGCGAAGCCCTGTTACACATTGCCGCACAGCATGGTGTGTCCACCCTGGAAAAACAGACGGATTCCCACGGAGCCCAATTTGTCGGAACGGAACGCGTCAAAATCACCACGCTGGACAAGGTGCTGAGCGAGGCGGGAGCCGTCAAAATTGATTTTCTGTCGCTCGACGTTGAAGGCCACGAAATTGAAGTCATGCGCGGATTCGATTTTGGCAAATACCGTCCGTCATTGATCCTGATTGAAGATGGCGTTCGCACCCTGGACAAACACCGCTTTCTGAAGCAACATGGCTACCGGCTGATAAAACGAACGACGCTCAACAACTGGTACATTCCCAGGGACCAGCCTTTCCCCGCGACTTTTTGGCTCGAACGATTGGAGCTGTTTCGCAAGATGTTTCTGGGCCTGCCGTTCCGGAAAGTCAGGTTGTTTCTCCGGCGGCGGGCGAAGCCTCGGGTTGCGGCGACCGCGCCATGAGGCCCGGAGCATCTCCCGAAACCGTTGGGGCAGCCTCTTGATCCACCAGCCGGGTCAGAAATTCAATAATCAGCTGAGACTGTTTCTCCCAACTGTAATTATTGATAATCCGATCGCGAATGATCGCCGCCCGGTGCTGAAGGTCAGCCCGGGCCATCGCCGAAACCTCCCGCAGTCGTTGGCGCAGCGAGTCCTCAAAAGCGTCGGTCTCGATATAGATGCCTTCCGCTGCCAGGATTTCATCCATGCCGGCCGTGCGCGTGGAGAGAATCGCCTTGCCCGCCACCCCGTACTCGAAAACCTTCGAGGGCGCGCTGTTATCCTTGCCCCACCAGGGCGGCCGCACATTGACGAGCACATCCACCTTTTGCGCCCAGGGCAGGCAGTCTGATTGCTTGGGTAAAAAACCGTCGAAATGAAAATTCGGATGCTGTTCGGCAAGTTGTTTCAATTCCCCCGACAACGGGCCATGGCCGCAAACATGCAAGGTGCCCGGCAAATGGGCATCTAAAAACGCCTTCACCAGTTGACGAATGCCGGAATGTTCCGACAAGTCTCCAAAGTAACCGAATCGGATCGGTCCCTGGGCATCCGGGTTGGGCGGCGGCGGATCATAATCGTCGTTGAAAGCGCAGGGAACCCATATCCACGGCACGCCGCGCGATTCGAAGTGGCGCTTCGCCTTCAGACCGGAAACCAGACAGGCATCGTACAATGGAACCGCCTGATCTTCCAGCAGTTGCATCGGCTTGAACTTGTAGCGCAGACGCCGGGACCAGGGTATTTTTTCGCCCAGCCCGCCGCTATCGCCGAGCAGAAGCACCGTCAGCGGACGCCGGGGCTGCCGCCGCAGCCATCTGACAAAATGGTTGAAAACATGTTGCAGGTTGCGCACCAACACGACGTCCGGCATGCCTTCCCGGCGCGTCTTCTCCAGATAAAGCCGGCGGAGCTTCCGCCAGGAAATCCAGCGATGCCACAGGGCCGGATCCCGGTCCCAAAGGACGAGTTCGTGTTCCAAACCATCCGAGTCATCCTTTGGTTCCAGGCGTTTTTTCCAGATTTCACCCGGCAGCAAACCGACCGTGGAAACGTCCGCCAGCCGGGACAGCTCCTGCGTCAGGCGGGTCTCGCTCAAATGAGCGGTGACAAAAAGTTTTCCCGCCATTCCCGGGGGAAAGGCAACACCCAGACTAAGCAAACGAAGACGGCGATTCACCATAGGTCAAATTGGGGCAGGCTTCGGCGGCCCACCGGGATTGTCAAGGTCAATCCGGAAATGGCCGCACCGAATCCGAACAATGCGCTTGTCATCATCGTGAACGTCGTTCAATTTGCATTTCCGCGGTTCGATACCGAAATCCAATGTTTGAAAAAGATTTTTCCCATGGCGGCAAATTCACCGGTTACATGGAAATCGTGGTCCGCCTGGTTGAAGACGGGAATCCCCGGCAGAAAATCCTGGACATTCCCGCCGGTAACGGGCGTTTGACCGCCTGTCTTCGCGAACGCGGGCACGATGCGGTTGCCGCCGACATCAACCGCGCAGGCGCCGACTACGTTTATGCCGACATGAGCAAACCGTTGCCGTTCGCCGATGGCGAGTTCGACACCTGCATTTGCCTGGAAGGGGTTGAGCACGTGGTGGATTCGGCGGCCATCATCCGTGAGTTTTGCCGCATCACAAAAAGCGGCGGACGCATCATTGTCTCACTGCCCAACATTCAATGTGTTTTTTCACGTTTTTATTTTCTCTGCACCGGCTGTTTCTACCAGTTTGTGCCGTGGAATCATCGCCAGTTAAAACCGGGCGAAATGATTGACCGCGGTCATATTTCCCCGTTGAGCGGTCAACAGCTGGCTTATTTGTTTGGCCATAACGGTGCGCGCCTCACCCGCCTGACCGGTGACCGTTGGAAGAAAAAGTGGCTCATTCCGTTTCTGCTTCCCTTTGTCGGCTTGGGCTGGATCTGGCTGCGGTATGCGGTGAAACGGCAGAAGGAAATGCCCGCCGCGGAATGCCGGAAGGAAATTGAAGATTTATTTTCGCCGGCGCTCCTGTTCAGCCGCTCGCTCATCCTGGTTTTTGAAAAGTAATATCACCATGGCCCAATCGCGTTTGCCCATTTCCGTCTGCCTGGTTACCGGCAACGAAGCACACCGCATCCGCCGCACCCTCGACAGCGTGCAGGGCTGGACCACCGAAATCATCCTCGCGATTGACGACAAGGTAACGGACGGCACGGACACCATCGCCCGATCCTACGGCGCAAAAATCATCAGCCAGCCGTGGCGCGGCCACGCCGTCCATCGCAATTTTGCCTCGGCCCACGCCACCCAACCCTGGTTGCTGGCCATTGACGCCGATGAAGTCATCCCGCCGGCCTTGCGCGATGAAATCATCCGGTTGTTTGAGCGGAATCAATCCCATCCGCCCTGCGCCGCCTATCGTTTTCCGCGCTGCACGTTTTACCATGGCCGTTGGATCCGCCACGGCGACTGGTACCCTGACCGCAAAGCACGGCTCTGGCAGCGTGACCGGGCCAACTGGGGCGACAAGCGCTTGCACGAATCCCTCGTGGTCAATGGCGACACCGGCGATTTGGAAAATGACCTGCTCCACTACAGCATGGAATCGCTCGAACAGGAGATGAAAAAAACCATGCTGATCGTGGATTATTTTGCGCAGGACTGCGCGGCACGCAAACGGCAGGTTCGTTTCACCGATGTCCTCTTTCGCCCGTGGTGGGCGTTCATCCGTGCCTATTTTTTGCGGGCCGGTTTTCTGGACGGCTGGCAGGGACTGGCCATCGCGCGCGGCATCGCCATCTACACCTACCTCCGTTACCTGAAGGTTTATCAGGTGCAGAACGACAAGCCGTTGCCGGAGTAAATTCATGGATCCCCAATCAGTTTTGGTCTTCGAACCCGGCGTGGACGGTCATCACGTCGGCTGGCTGCGGTTCATCACCGAGGATTTGCTGGGAGCGGGCCTTTCCCTGACGCTCGCGGTCGACACGCGGGCGAAAGCGATGGAGCGCATCGCCGGACAAATGGCCGACCTGCTGCCCCGCGTGAAGGTGATTTCAGCGCTTCC
>JBEKKN010000098.1:0-13375 GCA_050010675.1 Verrucomicrobiota bacterium | reverse complement strand
ACGCGACCGTCCGGCAGGTTGCGCACCGTGCCGGTCACTTCAAATCCGGTGGCCACGGTTTTCGTCGTATAACGAAACCCGACACCTTGCACGTGGCCTGAGTAAAAAATGTGCATGCGACACCGCTTCATGCCGGGTGTGCCCGCCAATGCCGGTCCAGACACGATGGGATAAAGCCAAAGCTGGCGGCGCGGCGCAATATTTTATTGCAAGATTTACCACAGCGATTTTTCCAAGTTTTGTATTTGACCGTCCAGAAAATTTACAGTAAGCAACACGGGCTGCACCTGTAAGAATGATAAGCGTTCACGCGTCTGGGGTCCGCAGCGCACGGCGCACACACGGCAATGCTGAATGGAAAGTCATTTTTGGCGGTTGATTTTGGGGCGGGCAGCCTCAAGTTGGCGACCTTTGAAATCAATGAAGTCGGCGGTTTATGCCTGAAAGGGTTCACCTTGAAACCGCTGGGACCGGAAGGCGCGGTGGAAACCACGCGCGAAACCGTCCTGCTCAAAGTGTTGCGCGAGACACTCGCGGAAACCGGTGTGGCGGCGCGGAACATCAACGTCTGCGCGCCAGGTTTTCAGGTCTTTTCCAAATTCGTCAAACTGCCGCCGGTGGACGCGGGCAAGGTGACGCAAATCATCCAGTACGAAGCGCAGCAAAACGTGCCGTTCCCGCTGGCCGAAGTGGTGTGGGACTATCAAATTCTCGGTTCCAGTTCGACGGGCGAGCTGGAGGTGTTGCTGGTGGCGATCAAGTCGGAGATTGTCGAGGGATTGTTCCGCATTGCGGAGGAGGCGAAGTTGCGGCTGCAATTGTGCGACGTTTCGCCCGCCGCCCTGTGCAATGCCTTTCGCTACAATTACGGGGATTTGGAGGATTGCACGATGTTGCTGGATATCGGGGCCAAGACCAGCAACCTGCTCTTTTTCGAAAAGGGCAAGGTTTTTTCCCGCAGCATCAGCCTCGGCGCCAATTCCATCACGCAGGATTTTGCCAACGAGGCAAAGTTGAAATTTGAAGTCGCCGAGCAGATCAAAGTCGCCGAGGGTTTCGTCAGCCTGGGCGGGGCGTATGAAGAGCCGGAGAATCCGAATCAGGCGGCCATTTCCAAGATCGCCCGGCAGTTCATGACGAAGCTGCACATTCAAGTCAACCAGACGATTCAATTTTACCGCGGTCAGATGGGGGGGGCGGCGCCCCAGCGGCTCTTTCTGGCCGGCGGCGCCGCCATCATGCCTTACACCGCGCAATTCTTCGCCGAGAAACTCAACGCGCCGGTGGAATACTTCAATCCGTTCCGCAATGTGCAGATTGATCCGTCGGTGAACCTGGAAGAACTGGCCCGCGTGGCGCATGGTTTGGGCGAGGTCGTCGGCCTGGGCCTTCGTAATCTGGCGAATTGCCCGGTGGAGATGAATTTGATGCCGGAAAGCACGTTGCGCTGGCGCACCTTCAATGAGAAGAAACCGTATTTCATTGCAACGGTTTTCAGTCTCGTGGCGGTGGCGTTTGCGGTCGGATTCCTCTTTGAAAAACTCGCCATCTCGAAAGAGACGGAACTGGAAAAACTCCAGCCGGAAGTGCAGCAGCTCCAGGACCGGGCGGATGCGTTTAACCGGATTTATACGAAAGTGGGCTCCACCCGGAAGGAAGCCGATCAAATCGCGGCCTGGATGAATGATCGGTATTATTGGGGCGACGTGCTGGCTGAATTGCGACGGGTGTTGATGCGTGCCGAAAATGGCGTTCAGAAGAAGTTGGCCGCCCAGCGGGCCGGCGTGCAGGCCGGCATCTGGATCGAACAGCTGACCACCACGGCATCGGGGTTTATTCCCAATGCCGCGGGGGCGCCGGCAAACTATAACAATGGATTGCCGGGTGGGGCGCCCGGCAATCAGGTGAACCCGACACCAACGCAGGCCTCGCAGACCACCCCCGGCGGCGCGATCACTCTGATGTGTCGGGCGGTGAGTTTGTCCAAGGTGGATTCGGCGGCGAACAGCGACATTGCCTACACCCTGGAGAATGAATTGCAAGCCAGCCCGCTTTTTGATCCCAAAGCAACGCAACTTACCGGCCAAATTAATGCGGAGGACGCCTCGGGCACGTTTACCTTCGGGATTTCGGCCGTGCTTAAAAACCCATTGAATTTTTAGCATGGTTTGGATTAAGAGAAATTTGCTTTTTGTCGTTGGCGCGGTGATTGCCATGGGTTTGCTGGCCGCCGCCGGCGTTTACGACTTTAAAAATTGGCAACGCAACAATGCGGCGTTGGACGCGTTGAATCAGGCGTACGTCAAATTACAGAGCCTTTACAGTCAAACTCCATCGCCCGGCAACGACAAGATTGACAATATCAAAGCTGCCGGCGAACAGGCACAGCGGTTGCGCCAATGGATCCAGGGAACGCAGCAATACTTTCAGCCGATCCCATCCATACCCGATCCCGCCAGCGGAGAGATAACGGATGCCAGATTTGCCGGCGCGCGTGACCACACCCTGAGTCAATTGCAGGCGGAAGCCGCCGGCGCCAGTGTCATCGTGCCGCCTCAATACGGCTTCTCGTTTGAAGCGGAGCGAACGCTGGTAAAATTTTCACCCGGCAGCCTGGAGGCCCTGGCCCGGCAACTCGGCGAGGTGAAGGTGATTTGCGAAATGCTTTATGCCACCCGAATCAATTCGCTGGACGGCGTCCGGCGCGTACGGGTGTCGAACGATGACGTCAGCGGGCCGCAGTCGGATTATGTCGATCAGATGATCACGACCAATGATCTGGCCGTATTTACGCCGTACCAGGTGACTTTTCGCTGTTTCAGTCAGGACCTCGCCGGCGTGCTGTCGAGTTTTGCGTCGTCGTCCCATGGATTCATCGTGAAAGACATCAACGTGCAACCGGCGGCCGGGGTGGCGGCTTCGTCAGCGACTTCCAATCCCGGGGGGGGGGCAGATGCGGGCGGGTTCGGGCAACCGCCTTTTACCCCATCACGCCTGCCGGCCGCGCCCATCGGCCGGGGCGGGTTGCAAACCGTGCTCGACGAGCAGTTGTTGAGCATCACCCTGGATGTTGAAATCGTTAAATTGTTGCCGGGGAATTAAGCGCATGGATTTCCTCAAAAAACATTACGAAAAGATTTTGCTCGGTGTGGTCTTGCTGGGCCTGGTGGGGGCCATGGTATTTTTGCCTTTCATGATTTTGCACGACCGCACCATGCTGGAGGAAACCCGCGAGGGGATCATTTCACATCCCGTCAAACCGCTTCCACCGTTGGATTTGACCGATGAGAGCAATGCCGCCCAGCGCCTGCAATTGCCCTACCAACTCGACCTGGAAACCACCAACAAGCTTTTTAATCCCGTCGAATGGGAAAGGGCGGTGGACGGAACCCTCATCAAGATCGCCAGTGGCAATGAAGTGGGACCGGCGGCCGTTACGATCGCCCGCATCCTGCCGTTGTACTTCACCCTGACGCTCGATTCGGTGCAAACCAATGAATTCGGCGTGCGCTACATCATTGGCGTCGAGCGTCAATCCGCGCCGGTGGCGTGGCAGCGGGCCAAACGACAGCACTATGCTTCCGTCGGTGAGAAAAACGAAGCCTTCACCATTACGGAGGTGCAGGGGCCGCCGGCCGACCCCACCCAGCTCATTTTACAATTAACCGATTCGGGCGAGACGGCGACCATATCCCGGAGCAAACCGTTTCGCCGCGCGGATGCCTTCATGGCGGATTTAAAATATCGTCCCGAGGGGAAAAGCTGGGACGGCCAACGGGTGGGTGACGATCTGAAATTTGCGGGCGACGATTACATTATCGTTGCCATCAACCAGAACCAGGTGGTATTATCCGCTGCATCGAACCAGAAAAAAACCACGTTAACTTACGATTCCAAATGACGTCTGCCGGCAACCATCCCGGCGTCCAGCGACGCTGACACCGAAAACCTGAATTTAGCCATGACAAAAGCAGTTTCTGTCCCACTCGGTTTCATTCTGATATTGGCAGGCGCCTTTATGTTGCCGGCCCAAACCAACAGCCCCAGCGACATGGCCATCAGCGAAGCCGTGCTGCGGCAGGCCAATACCGTGGTTCTGCGCCAGAAACTGGTGCAAGCCCAGGACGCCGCCGCGCACAACGATTTGGTGCTCGCTTCCAAATTGTACGAGGATGCCTACCAGCTCGTACAAAACATCGGTTCCGGCATTGACGCCGAGTCGGCCCAGACCATTTCCGGGCTGGTGTCCGTGAGACTTGAACTGGCCCGGGAAGCGCAGCGTCAGGATGATTTTCGGGAGGCCGACACGCAGATCAACCGCGTCTTGAAAGTGGACCCCCAAAATCCCGCCGCGCTGGCGTTCAAGAAGCAAAATGATCGGATGATCGCCTCGCTGCGTGGCAAGGTGCCCGACGATGCGACCCTCCAGCAGGTGCAGCCGATCGTCAACGACAAAACGCAGGCCGACACGTTGGTGCGCGACGGCAAACTGTTCTACGAGATGGGCAAATTTGAAGAGGCCGAAGCCAAATTGCAACAGGCGCTGAAGCTGGACCCGATGAACGCGGGTGCCTATTATTATTTGACCCTGGTCAAACAGGGTGTCGATACCCGCGAGGAGCGGAAGCACACGACGGACAATCAGACCCGCATTGTGGCAGTGACCACGGCATGGGAATCACCCACCAGAAACAATGCGGAGCTGCCCGTGCCCAATCCGTATGCCACCAATGAGCTGGTTCACACCGGTCCCGGTCGTGAAGCCATCATGAGCAAACTAAACCGCATCCGGCTCGATCAGGTGTTTTACGATGGCCTGCCGTTAAGCGAAGTGGTTCGCAACCTGAGTGAACAAGCCAAGGTGCGCGACCCGGACAAAGTGGGCATCAATTTTTTGATTAATCCCAACGCGGACAATTCCGCGTCCGTTACCACCGTCACCCCCACGACGGGCGCGGGTGCCGCCTTTGGTGGTCCTGGCGCAGGGGGACTTCCAGGTGGTGGCGGTGGCGGTCAGCAGATTGATCCCACCACGGGTTTGCCCATCGGCACAACCCCGACCGTCGGCGGAGAATCCGTGGATATCAATTCGGTCATTGTCAGGATCAATCCGGCGCTTAACGACGTGCGCATGGCCGACGCGCTGGATGCGATTGTGCAGGTGGCGGACCATCCCATTGAATATTCCGTCAGTGATTACGCCGTCGTCTTCTCGGTGAAAGGGCCGCATTCACCGCAACTTTTTTCGCGGACGTTCAAAGTGGATCCCAACACTTTCGTGCAAGGCTTGCAAAGTGTTGGTTCGCTGGTTTTTGTTAACAACAACAGCAGCGGCTCCAGCGGTTCCGGTGGCGGCGGTGGCAGTAGTGGCGGCGGTGGCAGCAGTGGTGGTGGCCAAAACACCAGTGTGGGCCTTCTGGCCATTGTTAATGCCGCGCCGGGTGAAGGGGGTAATCGCAGCAGTGGCAGCGGCGGTGGCGGCGGCGGCGGCGGCGGTGGCGGTGGCGGCGGTGGCGGCGGCGGTCAAACTGGCAACGGTGGATTGGAATTCGTGACCGTCACAAACAACACGGTGGACGTCAGCGTTTCAGCGCGGGATTTCTTCACCACGTTGGGAGTGAATTTATTCCCCCCGAAAAGCATTTTCTTCAATGACCGGTTGGGGTTGTTGTTTGTCCGTGCGACGATGCAGGATCTGGACACCATTGAGAGTGCCATTCAGGCATTGAATCAGGTGCCGCCCCAGGTTCACATCAAGGCCCGGTTTATTCAGGTGGAACAGGACGATAACGCCGGCCTGGGTTTTGACTGGTATCTGGGACAGTTTAACATTGGCAATTCCGTTGCCGCCCAGGGCGGCAGTGCGCCGTCGCTCAATGTCCCCGGTCCGGGAGGCACCGTTGTGCCCTTCCCCGGCCCGACCGCGGCCAATCAAATTGCCTCGTCGTTCACCGACCAGCAAGTAACCAGCGGTCTCAATAATTCAGCGCTTCCCGCCATCGGTACCCTCACCGGCATCCTGACCAATCCCAACTTCCGCGTCGTGCTCCATGCCTTGGAACAGCGCTCCGGCGTTGATGAACTGGCCGAACCGGAGGTCACCACCACCAGTGGCCGGCAGACCGAAATGCGGGCAACGGAGATCATCACCATCATCACGGGCTTTAATTTCCAGCAAGGCCAGGGCGCCGGTGCCACGACGTCCAGCAGCAGTACGCCGTAAGCATATTTTTAAGCAACAAAACAAATGAAAACGCATCGTAAGGATCAAATTTTCAAACTGGCGCTGGGAGTTCTTGCTGCCGTCGGCAGTGTTGGCGTGGCCAGGGCGCAGATCAATACCGTTACCGCCGGACCTTCCGCCATCACGCCGGTGACCCAGGCCATTGAAACCGGTCCGATTCTGGACGTGGTGCCGTATGTTCTGGCCGATGGGTATACGGTCAACTTGACTTTGATTCCGTCGCTGACCGAATTCGCCAATTATCAAACTCCGCCGGCCGTTGCCTCCGTCACCGGTAGCGTGGGTGGCCTCAATGTGGTGCAGTTGCCCACGGTTCTGCCGGCTTTCACCGTGCGACAGGTCATCACCACCGTGAACGTCTGGGATGGTCAGACGGTGGTTCTGGGAGGATTGATCAATTCCACGTCCTCGACCGAAAAGGACAAGGTGCCGGTGATTGGGGATTTGCCAATCCTCGGCCGTTTGTTCCAAAGTCAGACCAAGACCACCGTTAAAAAGAACCTGATGATTTTTGTCACCGCAACGATCGTGGATCCGGCCGGCAACCGCGTTCATTCGGAGGATGAGTTGCCGTTCGCGCAAGGCGCCGTCCCGCCACAGCCACCGGGGGCGGGGCAGGCGACGGAGTCCGAAAAAACGGTGACGCTGCCTCCCCAATAACCATTTTAAAGCTGTGCCATCCGTTCGCCGAGCGAAATCGCAAAGCCAGGAGTGAATATTCCGCCCCGCGCGAATTTATGGATCGATTGCTGATCGTTGACGGGCACGCTTACGCGTATCGCGCGTTTCACGCCATACGGAGTTTGCGATCGCCGGAGGGTCGGCCCACCAATGCGATTTACGGCTTCATCAAAATGCTGGACAAAATGCGCGCGCGGCTCGAGCCGACGCATTTGATGGTGGTCTGGGACGGCGGGTTGAGCGCGGAGCGCATGGCGCTGCTGCCGGAATACAAGGCGCAACGTCCGGAGATGCCGGACGATTTGAAACCACAGCTTGATGAAATGACCGGTTATTTGATGGCGGCGGGGGTGGCCTCGTTTTGCCGCGAAGGGGTGGAGGCCGATGATTACATCGCCTGCCTGGCGCGGCGGGCGGCGGAGGCCGGCCTGGCGGTGGTCATTGCCAGCTCCGACAAGGATTTCATGCAGCTGGTGTCCAGACGGATTGGATTGTTGAATGCGAATGACAAGACCGAAACCATTTGGACGGACGAACAGGTTCGGGCGAAAGCCGGCGTGGACCCATCGCAAATCGTGGATTGGTTGAGCCTGACCGGCGACAGCGTGGATAACATCCCCGGCGTGCCGGGGGTCGGTCCCAAAACCGCGGCGGAATTGCTGAACCGGTTTGGCTCGGTGGGCGCCTTGTATGAACGGCTGGACGAGGTGCGATCGGAAAAACTGCGTGCGAATTTGCGTGCGGCCGAACCCATGTTGCGGCGCAACCGCGACCTGGTGCGG
This sequence comes from Verrucomicrobiota bacterium, assembly GCA_050010675.1. Taxonomy (GTDB): domain Bacteria; phylum Verrucomicrobiota; class Verrucomicrobiia; order Limisphaerales; family UBA11358; genus UBA11358. The sequence goes on along the minus strand of JBEKKN010000098.1, from coordinate 5,668 downwards.
CTGCGTGAAGATTTGCCCTGCGAATTTTCACCAGGTGAACTCGTGGCCAGGCCGGCGGATGCCGGCCGGCTGCGCGAACTGTACCGGCGCTGGGGTTTCAAGTCGCTGTTGGCGGCGTTGGCGGAACCCGCGCGCGGGTGCCAGGCGGTTTTGATTTAAAAAATGAATTTGCCAGATCGGATGTCAGCAGGGTTCGCCGCCAGTGGCCTGGCGGATTTAGGCCAAACTAATTTTGGACAAAGCACGATGAAACGGCTACACTCGGACAAAATGTTGTCGTCGTTCGTTCGCAAAATCGTGTGTTTGGGCGCTTTGTTCGCCGGAATTCCCGCTGTGGGTTTCGCGCAGACGAATTATTACGCCACCAATGGAACCGAATACGCCATTGTCGGGTCGCTGCCGGGCGATCAGGTGCTGCCCGATGCGGCGGTGACGCCGAGCGGCGGTTATGTGGTCTGGCAGGACAACATTACCGATGGCAATGGCTGGGGGGTGAGCGCGATGCAACTCAACAGCACGCTCTCCGGCTCGGGCAGTTCCTTCCGGGTCAATGTGCAGGGCGCCGGCGATCAGGAAAATCCGCGGGTGGCGTTATTGCTGGGTGGCGGCGCGGCCTTTGTATGGCAAGGCGGACAAAAGGCATCCCAGCACATTTACGCGCGGTTCCTCGGCTCGAACTACACCTGGCTCACCGGCGACGTGCCGGTCAACACCTTCTCGAATAATTTTCAAATCACTCCCGCAATTGCCACCTTGACCAATGGCAACATCGTCGTTGTTTGGGCCAGTTTCGATGAAGCGGGTTCCAGCAGCATGCAGGATGTCTATGGCCGGATTTTCTCGCCGTCGGGCGCGCCGCTCACCGGCGAGTTTTTAGTCAATCAGTTCACGTCTTACAATCAACGCACGCCCACGGTGGCGGCGTTGGCCAATGGCGGATTTGTTGTCGCCTGGGTGTCGGAACAGGAACGAGTGGTCCAGTCAAGCCCTGGGGCAGGCACACTCGCGGTTACAAATTCCGCAACGGCTTCCAATGCCAGCGTGGATATTTACGCGCGGCTTTACAACGGCAGCGGCAGTGCTCAAGGCGATGAATTCCCCGTCAATACGGATTTGAATCCCTGCGCCACTCCTGATGTGGCCGCCGGCTCAGATGGCGGTTTCATGGCGACCTGGAGCGCGCGCGATATGACCAGCCCGCTGATCAACAGCCTGGACATTTATGCCCGCTCGTTTACCAGTGCCGGCGCTGGCAGCGGCAGCACGGTTCTCCGCGTAAATTCCCATCTCTATGGCGACCAATACTCGCCGCGCGTCAGTTCCTTGGGAACGGATTATTTGATCGTGTGGACCAGCTTGGAGCAGGACGGTTCGAAGGAAGGGGTTTACGAACAATTTCTGCGCGGCAGCGGCTCGGTGGTCGGCGGCGAATTTCGTGTCAACACCACGACGGTCAATTCTCAAATCCAGCCGGTGGTCGCCTCGGACGGCGTCGGTCAATTCCTGGTCATTTGGAGCAGCTTCACCGGTTTGGTATATAGTTTTGACCTGTTTGGGCAACGTTATGTCAACTCCCAGCAGCCGTTGGAACCGCTGCCAGCGCCGTTTGTTTATGCGCCGTTTGTGGTGAGCAACGGCGTTTATCAACCGCAATTGCTCGTGTCCTGGCCGCCGGTGACGGGCCTTTCGGTTTCCACATATGAAGTTTACGCGAACGGCGCGGTAACGCCGACGGCGCTGACTTCGAGCAATGTATGGGCCATGACATCGGCCAATGGGTTGACCGGCAGCAGCAGCAATTATTTCCAGGTGGATTATGTGACGACAGACGGCCGCCACTCGCCATTGTCGCTGCCGTCCGGCGGTATGACATGGAGTGGCGCCAACTATTACGGCATCCCGTTTGAATGGATGGAAAAATATTACGGTTACAATTTTGCCAACTGGCCAGCCAATGTAAACGCACCCCTGGCATCGGGTGGGCTGAGCCTGCTTCAAGTATTCTTGAGCGGCGGCAGTCCGCTCGATTCCAGCACGTGGCTGCGGAGCGCCTTGGTCAACACTCCGGAAGGCTTGTTTCTCAGTTGGAACACCCAGCCGGGCTTCACCTATCAGGTGCAGATGTCGACGAACTTTGGGGCTTGGAGCAATGTGGGCGCGCCGCGGTTCGCGGCGGGCGCCAGTGATTCAATTTTTGTCGGTGGCAGTTCCGCCGGCTATTACCGCGTTTTACTTTTGCGCCAGTGAAATACGTATGAGGCAATTAATCAAAGTTTTTTTGTGGATTGGCTGTCTGGCTTTCAGTTTCCAATCTGCCTGGGCCTTTTCTTTGTTGGGGCCGGAAGCCAACGGCGATGATACCTACCAGGTGCAGGAGATTGGTTTTAACCCCCTGACTGCCGGGGGCGCGCCGCCGTTTATTCTCGATTCGCTGAGTGCCGGGCCCAAAAATCTCGGGGATGGCTACCGCCCCAACACGCCGGTGCTTTACTACACGTTCACTGGCGGCTTCAACAGCTGGTTTGGCGCAAACGGCGAGGCGGCGGTGCAGCAGGCGTTTGATATTTTGAACAACGTGTCCAATGTGGACAGTTACAGTCCGGGTTTATCCGAATTTCCTTTGAACTCGCAGAGCATCAATTACCAGGCACAAGCCTTGCAATTGAATGATTTGAAATCGGTGACCCTGTCCATCCTGTTGCAAGAGTTGGGGTTGGCCGATTCAGTCCGTTACACCTGGGCGCTGTTTGATCGTGACAACCCCACTGGATCCACCTGCCCCGTGGGCGGACCCAGTCTTGGTTACACCTACGCAACCGTTCCGAGGAATTTTGACATTATCGCCAGCCCGCTAAATGTGCTTCAATATTCACCCTACGTTAACGGTGAACTATATTCTTATTTCATTTTTGACGACTGCGATGCTCCCGGGGCATCGCCGCCGACGGCGGATGCGCTTGAAATTCCGGCTGATCCATTCCACAGCAATCCGCCGGTTTCTTCCGGTGTTGGTGAGTTTGGTTTGCTTTATAACTTCAGCACTTATGGTAATTTTTTTACGGGATTGACGCGGGATGACGTGGCTGGACTGCGCTACCTCCTCAGTACCAACAATCTTTTTGCCCCCGGTGCGGGTTATAAGGAAGCGCCGGACACGGGGAGCCTTCTTTACAGCACCAATTTCAACGCGCTCCCATTACTGTCCACGTCCAATTACAACGCCTTGGTGTCGGCGGCGTCGACCAATGATGCTACCGCGCTCCAGTTGCTCTTCCCGGGGTTGCTGGTCACTTCCGTTCCCAGCTATTATACGAATATTGTTTCAATTGGGGGCGTGTCGTTCGTTACCAATTTTCCCATCGGTTATCCCGGGGGCATCATCGCCGCCGTGACAAATTATACCACCAATTTGGTGCTGATTTACCAGTTCACCTTCGGCAATGTGGTCACCAACAAAGTGTATTCCCAAACGTCCTTTGCCATCCAAACCATCACGTTTGGGCCGCAGGTTGGCCAGCCGTCGGGTGGCCAGTTTGTGCTCGTAACCAATACCTCCGCGCCGTTTCAATCCAATGTGCCCTCCGGGGATTTCTTCATCATTTCAAACGGCGTCTGTGGACCTGATATTGTCCAAACCAACCAGATCACTCTGAATGTGGTTACCAACACCACCATCGGAGCGACCAATGCGAACGGCACGTTTTTTGTGCAAAACCTGATTTCCTATTTTACCAATTACACCTTTTCAGTCCACCCCTGTACGCTGGCGAGCAACGCGGTTGCTGATTACCAGGGCATTGGCAGAATCCAGTTTGTGCGCGTGGCTGATAAGAGTTATGATTACCAGAGCGGGTTTTTTACCCAGCCGATTACCAATCAATACACGATGGTTCAAATCACCAACGGTCTGCTGATAACCAGGACCTTCCAGCGCGTGGTCACGGCGCCGGATTTTGTCTTTGACGGCATGACCTTGGATCGGGGCGGTAATGATACCGTCCTTAATAATCCGGCGATCGCGCCAAGTACGCCCAGCTTTAACACCACCCTTGTCGCTGCCGGGCATGCTGGTCCCGGAACCATTGACTATGGCGGCGGGGGAACAAACGTTGTCATCATCTTTAACACGGTAGGCCCGGTTTATCGGAACAGTCCTTCTCCGTTCTCGCTGACCGGACCGGGTACGCCGGCCATTAGGGATTACTTTGCCTGGGCATCCTTTGATGGCACCACCAATACTCCGGTGGTGTATCCCAACGGCACCAGCATCGCCAATCTGGCGGCTGAGGCCTTTATTCAGATAGCTCCGGCGCCCCCGCTTTTGCCCAACGGCACCAGTAACGTGGTTTATAATGTCACCTTTACGGCCGCTGGCGGCCAGCCGCCTTATGCCTGGACGCTGGCGCCGGGATCGGCGGGATTGCCGACCGGTTTGAATTTGTCCTCCGGTGGCGTTATCTCCGGCACGCCGACCCAACGTGGAACTTTTGTTAATATTATAGTTCGATTGACGGATTCCAGCTTTCCATCACCCAATGTGTTGGATACGGCTTATTCGGTAACGGTTAACTAGTGGGCGAGCATCACATGAAGCCAGATTTTTCCAGATTAGACCGGCGCTTGCGGGCGACCGCTTTGCTGCTGATGGCGAGTTTGGTCGCATATCCCCTGGTGGGGATGGCCACGGATTCCATTTACATCAACACCGGCACCATCAACGGCGTTCCCCCCAATGTGGATGCCACAAATTTTTACAATTCCGGCACCTGGAACATATCCACCACGGCCGCTTATCAAACCGCCAATACCTTGAACTACACCAATGTGAACGCGATGACCGGTATGGTGGGCTGGGAATTTGATTTCGGACCGTCCACCAGCGGCGGCCCGCGCAGCTGGTCAGCCAGCTTTTTTAATGACAGTCCGGGAACCATTCAAGCCAATGATGGCGTAATTACCAGCCTGCCCTATTACGCCCTGCAGGCGAGCTATTTGCTGATATCCGCCACGAATATCGTCAACAAGGGGACACTGGTGGTCGGCCCCAATGGTGAAATGGCGTTAAACGGCGGAAATGTAAGTCTGGCCCTCAGCCAACTGACGGTCCCCAGCCTCCCGCAGGATGGCGGCACTGTTTCCGGAACGAATTTCACACTGGCTACGGGTCTTTATGCTGAAACCTGGGCGCAAACCAATGTGCCGGTTAATCTGCCAATCGGAATCAATCTCCCGCTCATGGATAGCTCGGCACTATGGAACGGTACCAACGTCGTTACGCCCGCTTACGGAGTGCAAAACAACTGCGGGTCCAGCTTTTTGTTTGGCCCGACACTGGCATTTATGCCGACCCTGTCCGACTCGTTGGACAGCATCGGCCCGTCGAATGAGGTCCGTCAGGCCGTTTTTGTGGTGTGTAATACCAATAGTCTTGCCGTGATTCCCGCGATCCATTTCACGCCCAGTTCAAACTCGACGAATCTCTTCCAGACGGCGGCGGTGCGTCTGACGGCCGTGTTGACCAATGCGTTTACCCTGGCGTTGACGACCAATACAATTTATCTGACGGATGCCTTGGGCTCGGAGACCAATCGCGGGTTGCTGGTGAATGGCACTTTTAATCCATTCTATCTTTGCAGCGGTCCCGTTTTCCAACCAGCCAATTATATCG
>JBEKKN010000097.1:0-8381 GCA_050010675.1 Verrucomicrobiota bacterium | reverse complement strand
AGCACCGGCAGCAACAACGCCGCCAGAATCGCGATGGTGGCAATGACGACCAGTAACTCCATCAGGGTGAACGCCCGCCGGGAATCCCATCCTGACCTGATTGCGCTGTGACCAGCACTTTTCATAATTCTTTGGGAATTGGTTGTGCGGTTCAGAAAGTCATTGTCCCGCCAGGAGCGCCAGCCGCACGTTCCGGTTGATTTGCGAGGACAGGGTCTGGGCCCGGGTGATGATTTTCAGTGTCATGTTTTGATGGTTGTCCGCGTCCACAATCATGCCCAGCGCCGGGTCATACCAAAATTCACCCGATATGTCCCCATTCGTGATTTCCACCGCCATGCCGGTGGCTGTTGACACGTTCTTGGTCAAGATATTGCCCACCTCCGTCACATGCGCGCATTGGCGGCCGTCATGCTGCTCCCAATTCTTGAAGGTGTATTTCATGGCCAGCGTCAAACCGCCAATGGAACTGTTGATGTCCTTTTTTACCTGCCAAGTGTCGCCAATGGCTACCACGTGGTTGGGCATGGCATCGGCGAATGAACCATACTGCTTGAGGGTGTCCTCGCTGAACAATTCATTGAACAAGGCTTGTTCCTGGGGCTGGGCGGCCGCGTTGATGCGACTCTTCAATGCGTCCAGGCCTTCCAGTTTTTCCACCCCGCCTTTCGCATCGGTGAAATATTGAAGCGGGTGCCAATCATCGCACGCAGGATCGGCGCGGCCGGATCACCGGCGTCTTGCGCCGCACTCTGGGCGGAATTGAAACTCATTACGCTGCGGTCGCCTTGAGAGATGTCCATCGTTTCGCTGTCAAATTTCAGTTCCAATTGCCAACCGCCGTTGTCCAGCTGCTTGAGCGCGGAAAAATCAAAATCCTGAGTCAGGTTCACTCCCTGGACGACGGATTGGGGGCGCCCGGGCACATCCGTCGAGGCGGTTTGATCCATTTCGATGTGCATCGGATATTCCCTGCCGGCGATCCAGGTGATTTTCATGTCCACCGGACCGCCCCGGGTTTCCGACGCCCGGTGCCCGGCGAATTCCTTGACGGCAATGGTGGTGGTTCCGGCGGTCAACAAGACCACCGCGCCAGTGACGGCGGCGGCTTTCATTTTTGTCCAGGCCATAAGTTTTAAGGCTCCTTTTACGAGGGTCAGGGTTGAGGCCGCGGCCGCCGACCCTTGCGCGGCGGTGGCCGTCACGGCGACGGCCAGTCCCACGGGCGCGGCGTGAACGGAATTGGTTGAAATCGCTCCGGCAATCAGTGGTGCGGACAGGACGATGCCGCGTTTGGAAAAAAATTTCCGCAGTTTCTCCAGGGCACGATGCACACGCATTTTTGCCGCGGCTTCGTTCGCACCCAAAGCCGAGCCCACTTCGCCCAGACTTTTGTTCTCGAAAAACCGGAGCACGATGGCGTTCCGGTCCTTTTCGCTCAAGCCGGTCATCGCCGCTTCGAGCAGCGGCGCGATTTGGGGCCAGACTTCGGGTTCGGGTTCGTTCAACGTGGATTGCATGTACGCCTCCTGTTCGCGTTTTTGCCGGCGGATTTCGCCGCGCAGGAAATTCGCCGCCGTCAGCCGTGTCGTTTGATACAGCCAGCCGGAAAGAATGGTTCGTTTCGACAAACTCCGCGCCTTCCTCGCCAGAATAATGAATACCGCCTGCGTGATTTCCTCGGCGGCCTGTGCGTTGCCGGTGCCGCGCAACGCGGTGGAATAGACCAGGTTGACATATTTCTCCGCCAGCATCGAAAACGCGGATTCGGAGTTGTCTTCGGCGTATTGCCGCAGCAGGGCGATGTCATCCAATTCGGGCATTTACCTATACATGTCCGCCACCGGCCAAAAGGGAACAAAAATCTTGATGGCCGGAACACCCCGCCAAACCGCCGAGAAGGCAAAGGGGAACTGACCATCAATACCGCGCCGAGGTCCGCTGTTGCATCCACTCCCAATCCTGCAAGTCCATGGGATCGGTGATAATCGCTCCATTGTTCTGCTTTTCCTTTCCGTAAGACCAGCGGTGGGTTTCGGAATGTCCGTCGGCAAAGGCAAAACCGCAGCCGTCGTTGTGATAGGTGCCGGGAGCGTCAAACCATTGGGGCGCCTCCATGCCAAAAGCGAATGCCGCGTCGTTCAAGCCCTTGGCATCTTCATCCAGCAAGACCCACAACCGCGAGGGCCCCGGACGCTGGATGTCGGTGACTTTACCGTACGTTGACCACGGCGAATTTCGGCGATGATTGAATTGATTGTTCAGCCACGGGCCGTTGACCGGCAGGTTCGGCGTACCATAATGGGCGTAGCCGGAGCCGGAGAACTCGGTGGCCTCATATCCGGGATCGATGGTGCCCACCGCCTGATTCATCGAAAAGGTGCGCGCGGCGGGAACAATCTGGCCGAGGTAAGTCAGATTGGTTCCCTGATACGGGCCCTGTCGCCGGTCGGCCGGGCAACGGAAAATAGTAACATTGCCGGCCAGATAACGGATGAGCAACGAACGGGTCGGGTCCTGGAGAATGTCCGGGTCGAATTCCTGCGGACCCCCGATTCCCGCCTGTCCCGCGCACCAATTGTAGCCGGGTAGCGTATTGCCGTCGTCCGGGTTGGGCGGGAAAAATTCGTTGTGATCGCCCGTGTAAAGGACCATGGCCGTCATCATCTGTTTGCCCTGGCTCAAACACAAGGCGCCTTGCGCCCGTTGCTTGGCCTGGGACAGCGCGGGCAACAGCAACGCGGCGAGAATCGCGATGATGGCGATGACCACGAGCAATTCGATCAAAGTGAAGGCGCGTCGGCGTATGGTCTGGCCCGCGGAGTTCATGAGGTTTGCTTCCATGACGCGCCGATCCCTGAAATTTGTCCAGTGTTAAATCGGTTTCCCGGGGCGGGCCTTTCGACAGCTCCGCCGGCGGGGAAAAAGTAACAAAAATCCTATTTGAAGGAACGGCTCGCCGAACCGCCTGAAGGGTCGCCCCCGACGATGCGACCCTCCTTTTCCTTCCGCCGCGCCGCGAGGCCAAGCGGTTCGATGTGCACGAGCACGTCGGTGACGGCGGGAATGACGCCGCGGATTTTGTCCTTAACGGCGTGGGCAATTTCATGCGAGCGGAGCACGGACATTTGCGGGTCCACCTCCACGTGCATGTCCACGAAATACTGGTAGCCCACCTTGCGCACAAAGCATTTTTCCACGCGGTCCACCCCGGGCGTAGCGGTCGCAATCTCGCGGATCTGATCAATCACCTCGCGGCCGGGGGCGGTGTCCATGAGCTCATTGAGTGCCGGGCGCAGCAAATGCCAGCCATTCCACGCAATGACCCCCGCCGCCGCAATCGCCGCCACGTCGTCCGCCGCCGCAAATGTATTGCCGCCGATGAGCGACACGCTGATGCCGACGCCGGCGGCCACGGACGTGATGGCGTCGCTGCGATGATGCCAGGCATCGGTGGTGACCACCGAGCTGTCCACCGCCTTGCCTTCACGCGAAACAAACCGGAACAGGCCTTCCTTCACGACCACCACCACGACCAGCACGATGAGCGTAAACGGTGCCGGCGACCGATGCGGTTCCATGATTTCGCCACACGCCTTGAGCGCAATCCACAGGGCCGCCCCCAACAACATGGCGGCCACGATGGCGGAGGCGATGGGTTCGGCCTTGCCATGACCATACGGATGGTCCTCGTCCGCCGGAGCCGCCGCCACGACGAGTCCGCGCCACACGATGAGCGAACTGAAAATGTCGGCGAAGGATTCAACCGCATCCGCGACCAGCGCGTGCGAATGGCCGATGATACCGGCGGCGAATTTGGTGCCTGACAACACGATGTTGACGGCCATGCCCGTGAAGGTGGCGCGCAAGCCGCGTTGGAGGCGGTTCATGGACACGGGGGAATGTTGAATTTCAAACCGTCAGTGTCGAATTCAAAATGGGGATTAATGGATTAGGGGAGCGCTGGATGGCCCGGCGGGACCCCATTTATCCGCCGATCTGCCAATCCATTCATCCAACCTCAGATCAGATGGCAGAACATCCCGTCGCGGAGCTTCGGTTCGAACCAGGTGCTTTTTGGCGGCATGATGCCCCCCGCGTCGCTAATGGTCATCAAGGTTTCGGTGCTGACGGGGTACATCGAAAACGCGCAGGCGTATTCGCCCCCAGTCACCAGCCGTTCCAGTTCCGCTGTGCCGCGAATGCCGCCGACGAATTGAATGCGCTGGTTGGTGCGCGGGTCATCAATGCCAAAGATCGGTTCGAGCACGTGCTTTTGCAGAAGGGTCACGTCGAGCATTTCCCGGGCATCGCGCGCCTCCAGCAGATTATGGCGGAAAGCCAGGGTGTGCCATTTGCCGGCCAGATAAAAGCCGAGTTCATGTTCGCGCGTGGGCGCGGCCGCACCGTCGGCATTGATGGCGAAGACCGTGCCGAGAATTTCCAACAGCTGCTCCGGCGGCCAGCCGTTCAAATCCTTCAACACGCGGTTGTACGGCAAAACCTGCATCTGATCGTGCGGGAAAATCACGGCCAGAAACCGGCCGCTCTGCCCGGCGCCCTGGCGGGATTCAAAGACGCGCGCCGCCGCCGCGCTGCGATGATGGCCGTCGGCAATGTACAGGTGGGGAATCCGCGCAAACTGCGTTTCAATGAATTTGACCTGGTGCGGGTCCTGAATCGTCCAGGACATGTGCCGCACGCCGTCCCCGGCCGTGAAATCAATCTCCGGCTTGCCAGACGCCTTTTCCGCAATAAACCCGTCCAGGGTGCGAACGGCCGGATAGGTCAAAAAAACCGGGCTGGTCTGCGCATTCAGGGTTTCGATGTGCCGCACGCGGTCGTTCTCCTTGTCCACGCGCGTCTGCTCATGTTTCCGGATGATGCCGCGCTGATATTCCACGCAGCTCGCGGCCGCCACGAGGCCCGTCTGGGTGTGCCCGCCCATGATTTGCCGGTACAGGTAAAAACCCGGCGGCGCGTCCGGCCGCAGCGCGCCGTCCCGGATGAGTTTTTGAAAATTCTCCCCGCCTTTGGCATATACTTCCGGCGCGTGAACGTCCGTTCCCGGCGGGAGATCGATTTCCGGTTTGCTGACGTGCAGGAAGCTGAGCGGGTTGCCGGCGGCCATGGCGCGCGCCTCGTCCGACGACATCACATCGTAGGGCAGCTCGCAGAGTTGCGAAGCCAGTTCCGGTTTCGGTCGCAGCGCCGCAAAGGGTTTTACCAGGGCCATACCAGTAAAGGGAAAATACGGGGGCTTGCATGCCCACGCACGAACAAATTGCAATTCACCGCTTCAGGGAGAAGACTTGGCGTTCCAAATGGCCAGCGCGTCCGGCGAACCCTGGCTGCGAATGCCATTGTCCGTCAGGATGTCATCGGTGGCCGCAACCATTGCCGCCCGCGGAAACACCATCGTTTCGCCATCGCGATTGTCAAATTGCACGATGATGAACCCACCCTTGGCGTCGCGCAAAACCTCCACCAGCTGTGCTAAATTTCTGACGGGCGTGCCGTTGACTGCCTTGACAACTTCACAAAAGGGAGAGGCATAACCCTCGGCCAGTTTGTGTGGGAAAAAGGGGGAAGGAACGACCACGAGTTCTTCACCGGGAAACGCCGGCCGGTCGCCCAGGCGTGTGATCAGCGGGCTGCCGCGGGCAATCATCCAGTCCACCCAGCGGGCACCCCGGGCGCTCCCAACGAGACTGCGGACGTATTGGTCCGTGGCCGTGGAAAAGACGAGCGGTCCGTAAATGAAATAGGACGGATAGGCGTTCCCTAAATCCGGCGTCACCATGGCGCGCTTCGGCGACACGGATAATTCTACCGGAATTTCCTTCCCGGCACGCACCACGGTCAACGCGAGCTTGCCGTCCCGGGCGGTCTTCTGGACCAGATATTGGAAACGGACCCTCAGGTTGTCCCCCAGTTTGATCATGCCCTGGTCATCCACGGGCGTGTCGCCGATCCGGGTGATGACGTCCCATTCCTTCAGCGGATAGGCCGGGTCGGTGCTGTTCGGTTTGTGCACCACTATGCCGTGCACCGACGGGTCGAGTTTCAGGAAGGAGCGCAACGCGGCGTTTTCAAGCGTTTGCAGTTCGTCAAACAGGGCGGGCTTGCCGTCGTAGTGACCATCCGCGATGTCTTGCAGGAACAAGTCGATCTCTTCGCAGGGAATGATGTAACCGATGTTTTCCGCGTCACTCAAGTGGCTGAAGGCCAGCCCGATCATTTTGTCACCCGCCACCGCCGGCCCGCCGCTGTTGCCGGGATTGATGGCGGCATCAATCTGAATCCGCAGGCCGGAAACCGGAAAGTTGTAGCCGGTGAACTCGATGCGCGACACGATGCCCTTCGTGATGGAAAGGCTCGTGCCGCCTTCGGGATAACCGTACACCATGACCCCGTCCTTGATGTCCGGCAATATTTTCGCCCGCACCAACGGCGGATGCGAATCGAAGAATGTCGGGTCATCCAGCTTGAGCACGGCCAGATCAATGCCCGGCGCGAGATATTCGACGGTCGCGGAAATTTTGTCGCCGGCCTGATTGGCCTGCACCTGCACCTGGCTGGCGTAAAGCACCACATGGGCACACGTGAGAATCCGTTTGCCCTCGATCACCACGCCACTGCCGGTGATTTCACTCGGCGACTGCCTGGTCCACGGCTGGTAAAAGTCGGGATAACGCACGGTGGAAAACACCTTCACGACCGAGTTCGCCACCGCATCGGTTTCGGTTGCCTTGGAAGCTGCCGGGGCGGCGATGGTATCCGCGGCGGCCGAGCGGAAGGTCACCGGTGACACGGCGAAACTGAGAATCAACAGCCCGGCGACAACCGGGAGACGACAAAGCGGATTCAAGTTCATGCGGGCCAAAGACAACGGTAATTGTCCCGGAAAGCCAAGCCCATTTTCACGTTGCGCCGCGCGAAGGGAATCAACTTCGCCCCCAAAATAGAGCTTGCCATCCGGCATATTGTGACTATGCTTCGTGCCCCTTTATAAAATATAATTTTATGGCACGCATTTGTGAATTGACCGGCAAACGCCCGATGAAGGGCAGCATCATCTGGCGCTCGGGCAAGCCCAAGAAACAGGGCGGCATCGGCACGCATATCACCGCCATCACCAAACGCCGGTTCCTGCCGAATTTGCAGCGCGTCAAGGCGCAACTGCCCAACGGCGAAGTCCGTTATATTCGCGTTTCCGCCGCCGCCATCAAAAAGGGCCTCGTCACCAAGGCGCCCAAACGGAATTGGAAGAAGCCCGAAGCGGCCAAGGCCTGATTCGACCCGAAGAAACTGAATCTTCGAACCTGACAGGAATCCACTGCGCGCGGGAAGCCAGGCAACGCCGGGCCAGGATTATGCGGTTTCGTTCACCACTAAAACCCGTTTGTGCCGCGCTGGCAGCACTGTTAATGATTTCTTTTTCCGCGAACGCCGACACCGCGTCCTCCCCATCACTCCTCGTTTATTTCGGCACCTATACCGGAGCCAAAAGCCAGGGCATCTACGCTTCCCGCTTTGACACCACGTCAGGCACCTTGAGCGCGCCCGCGCTGGCCGCCCTTTCCACCAATCCTTCGTATCTGGCTCCGGCCCCAGATCAGCACCTGCTCTTCGCCGTGAATGAAACGGAACATTTCGAAGGCCAGGCCGGCGGGGCCGTCTCGGCATTCAAATTGGATCCGGCCACGGGCAAACTGGCGTTCCTGAACCAGCAGCCCTCCGGCGGCAGCGACCCCTGCCACCTCGCGGTGGCTGCCGACGGCAAATTTCTGGTCGTGGCCAATTACAGCAGTGGCAGTGTGGCGGCCTTCCCGTTGCAGACCAACGGCTTCATCGGCCCGTCGTCGTCGGTGGTGCAGCATCACGGTTCCAGCGTCAACCCGCAGCGGCAGGCCGGGCCCCACGCCCATTGCATCGCCGTGGACAGCACCCATCACCGGGTGTTCGCCTGCGACCTCGGCCTGGACAAGGTGATGATTTACCGGCTTAACGAAACCAACGGCGCGCTCACAGCCGACGGAAATCCGTGGGTTGAACTGAAGCCCGGCTCCGGCCCGCGTCACATCGCGTTCAGCCCCGACGGCCGACATGCTTATGTCATCAGCGAGATGGCTTCCACTTTGACAACCTTTGCCTATGACCCGGAAAACGGAACCTTGAAGGACGAACAGACCGTTTCCACGCTGCTGGAAGATTTTCACGGTAAAAACACGTGCGCCGAGCTGGTCGTCCATCCTACCGGCAAATTTGTTTACGGTTCAAACCGGGGTGACGACAGCATCGCCGTGTTTGCCGTGGATGAGTCCACCGGCCGGCTTCAGTTTGTGGAACGCCAGTCCACCCGCGGCAAAACCCCGCGC
>JBEKKN010000096.1:0-9065 GCA_050010675.1 Verrucomicrobiota bacterium | reverse complement strand
GATGAATAATGGGCCAATGTTCCCTGACTCAAAACTCTGTCCTTTGCTTGCTTCGCTGCTAACTCAGCCTGCTGGGCGGCTCGTTTTGCTGTAGTGATTCCTTTGATTGCGAACCAAAACCCGACCAAACTAACAAAAAGTCCAAGAATACTCGCAACATTCCCCCACGAGTCGCAGAACTCGCGAAGGGGTTGGAGTATTGCTAGGACTATGTTCATTTGCTCGGTTTTTTTCCACCAAGAAGTTTACAACTTCAAATCCATATCCGTCACGGCTCCCAAAGATGCACTTGTGACGTGAGCCGCGTACTTGGCGAGCACACCGCGGGTGTAGCGGGGCGCGGGCTTTTTCCATGCCTGCTTGCGCTTCTTCAATTCGGCAGCGGGAATGTCCAGGTTGATTTGCCGTTTCTCGGCGTCAATGGTGATGGAGTCGCCGTTCTTCACGAGCGCCAGCGTCCCGCCCACGTAAGCTTCCGGCGTGATGTGGCCGACCACGAAGCCGTGGCTGCCGCCGGAGAACCGTCCGTCGGTGATGAGCGCCACGTCCTTGCCCAGTCCTTTGCCCATGATGGCTGAGGTCGGTGACAGCATTTCCCTCATGCCGGGACCGCCGCGCGGTCCTTCGTAACGAATCACCACCACATCGCCTTTCACTATCGAGCCGTCCAGAATGTTTTCCAGCGCGGCTTCCTCGGAATTGAACACGCGCGCCCGGCCGGTGAATTTCAAACCTTCCTTGCCGGATATTTTCGCCACCGCGCCTTCAGACGCCAGGTTGCCGCGCAGAATCACGATGTGACTGTCCTTTTTGATCGGTTTGTCGAATGGCTGGATGATGGTCTGGCTGGCCGGATACGGTTTCACATTGGCGAGCGTTTGCGCCATGGTTTCACCGGTCACGGTGAGCGCATCGCCATGGAGCAGGCCCTGGTCGAGCAGCGTTTTCATCAGCGGCCGGATGCCGCCGATGGCCACGAGTTCGGACATCAAATGTTTTCCGCTCGGTTTCAAATCCGCGAGCACGGGCACGCGCTTGCCGACGCGAGTGAAGTCGTCAATGGTCAGCTTTACCTTCGCCGTATGGGCGATGGCGAGCAAGTGCAACACGGCATTGGTCGAACCGCTGAGCGCGATGACCACGGCAATTGCGTTCTCGAAGGCTTGCTTCGTCAAAATGTCGAGCGGGCGGATGCCTTGCTTGAGCATTTCGATCACGCATGCGCCAGCGCGGCGGCAATCGTCCAGCTTGGCGGGCGAGATGGCGTTTTGCGCGGAGCTGTTGGGCAGGCTCATGCCGAGCGCTTCGATGGCGCTGGCCATGGTGTTGGCGGTGTACATGCCGCCGCACGAGCCGGGACCGGGTATGGCGCATTGTTCGATGGCCTGAAATTCCGCGTCGCCGATTTTTTTGTTCGCGTGCGCGCCGATGGCTTCAAACACGGACACGATGTCGAGCAGACGTTCTGTGGTAGGGACGCCGCGCTGCGGCGTCTGGTCGGGGCGGCGCGCCGACCCTACCAAACATCCGGGCAGGATGGTGCCGCCATAAACGAACACCGCCGGCCGGTTCATCCGCGCCATGGCAATGATGGCGCCGGGCATGTTTTTGTCGCAGCCGCCAATGGCTACAAAGCCGTCCATGCCGGCGCAGCCCACCACGGTTTCGATGGAATCGGCGATGACCTCGCGCGAGACGAGCGAATATTTCATGCCTTCGCTGCCCATCGAGATGCCGTCGGAGATGGTGATGGTATTGAAGACGATGGCCTTGCCGCCTGCCGCGTTCGCGCCCGATTCGGATTCGAGCGCGAGTTTGTCGATGTGCATGTTGCAGGGCGTGACGTTGCTCCAGGTGGAGGCGATGCCGATGAGCGGTTTTTTGAAATCTTCCGTTTTGAAGCCGACGGGATAAAGCATGGCGCGGGCGGCGGCGCGTTCGTCGCCATCAAACACCACACTGGAAAAGGGGCGGAGCGAATCGGAGGATTTGGGCTTTTTCATTGCCCGGAAATCCTGCCAAAAAAGACGGGCGGCGGCAAGTCGCCGCGGTGAGGGGCTGAAATCGTCCCGCAGGGACAGTTGAAATTAGCCCGGCGTTTGAACGCCGGGTAGTCTTGGAAAGACGTCAAGTCCCGGAGGGACGGCTGGGAATTGTGCAACCGATTGGTTCGGTCGTCCCTGCGGGACTCAACCTTCCGATGCTCTATTCCCGGCGTTGAAACGCCGGGCTATTTTCGGAGGTTCCTTCGGAACAAATTTGTAATCGTAATCTTAATCGGCGAATCGTCAGAAAAGGATTAAGAGAAAGATCAAGATTAAGAACCGGACATCAATGCGATTGGTCCGGTTGAAGGTTGGCGGTGTGTTCCTGCCAGCCGCCGCCGAGGGCCTGGTAGAGATTGATTAAATTAAACAAGCGCGAATACCGGGTTTGAATGAAAGTTTGCTGTGCGTTGTATAGATCCTGTTGGGCAAGGAGAAGGTTGAGTGAACTGTCAATGCCGCTGTGGAATCGCGCTTCGGTGAGGGTGTAAGTCCGCTGTTCGGCCCGAACCAGCGCCTGGTTGGCCGCCAATTGGGTTTGTACCGTGGCTTGCACGGCAAGCGCGTCAGCGACTTCCCGGAAGGCGGTTTGAATGGACTTTTGGTAGCTCGCAACTTCGATGCTCCTGGCGGCTTTGACGGCCTGGAGTTCGTGATAGGCGGTACCCGCCGCGAAAATGGGCCAGACGATTTGCGGTGAGAACTGCCAGGCCTGCGAGCCGGGGGCAAACAAGCCTTCGAGGGTCGTGCTTTCAGTACCGCCCTGGCCGGTGAGCGTGATGGTTGGGAAAAAGGCGGCCCGGGCAACGCCGATGTTGGCATTGGCGGCCTCGAGCTGATGTTCGGCTTCCAGTACATCCGGCCGGCGCGCAATCAAGTCCGACGGCAGGCCCGCCGGGATGTCGGACAAACAAATTTCCGGATTGAACGGCTGAGGCGCGGGCAGGTCGCCGGGCAAGGGGCGGCCGATCAGGAGCACCAGGTAATCATCGGCCTGGGCGAGTTGTTGTTCGTAGCCGGCGACGGCGGCGCGCGCGGTTTGCCTCTGGGTTTCGGCGACATCCAAGTCGAGTTCGGAACGGACGCCGGCATCATAGCTGCGTTTGGTCAGGTCATAGGAACTGCGCGTGGCTTTCAACGTTTCGCGGGCGACGGCGAGTTGTTCGGTCAATTCGCGTTCCGTGAGATAAGCCGCGCCCACTTCGGCCACCAGCGCGATCTGGGCGCTTTTCCGGGCTTCTTCGGTGGCGAAGTAGGTTTCCAACGCCTGCTTTTTCAAGCTGCGCACGCGGCCGAACAGGTCCAGTTCATAGGAGGCGACACCCAGGTTCACATTAAAGTCATTGAAGGTTGTGGAACTGCCATTGCCGTCGAAACCGAATGGGGTGCGTTGGCGCTTGCCGTTGGCGTTGATGTCCACGGTGGGAATCAGGGCGTCCCGCTGGACGTGGTAGAGGGCGCGGGTTTGGTCCACGTTGAGCATGGCCACGCGCAGGTCGAGATTGTTGGTCAGGGCCAGCTCGATGAGCTGTTGCAGGCGCAGGTCGCGGAAAAAATCGCGCCAGCCGATGTCAGCAGCGGGAACCGCGGCCGCGACGGTCGGATTTTCAGGGTGTCCCGGCACCTTGGGCCAGGTTGATGCATAGGCGGCGGTCGGGCGGTGGTATTTCGGCGCGAGCGTGCAACCTGCCAAAGCCAGTACAAACACTGTCAGAATCCCCCGGAACAATTCAAGACTTGAACCCCTGAAACGTGTTGCCGGAGCGCCGGCATCCCTGCCGGCGAGTCCCCCGGGTGGCAACCCGCCGGCAGGATGCCGGCGCTCCCGGTTCAGGAACAGGATGGGCGGAAGAGGTTTGCTCATGGCTTGGCCGATCTGTGGTCTCCGTTGGCGTCGTCCAAGCCCGACGGTTTTGGCGGAAGCAAGGTGTGCGTCGGTTTTTGGGATTTAAAGATCCGGCGGACCAGCACGAAGAACACCGGTACGAAAAGGATGGCCAGGAACGTGGCGGTAATCATGCCGCCGGCGACACCGGTGCCGATGTCGTGCCGGCTGGCCGATCCGGCGCCGGTGCTCAAGGCCAGCGGCAACACGCCCAGGATGAACGCGAGCGACGTCATCAGAATCGGACGCAACCGCATGTGCGCCGCTTCCAGGGTGGCTTCAATCAAGCCCTTGCCCTGGGCCTGCATGTCCTTGGCGAATTCGACAATGAGGATGGCGTTCTTGGCGGACAAACCGACGATGGTCAGCAGACCGACCTTGAAGAACACGTCGTTGGGCAATCCGCGGAAGGTGGCGGCCAGCAACGCGCCGAGGATGCCGAGCGGCACGACGAGGATCACCGCGACCGGGATGGACCAGTTTTCGTAGAGCGCAGCCAGCGCGAGGAACACGACGATGAGCGACAGTGCATAGAGCATGGGCGCTTGTTTGGCTGACAACCGTTCCTCGAAGGATTGGCCGGTCCATTCGTAACCAAAGCCTTTGGGTAATTGTTCGGCCAGCTTTTCCATGGCGGTCATGGCCTGGCCCGTGCTCTTGCCGGGCGGCGCGGAGCCGACGAGTTCGAGCGCCGGAACGCCGTTGAAATGTTGCAACGACGGCGAGCCGTAAATCCAGTGCAAGGTGGCGAGGCTGGACAGCGAAACCATCTGGCCGCTACCGTTGCGCACGAAAACCTTGCTGACGTTCTGGGGCAGCATGCGATAAGGCGAATCCAATTGGGCGATGACCCGTTGCACGCGGTTGCCATTGACGAAATTGTTGATGTAATCCGAACCAAAATAGGTGGTGAGCGCCGTGTTCAAGTCCCCCAGCGAAACTCCCAGCGCGCTGGCCTTGGCCTGGTCGATATCCACCTTGAGCTGCGGCGTGTCCTCCAATCCCTGAAAGCGCAGCTGCACGATGTCGTGATTGGTGGCGGCCATCGCAAACAACTGGTTGCGCGCCGCCATGAGCTGGTCATGGCCGAGGCCGGCCTGGTCCTCCAGTTCAAAATCGAATCCGGAGGAGATGCCCAGTTCGGGAATGGGCGGGGGATTGATGGGATAAATGATGGCATCCTTGATCTGGCTCAGGGCCATGAAGGCGCGCATAATGATCGCGTCCACCCCGTGTTGGGCGCCGTGGCGCAGGCTCCAGTCCTTCAAATGCACAAACGCGAGCGCGGCGTTCTGGCCCTGGCCATTGAAACTGAAGCCGGCGACGTCCACCATGCCCGCCACTTCGGTCTGTTGCAGATAGTAAGCCTCCACCTGCTTGAGCACGTCCACCGTGCGTTCCTGGGTCGCGCCCACCGGCAATTGGATGATGGTGATGAAATAACCCTGGTCTTCATCCGGCAAAAAGGAGGAGGGCAATCGGATATAAAACCAGCCCACCGCCACGACGATCGCCAGATAAATAAACAGGTAGCGCGGCGTTTTGTTGATGGTCCGGCCCAGCAAGCCTTCGTAATTTTTCCGGGTGGCGGCGAAACCGCGGTTGAACCAGCCGAAAAATCCCTGCTTTCGCAAATGATGACCTTTTTCCACGGGCTTGAGCAGCGTGGCGCACAAGGCCGGCGTCAGGGACATGGCCAGAAAGATGGAAAACAACATGCACGAAATCATCGACAGCGAAAACTGGCGGTAGATGGCCCCGACCGAGCCGCCGAAAAACGCCATGGGAATGAACACCGCCGTGAGCACGAGGGAAATGCCAATGAGCGCGCCGGTGATTTGTCCCATCGCCTTGATGGTCGCTTCGCGCGGTCCCAGCCCTTCCTCGCTCATGATGCGTTCCACGTTTTCCACCACCACGATGGCGTCGTCCACCAGTTCGCCCACGGCCAGCACCATGCCGAACATGGTCAGGACGTTGATGGAAAAGCCGAGCGCATACATGACGGCAAACGTGCCCAGCAACGCCACCGGGATGACGATGGTGGGAATGAACGTCGCCCGGAAATTTTGCAGGAACAGGAAAATGATCAGGAACACCATCACGATGGCTTCCACCAGGGTCGTGACCACTTCCCGGATGGACGCGCTCACAAATTCGGAGCTGTCATAGGGAAAATCCACCTGCACGCCCGCCGGGAAAAATTTGGAAAGGTCCTTCACTTTTGACCGGACGAGATTGGCCGTGGCCACGGCATTGGCGGAGGGGGCCAGCCGGATGCCGACGGCGGCGGCCGGACGCCCGTCCACGCGCGCTTGCAAGGAATAACTGTCGCCGCCCAGCTCCACGCGGGCCACGTCGCGCAAAAAAACGCGCGAGCCGTCGGGATTCACCCGCAGCAAAATACCCTCAAACTGGCTGACCGTGGTCAACGTGCTCTGACCTTGCAGTGTGATGTTGATTTCCTGTCCCTTCACTGCCGGGCGCGCCCCGAGTTGGCCCACCGGGACCTGGGTGTTTTGCGCCTGAATGGCGTTGAGGACATCGTTGGCGTCGAGATTGTAGCTTTCGAGCTGATTGGGGTTCAGCCAGATGCGCATGGCGTATTGGGTGCCGAACAGGTCTGCTTCACCCACGCCGGTGACGCGGCGGATGGGATCCAGGATGCTCGCCGAAATGAAATTGCCCAGCGCGATGTCGCTCACCTCCTTGTTGGTGGTCGACAGGGCGAAAAACATCAGGAAGTTGCGGGTGGATTTGACAACGGTGATGCCCGCCTGCTGGACCGTCAGGGGCAGGTTGGGGACCGCGAGTTGCAGCTTGTTCTGCACCTGCACCTGCGCGATGTCCGGGTCGGTGCCGGACTGGAAATACAGCGTCACGGTGCACTGCCCGCTGGCGCTGCTGCTGGACGACATGTAGAGCAGGTTGTCGATGCCGTTCATCTGCTGCTCGATCACGGAGGTGACCG
This sequence comes from Verrucomicrobiota bacterium, assembly GCA_050010675.1. GTDB lineage: Bacteria > Verrucomicrobiota > Verrucomicrobiia > Limisphaerales > UBA11358 > UBA11358. The sequence goes on along the minus strand of JBEKKN010000096.1, from coordinate 2,164 downwards.
TGTCCTGCACCGTTTCCGCGGATGCGCCCGCGTAAGTGGCGTTGATGGCGATGGACGGCGGCGCGACGCTGGGATATTGCGCGACCGGCAGGTGGGTGATGGCCAGAAATCCGCCCATCATGATGAGCAGGGAAAGCACCCAGGCAAAAATCGGGCGGTCGATGAAAAATTTCGGCATGGCGTGTTCGATTAATTTCCCGGAGCCGCCGCCGGCGAAGCGGAGGAATTATCGCTGGGTAAATTAAAGGGAACCGGCTTGACCACCATCCCCGGTTGAACCTTGAGCAGGCCTTCGACGATGACCTGTTCGCCTGCCTTCAGGCCGCCCGTGACGATCCATTTGTTGTCCACGGCCTCGCCGATTTTAATCACCCTCGCTTCCACCTTGCCGCCCGCCCCCACCACCATGGCGGTGGCGACGCCGTTCGGGCCGATGTTGACTCCGCGCTGGAGAACGGTGATGGCTTTGGAGTCCACAGCCTGCTCCAGCTCGCCCCGCGCGAACATTCCCGGCAGGAGCAGATGGTCAGGATTCGGGAACTCGGCCCGTAGTGTGACCATGCCACTGGTCGGGTCCACCGTGACATCGGAGAACAACAGTTTGCCGGGTTGCGCGTAGGTCGTCCCGTCGTCCAGCAACAGCGTTACTTTTGCCTCACCGGGCGCGGCGCTCTTGAGCGTGCCGCTGTCCATTTCGCGCCGCAGGCGCAGGAGTTCGGTGCTCGATTCGGTGAAGTCGCAATAAATCGGGTCCAGTTGCGTCACCAGGGCCAGCTCCGTCGCGGCGCTCTGGCTGACCAGCGCACCTTCAGTAACCAGTGCCGCACCGATCTGTCCGGAAATCGGCGCGGTGACGGTGCAATAACCGAAATTGACCGCCGCGATTTCCTGCGCGGCTTTGGCCTGGGCCGCCGCGGACACGGCATTATCGTAATCCTGCTTGCTGACGGCATTAATGCCCACCAACGGTTGGTAACGTTGCACCAGCAGTTGCGCCTGCATCAGGCTGGCGTTCGCGCTGTCCAGCGTGGCCTGGTAGGGCGCCGGGTCAATCTGGTAAAGGACTTCACCGTTGGTGACGTCGGCGCCTTCATGAAAATTCCGACGTAACACGATGCCATCCACGCGCGCGCGCACCTGCGCCACCCGGACCGGGTCAATCCGCCCCGGCAATTCCGTCGTCAACGCCACGGATTCGGGCGCGAGGGTCACCACGCCGACTTCGGGTGGCGGCATGGCGAAGGGCGCCGGCTGGCGGCCGCAACCGGCCAGCGCCAGCAAGGTCAGTGCAGCCATGATTCCGCAAGTCAACGCGGCGCGCGGTTTCTCCCTTAAGTTTTGTTGTTCACTCAAATTCATATTCACCGTTCTTGTTGCTTCCGCCGGTTGGGGCGCAAAACGATTGATGACCAGAGGCGGCTGGCCTCCTTTTGGGCACGGGACAAATCTTGCCTTCGAGGCAGGCTTGTGAAATAGAGCATCGATTTGTATGCTGTCAAACGACTGGCAGATTGCGGGAGAGATGGCCGAGTGGTTTAAGGCACACGCCTGGAAAGCCTGACAAAATAGGTGGGAAATAAGGAGAAAACTAACTAATAAAAATCGGTTGCCAGTCAGTTGACAATCGTTGAGCAATGGCCTACAATGCTTTCCAATGACAACGGCCAGACTCAAACCCCGGTTCAAAGTGATGCCGTTCACCAACGCCAGCGGATCACGGTCCTTCCGAGTCACCGGCACAAGGCGCAACGGCGAGCGCGTTCGTGAAAACTATGCGGCAGCCGCTGACGCTTCCGCCCGGAGCGCGGCGCTCAACGCAGAATTTTTCGCCGGGCAATCGGAAACCATGCTCCGGGCAACGCGGCTTTCGGAAAGTCAGCTTGGGATTGCCGAGAAAACCTTCGCGCTCGTTGACGATGACCGCGACGTGTTCAAGGGGGTGAAGTATTTTTTAGAGCACGGCAAACAGGCCGACGTTGCCGAATCTCCGACCGCCGATGAAGCCTTTGACAGTTTCAAGGACTGGCTGGACGGCAAGGCCGACTCGACCGGAAACAACATCTGCCAGTTGCGGCCCGTCACCCGGAGGGGACACCGTCAGCGCGTGGAGAATTTTGTAAACGGCCTTGGACTGGTTCGGCTGTCTGATATTTCCGCCGAGGAT
>JBEKKN010000095.1:0-8849 GCA_050010675.1 Verrucomicrobiota bacterium | reverse complement strand
ATGGGTGATGCACAAGACCTGCCGCTTGGCCGCCAGCTGTTTCATTTTTTCACCGACGGCATGGGCCGTTTCACCGCCGATGTTGGCATCCACTTCATCGAAAACCAGCACGGGGATTTCGTCTTCGGCGGCCAGGACCGTCTTGAGGGCCAGCATCACGCGCGCCATTTCGCCGGAAGACGCAATGGCCCGCAACGGTTTGGCCGGCTCGCCGGGATTGGGTGCACATTGAAATTCGATTTCGTCAAAACCAGTCTGTTTAATCGTAGCCGCCGACGTGAGGAGGCTCTGACTATCTGTTGATTTGAGCCTCGTTGTCTCGGCGGTTACCGGCTGAATGGCCACGTCAAACTTGCTTTGCTGGAATCCCAGGTCGTCAAGCTGTTTGCCCACGGCCCTGGCCAGGGGCGGAATCACCTTGCGCCGGGCATCGGAAAGCTTTTGGCCCGCGCGCAAAATGTCCGCGTCGAGCTTTTGTAATCCGGCATTGAGGCGCGCCAGTTCCGCGTCGCGACTTTCGAGCGACTGCAATTTCTGTTTCGCCGCCCCGCCAAAGGCGATGATTTCGGCGGGCGTCGCGCCGTATTTGCGCTTGAGCGAATGAATCAGGTCCAGGCGCGCTTCGAGTTCGGCGAGTCGCGCGGGATCCACGTCCACTTTTTCGGCATAACGCGAAAGGCCGGTCTGCAATTCGCGCAACGTGCCGAGGGCCTGGGCGTGCAGTGCGGCCAGGGTCGCCGCGCCGGGATCCACCCGCTGCAATTCCTGCAACGCGCGGCCCACGGCGCCGGCCTGCGTGAGCAATGAATCCTCGCTTTCACTCAAGGTGTCGATGGCGGCCTGGCTCAATTGCAGCAGTTTCGCCGCGTTGCTGGCGCGGTTGAATTCCAGTTCCACCTGACCGTCTTCGCCGGGCTGCAGGCGCGCGGCGTCAATTTCGCGGACCTGAAAGCGCAGCAGGTCCAATTGCTGCGCGTAGGTTTTTTCATCCACAATCAGCGCGGATTTTTCGGCGGCCAGCGTGGCGCGGCGGCGGACGAGTTCGCCGAACGCTTCGCGGTCCTTTTCCAAACGGCCAAAGGCGTCCAGAATCAAAAGCTGCTTCGCAGGATGGAGCAGGGATTGATGATCGTGCGGGCCGTGGAGGTCCACGAGCCATTCGCCCATCGCCGCCAGCGTGTTCAACGTGGTGGGCGAACCGTTGACGAACTGGCGGTTCGTTCCGCTGGCGGAAAAGGTCCGCTTGAGGACCAATTGGTTTTCCTCGCACGGTTCCAGCCCGTTTTCTTCGAGGAATTTTTTAAGCGGTGTACGGAGCCCGGTGACATCGAACACCGCCTCCACGGAACAGCTCTCCTCGCCGGAGCGGATGAGCGTGCGGTCGGCGCGTTCGCCGAGGACGAGATCGAGCGCACCGATGATGATGGATTTGCCCGCGCCGGTTTCACCGGTGATGACGTTGCAACCGGGCTGGAGTTCCAGCGTGAGGTCGGTCACGAGGGCGAGATTTTTAATGCGCAGCGTCGTCAGCATCCGCCAAATGTTAACCACAGATGAACACGGATGAACACGGATTTTTCAGATCAACGCAGGAACGCGCCGTGGCAAAAGGAAAATGGCGCCGCAGCTGGAATGCAAGCGTGACCGCACCGTGAACCGGCCGGGAAATCTGGCCAAGCGCGTGATGGTGGAATAAGCTCGCTCCTTTGGCATGAACAAACGCGCGCTCATCAAAAAGATCGTGGCCCGGCTGACGGACGAACTGGAGGTTTATTTCCGGGCGGCCCGGGCCTCGCGCGCGGAAGCCACGCACGAACAGAGCAAGGCCGAGAACAAATACGACACCCGCGGACTCGAAGCTTCCTATCTGGCCCGGGGCCAATCCCGGCAGGCGGTGGAAATACAAGAATCCATCGCCGCGTTCGAAAAGCTGGACGCGCGCCGGTTCGGAGCGGGTGAACCCATTGATGTCGGGGCCTTCGTGGAACTGGAATTGAACTCGGAAAAAACGGCTTACTTCATCGGCCCCCGGGCGGGCGGCACGGAGGTGCTGCATGACAAACGGGAAGTGCTGGTGATTACACCGCAATCTCCGTTGGGCGAACAGCTCCTGGGCCGGAAACAGGGCGAGGTCCTGAAATTGAAACTCGCCGGCGCCCAAAACCAATATCGGGTGACAACCGTTGCCTAGCCCAAGCCATGAAATCCGGCCAAAAACGTGATGGCGGAGTGAATCAGGTTTTTATATGTCGGCGCGGGAGAGAGATACGGATGTTTCAGCACCGCAATGAGGGCATGAAACGGAAGCCTCCTGTCTGTCACCGAGTTCATTTGCATCAAATTCTATTTTTCCAGCGCATTGTTCACAAGCGCACACGACGAAGTGCGGCTGAATGATGGGTGGTTGTTCGACAGGCTTTCTGCGAATTCCGGCATTAAGATCAACCAAAATATCGCGTGGTTCCGCACCTTTGCTCGGTCCAAGAATGCCACGATTTTCCAATTCGTCCAAAATGCGAGCGGAACGGGTGTAGCCGAGGCGCAAGCGGCGTTGTAATAGCGAGACGCTCGCTTTTTGTTCACTGTAAATGACTTCGATGCACTGCTGGATGAGTTCCTCGTCCTCGTCAATGCCGCCTTCGTTTCCGAAATTGGCGGCGTGCCTGAAAAGCTGCTGGTGAATTTCTAGGTCGTAGTTCGGTTTGCCCTGTTTGGCGATGAACTCGATGATCCTATAGATTTCCTGGTCGGTGATGAGCGCGCCTTGGGCGCGAATCAATTTTGCCGAGCCGGACGGCAGGTAAAGCATGTCGCCGTTGCCAAATAATTTTTCTGCTCCCGTTGCACCAATGATTGAGCGTGATTCAATTCGTGACGTGCATCGAAATGCGATGCGAGCAGGTATCTCGGCGTAAGTGCTTTCGGAGAGTGTGCTTTGGCTCGCAGGTCGCATCGTTAGGACAAGATGAATACCCGCCGGACGCGCCATTTGCGTGATGCGCGCGATGGCCATTTCCACGTCGGCGGGTGCGACCTGCATCAAGTCTTCTAATTTCTCAATAATGACAACGATGTAGGAAAGCTTCTCGGGAATGACGATGTCGTCGTCGCGTGGCACGACGATTTCCTCGTCCACCTTGACTGCGAACCTTTCCGCACCCGGCTCGATCTTTTCCTTTTTGGCTTTGAGCGGCAATTCAGTTTCCGGCTCCGGCAACGGCTTGTTCTTCGAGCGCGCATTGAACGAGCAGATGTTATGCGCTCCCACGCGCATAAAAATTTGGTAGCGCTTTTCCATCTCATTCACTACCCAGCGCAAAGCGAGGATGACCTTCTTTGGATCGGTGACAACTGGGACGACAAGGTGCGGCAGGGCATTGTAAGACTGCAACTCGATGCAAGTCGGGTCAATCATCACAAACCGGAGTTGGTCGGGTGAAAAGCGGTAGAGCAGCGATGCGATGATGGCATGTAAGAAAACAGATTTGCCGGAGCCGGTGCTGCCAGCGACGAGCAAGTGCGGCATTGGGGAAAGGTCGGCGATAATCGGATGACCATAGACATTCTTGCCCAGCGTTATGGGAATCTTCGCCTTGGTATTGCGCCATTCCTCGGACTCGAACAAATCGCGCACGATGACCTTGGTCTTAATCGGGTTGGGCGCTTCGACGACGACACAATTTTTGCCGGGAATGGGTGTGAGGATATTGATTTGTTCTACCTTGAGCGCGGCGGCAAGGTTGTGGGAAAAGGCCGCAATATCTTCCAACTTCACACCAGGCGCAGGATGTAGTTCGTAGCGCGTTATTGTCGGGCCTTTAGTAATGTCGCCGAGCGAAACTTCAATCTCGAACTTTGCGAGCGTCTGCTGCATGAGTCGCGCATTCCCCATCAAATGTTTCTTCAACTGCCCTGCTGACTCGGTCAGATTGGTAGTCATGTCCGGGTGCTGGAGTAAATCCATCGGCGGCAACTGGTAATTGCCGATGACCGGTGTCGCGGCGACGGTGATGGGCTTGGGCTGTTGCGAAATGACTGGCGGGTTGGGACTCGCAGTCCATTTGGATTCATTTTGTTGGCCAATAACGCCACGTCCTTGCAAGGCGTGAATTACAAACAAGGCTTCCTCGTAGGAAATGCCGAGCATTTCTTCAAGCATCCGAGGCCGCGCCATGCCTACCTTAACGACAATTGGGATTGCTCTGGCAATCATTTCATCTTCCCGCTCAAAATCGCGTCGGGTTTCAGATTTTGGCAGAATTGATTCGATGATGTCCGTGACATCCTCGGCCTCCAATTTGAAAAACTCGCGATTATCAGAGACACGGTAAGCAGACAGTCGTTCGTGGATTATTCTTTCCGCCTCGACGGAGTTTGTGACGGCGTATTCCTTTACCACAGTGAATCCGGTTGGGACTCCGGTGTGTGAGGAAAGTTCATTCACTCGCTCCGATACACTTCGATCCGTCCGGCCAATCTTGACCAGACCGGGCATCGAAGCATTTTCGAGAACGTAGATGAACTCGCTCATGAACTGGCTTGTTGTTTATCAGGGGCTAAGAATGATTTCAAGTCAGACAATGGCGAGTTAAAATCTGCGTTTCATCTGTGTAAATCTGTGGCCAAATTTCGGTGCGTTTTTGATAAGCCATGGTTAGCAGCAAGGCTGACACAAAGCCGAGATTGATGCCATGTCCAGCGAAGCTGCCGCTTCCCCTGCCGTTCCTCCGGTCCCCGCCGCCGTTCCGGGCAGCGCCATTTCGTTGCTGGGCGTGGATTACGTGCACATGAAAACCAAGGACGGGGGCGACCTGTATGTGACGCAGTTTGGGGCGCCGTTCTGGCAGAATTTACTGCCGGAGAACTGGTACGCGCAGGAATGGTTCGAGACCAAACGCAAACGGCTGGAAGGCACCAGCACGGTTTACAAGGTCCCCACGCGCCGGGTGAACGGCGTGACGCTGTCGCTGGTCGTGAAATGGTCGCGCGTCGGCGAGGGCGTGCCACTCGACACGCTCACCTTCAACAAGTTCATCCACGCCGAGTTCAACAGCCCGTTCGAGGAATTTTCGCTGCTCATGGAGTTGCGCAAGGGCGAGGCCGGTCCGCCGGGCATCCGTCTCCGGACGCAAAAGCCGCTGGCGATTTACATGCCGTCCGAACGGCTGCAACTCTGGCAGACGGGCCGGTCCGAGGACAAAATCCGGGCGAAGGTGGTCCGGCATCCGGGCGTGGAGATTGACATTCTCCGGCAATACGTCGTGCTGTACGGCTGGGTCAAGGGCCTGGACGCGGTGGAGTCGGCCGAGTTTCTCAAATTGCACGACCCGGAGCGTGCCGAGTTTCTCGCCCGGGTCACCTGTCTGGCCACGCACGAGTTGTGGCAGAAGGGTTACCGGGTCATTGACATGAAACCCGCGCACGTCATTTTACGTTCGGGACGGGACCGATCGCTGTTGCGCGACCGGAACGGCCAGTTGGCCTACGCGTTGGTGGATTATGAGTTGCTGGAACGCACGCCGGAGCATGAACAATCGGTGCGCAGCGCGAACCGCCAGATTTATCTCAAGCACATGGCGCGGCGGTTCGAGGCGGACGCGGCCACGCCGCTGCCCGCCCATCTCCACTCCACCAACGTCATGGGCGTGGATTACGTTTTCGGCCGCGCCGAGAGCACCGGCGGCCTGCTCTGGGTCGTGGGCAAGGACCCCGATTTGTTCAACTATTTCCTGCCCGAACGCTGGCGGCGCACGCCCAAGAAGAAACTGTCCTCGCACAACCAGGTTTTCACCACGTTCACCAAGGACAACATCAACCTGGTCTGGCGGGTGTCGCGCATGGGCGAGCCGCCGTGGTTGACCCATCCCGAGAGCAGCCAGGAGGCGGTCCGCGAACACGGTTTCAACAGTCCGTTCGAGGAATTTGCGTACGCGCTCGAGCTGAGCCGGCACGGCGTGAAGACGATTTATCCCCGCGCCGTTTACATGACCGGCAGCAAACGCGAACCCGATCATCCGGCGGCCGACGAACGGCGCTTTAGCGAGCTGGCGCAACTACTCACCCCGGAGGGCGAGCCGGCCCTGCGAAAGGGTTGTAACTATATCACGGTTTGGGGCTACTGGAACGGACCGGACGAACTGTTGGCGGCCCAGGATGACTGCCATTACACGGCGATGAACGCAAAACACGCGTGCGCCGATCATCTGATTTCCGTGCCGGTGATGGAGGAATTGCTGCGGGCGAAAGCCGGCAAGCTGGCCCAATGCGGTCTCGAGGACCTCAATCTCAAGCCGGACCATCTGTTGATTTCGTTTGATACCCGGCAGGAATTGGTGCTCGATGCCGCAGGCAAACCCGAGGTGCGCCTCTGCAACTTCGAACTCGTCCGCCGCCGGCCGGACGGCAATTTGAATCAGGCGGGAAATTCGACCGCATCCTGATTCACCGGCATTCCTGCGACGGCAGTGGTGTTGAATTAAGCCTCACCAAATCAATCTTCGTCAGCCTGGGCATAAGTTACAGCTTCTGATCCGGGTTTCGTCCCGATTTTAGTCTCAGCGTCCCGGACAAGCATTTTTGGCGCACTAGCCGACAATTTTGTTTCTAAATTTTAAGTTGCTCAAAAAAAGATAGTTACGTAAAAAAATCAATCGAAAGACATCTTTACGTAACGTTTCTGTAACATATTTGTCACATTTGGCAAATGATGTGCTATAATTCTGACCATGAGCGTTTTAATATTCGCCCTGCCGTTTGCGGTGGCACTGGTTTTTGCCTATCTGACCTTCCGCGAGGAGAGTCGCTAACGGATCTTCCGAAGGGCTTCTTCCATCGCGCTGGTCACAAGGCGCGTGATCGTCGGGCAAGATTGACACCCTTTCGCTTTGGGATACGTTTCAGGGTGTGAACCACCCCAATTCAACTTCAACCTCGATAAAGTCCCCTCTGACAAAATTCTTTTTCTGCTGCCTGTCCGGCATTTTGTTTTCTTTCGGAGTCTTTGCGCAACCCAGCCACATCAGCGTGCAAGGCAATCACTTTGTGACCGCCGACGGCAAGACCATCGTCTTCCGCGGCCTGGACGCGAGCGATCCTGACAAATTGCAGCGCAACGGCGAATGGAACAGACATTATTTCGAAATGGCCCGGGCGTGGGGCGCGAACATCGTCAGAATTCCCGTGCATCCGGCGGCGTGGCACATTCATGGCGAGCAGGATTACCTCAAACTGCTCGATCAAGGTGTCGCGTGGGCAAACGAAGAAGGATTGTACGTCATCATTGACTGGCACAGCATCGGCAATTTGTATCAGGAAAAGTTTTTCCCGGCCACCTCGGAGCTTTATCCGCCGACGGCTTATGACACCACGAAGGCAGAGACGCTCAATTTCTGGACCACGATGGCCAGACACTTTCATGGCAACAACACCGTCGCCTTCTTCGAATTGTTCAATGAACCGGCCTTGGGTGGAAAAATGGGAACCGCAACCTGGCCGGAATGGAAGGGGTTGCTGGAACAAATCATCAAAACCATCCGCGCGAACGGCGGCACGGCCGTCCCGCTCGTCGCCGGTTTTAATTTCGCGTACGATCTGACCCCGGTCGCCAGTGACCCGATCGACGCCGAAGGGATCGGTTACGTCGCACATCCCTATCCGATGAAGGCCAAACCGCCGTGGGCCGCCAGCTGGACCCATGATTGGGGTTTTGTCGCCGACAGATATCCGATGATTTTGACTGAAATCGGCTTCCTCCCGCCGGGCGAGCCGGACGGGTACAACCCCATCATCGGCGATGAAATCTACGGTGACGCCATCACGACGTATTGCGCCGAGCACGGAATCTCCTACACCGCCTGGTGTTTTGACCCACACTGGGGGCCCTGCCTGATCAAGGACTGGAATTTCACGCCGACGCGTGCGGGTGCTTATTTTAAAAAGGCGCTGCAAACGCCCACGAAGAGCCTCGACAGTTCACCAGAACCAATCCGATAAATCCCTGCTGCCTTCGCTGCTTGCGTCGGCGCGGTGGTTTATGGCTTAATCAAGGCCCGTGAAAATCGTCGGCATTGTTCCCGCCCGGTACGCCTCGACACGGTTCCCCGGTAAAGCGCTCGCCCCCATCGCCGGCAAGCCGCTGATCCAGCATGTCGTGGAGCAATGCCAGAAGGCGAAATCGTTGAGCGAGGTCATTGTGGCCACGGATGATCCACGCATCGCCGCGGTCGCAAAAAAATTCTGCCGCGTCGAAATGACGCGTCCGGACCATCCCAGCGGCACGGATCGCATCGCGGAAGCGGCCGCGCGCTGCCCGTGCGACGCGGTCGTGAACATTCAGGGCGATGAGCCGCTGATCGACCCGTCGGTGATTGACGCCGTCGCCGGCGCGCTGGCGCAAAACGAGATGGCCACCGCCGCCACGCCCCTCAAAAATCCCGCCGAATATGGCAATCCGAACGTCGTAAAAGTGGTTGTCAGCCCGGCCGGCCGGGCGTTATACTTCTCCCGGCGCACGATTCCGTATTTGCGCGAGGCCGCCAGTGGTTCGGTGAGCGAACAGTTGGCGGCGTTTCCTTTTTTGAAGCATCTTGGCATTTACGGTTACCGGCGGGAAACGCTGCTGCGACTGGTGAAATTCCCGGTGTCACCGCTCGAAAACGCCGAGAAGCTGGAGCAGTTGCGCGCGCTGGAAAACGGCGTTCCGATGGCCGTCGTCAAGGTGGATTACGACAGTGTAGGCGTGGACGTACCGGAAGACATAAATCGGGTCGAAAAGATTTTAACCACGGATAAACACAGATGAACACGGATTTCTGAAAGCGATGAAAACAGAAGTTGTCATCGCTCTCGTC